>SBGO01000211.1 GCA_006226565.1 Deltaproteobacteria bacterium | reverse complement strand
TCGGCGGCGAAGGCGACGGGGTCGTCCCCGAGGGCGGCGGCGATGGCCGGCGCGGCGACGCCGCCGTCGAGGAGGGGGGCGCGGGCGTGATCGTCGGCCAGGACCTCGCCGGCGAGGCGCGCGAGGTCGACGAGGTCGGCGCGGTCGGCGTCCTCGCGGTCGACCAGCTTGGCCAGGCGGCCCATCGAGAAGCCCTTCTGGTACGGCGTGCGGTCGCGGACCCGGAAGGCGTGCTGGCCGAGGCTCGCCCAGCCGAGGCGCGGGTCGAGGGCGACCGGCCCCTGGAGGAGCCGCTGGGCGACGACGACGCGCGCCCCGTTGTCGGAGAAGGGCGTCGGCGGGACGGTGCGCAGCGCGCCGAGCCGGAGCGGGTCCCAGACCTCCTTGATCTCGAGCACGACGTCGTCCTCGGGCGCGTCGGTCGGGCCCTCGACGAGCACGTAGAAGCGCCACAGGGGGTAGCTCGCGACCCCGGCGCCGAGGCGGCGGACGGCGTCCTTCACGCGCAGCTCGCCGGGCGGGGGCGGGGCGAGCAGGCTCTCCGGATAGCGTCGCAGGATGGCGTCGACGAGGGCCGTCTCCTCGGCGTCGAGGGAGACGAGCTCGGTGTCGATCACCCCGGGGACGTCGGACGCCTCGAGCACCCCGCGGACGAGGGCGGGTGCGTCGGCGGCCGCGTCGGTGAGCGCGGCCAGGTCCTCGCGGGCGTCGCCGTCGCGGGCCGCGCGGCGCAGCAGGTCCTCGGCGAGGACGCCGAGGGTGGCGGGCTCCGCGGCCCGGAGGACCGAGGGGAGGCCGGCGGCGCGCGCCCGGATCGTCCGGACGTAGCCCTCGGCGGCCGCCTCGGCCACGTCGTCGCAGCCGTCGCCCGCGCCGGGGAAGGCCTCCTCGCAGGCGAGCCGGAAGGTCACGGCGAGGCGCCAGACGTCGTGGTGGAAGGGGCCGTAGCGGGCGGCGTCGAAGTCGTTGAAGTCGATGACGAGGCGGCCGTCGCCGAGGCGGAAGGTGCCGAGGTTCTCGGGGTGGGGGTCGCCGACGAGCAGCACCCGCGCCGCCGGGCCGCTCGCGTGGCGGGTCCCGTAGTGGGCGACGCCGCCGGGCTCGGCCAGATCGCGGGCGAACTGCGCCGCCGTGCCGCGGACGTAGGCGTAGCGGCTGGCCGCCATCTTGGCGAACTTGCCGGCGACGAGGTCGGGCGAGCGGAGGGCGAACGGCAGGTTGTCGGCCACGAGGGTCGACTGGAGCCAGCTCGCGCGGGCGTCGTCGGGGGTGTCGCAGGCCGCCGCTACGCTGGTGAGCAGCAGGAGCGCCGTGAGAGAGCGCAACATGAGACGCGTGTAGACGGGTGCGCGTCGAGGCGCAAGGGACACGAGGGGAGCCCCGCGAGATGTTGCGCGCGCTTCACGAACGACGCCGAGATTTCGCCGACCCGTGACGCAGCCGTCGAACAGGCCGTGCTATCCCGTGCGCTCCACGCCAAGGAGCGCCTCATGGACCGACGCCTGCTCACGGCCTTCACGCTCACCCTGATCTTCGCCCTCGGCGCCGCCGGCTGCCCGAGCGACGCCGCCGCGCCCGGCGTGGACGCCGCCGCCGACAGCCTCGAGGCCGACGCCGTCGCGAGCGACACCGTCGTGCCGGCCGAGGACACGGCCACGCCGGCCGAGGACACGGCCACGCCGAGTGACGACACCACGCCGAGCGCGGACACCGCCACACCGGCCGAGGACACCGCCGTCGCGGACACGGTCGCGCCGGTCGCGCGCGTCGTGATCAACGAGGTCGTCGCCGCGCGCCTCGACGGGGGAGACGACTGGGTCGAGCTCTACAACGCCGGCGGCGCCGACGCCGACCTGAGCGGCTGGGCGCTCGCCGACGACAGCGACAACAGCTACGTCATCGCCGACGGGACGACGCTCGCCCCCGGCGCGTTCCTGGTCTTCGAGGAGACCGAGCTCGCCTTCGGCCTCGGCAAGGACGACGCGGTGACGCTGACCGACACCGACGGCGCGGCGGTCGACCTCGCCGACTGGGGCGAGGGCGACGCCCCCGGCGGCTGGAGCTACGGTCGCCTGCCCGACGGCGAGGGCCCCTTCCGCACCTTGAACCACCCGACCCCCGGCGCCGCGAACGACGACGTGCTCGTGACGGTCGTGCTCAACGAGGTCGTGGCCGCCGCCGCCGACGGCGGAGACGACTGGATCGAGCTCTACGTCCCCGGCTCGGGCGCTCAGGACGTGAGCGGCTGGGTCCTCGGCGACGACGGCGGCAACACCTGGGAGATCCCGGCGGACACCGTCCTCGCCGGAGGCGAGCACCGGGTCTTCACCCAGACCGCGTTCGGCTTCGGGCTCGGCAAGGCGGACGCCGTGCTGCTCTTCGACGGCGACGGCGTCCTCCTGCAGGCCACCGCCTGGATCGACGGCGACGCGGACGCGGGGACGAGCTGGGGCCGGAGCCCCGACGGCACCGGCGACTTCGCGACGCTCACCGCGCAGACGCCCGGCGCGGCGAACCCCTGAGCGCTACATCTTCGCGAAGTACCACTTGCCGTCGAGCTGGATGAAGCGCCAGGTCTCGCCGTCGTCGTCGGTCTGGCCGTCCTTGGTGAGCGCGAGCGTCATCTTCGACTTGTGAAGGGCGATCTCCTTCGTCACGACGCAGCCCTCGAACTCCTCGCCGGCAGCGACGGTCTTCGTCTGGGAGCCGTCGAGGTCGAACTCCTTGATGCTCACGGTGACGCCCTTCATCTCCTCGGCGAGCTCCTTGGCGCCCCGCTCGAGGTACTTGTGCTTCGCCTTCTCGAGCTGCTCGACCATGTCGCGCTCGCTCTTCGAGCAGTCCACGCTGCCCTTGAGCGTCTCGCCCGAGGGCATCAGCGCCACGATGCCCTGCATGTCGGCCTTGGACATGTAGCCGGCGACCGCGTCGGCGACCGCGCGCGGGCTCTCCTTGCCGGCCCCGCCGCCGCAGGCGGTGAGGGCGAGAAGTCCGGAGATGACGACGATCATCGAGGTCCGCATGGGGTGCTCCTGTGGGAGGGGGAGAGACCGCGGTCATACCCCAGCGCGCCCCGCGGGACCAGGCCGCTCCTCAGCGCTCGGCCATGCGGCGGAGCGCCTCGCCGTAGCGCGCGATGCGGCGCGAGCCGAGCTGGGGCACCTCGCTGAGGTCGCCCGCGCCCCGCACGGCGAGGTGCTCGAGCGCGCGGGCCGGCAGCACCACGGC
>SBGO01000212.1 GCA_006226565.1 Deltaproteobacteria bacterium | reverse complement strand
CCGGCGCGTGCCACCCGCCAAGCGGCGGCCTCGCTCGACTCCCCGCCGGTCAGCCCGGGAGCGCGATACCCAGCGCCCAGTCGACGCCCGGCCGCGACGACGGCGGCCTCGCAGGCGGCGACCGCCCCCGCATTCCGCCGCGCGTCGCCTTCCGTCGCAGCGCTGGATCGGGGTCAGGCGGGGGGCTTCTTCTTCGGGCCGATCCCGAGCTCGGCCAGGCGGCGATAGAGGGTCGCGCGGCCCATGCCCAGCTTCCGCGCCGCCCGCGCGCGGTTGCCCTCGGCCCACTCGAGGGCGGCGAGGAGTCGGGCGCGCTCGTCTCCGGGCGCCACCTCGGGGCCGGCGGGGATGGGCCCGGGTCCCTCGAGGGGCGCGTGCACCGGCGGGCGGACCACGAGCGCGGACGCTCCGGCCGTGACCTCGGGCGGGAGGTCCTGAGGGCGAATCGCTCCCGCCGGGCAGCGGATCACGGCGTACTCGATCGCCGCGCGCAGCTCCCGGACGTTCCCCGGCCAGCGGTAGAGCTGCAGCGCCGCCATGGCCGCCGGCTCGAGGCGCAGGCTCGAATCGCCCGACCGCGCGCGATGCTCCGCGACGAACGAGGCGGCGAGGAGCGGGACGTCTTCCGGCCGGCTCCTGAGAGATGGCACCTGCAGACGCGCGACGCGGATGCGGTAGAGCAGATCGGCCCGGAACCGCCCCGCCGCGACCTCGGCCGAGAGGTCGCGGTGGGTCGCGACGAGGATGCGGACATCCACGGGCCGGGCGCGTGTGTCACCGACCCGCAGCACCTCCTTCTCCTGGATCGCGCGGAGCAGGGTCGCCTGGAGCTTCAGCGAGATGTCGCCGATCTCGTCGAGGAGCAGGGTCCCCCCCGCGGCCGCCTCGAAGAGGCCCTCCTGGTCCGCGATGGCGCCGGTGAAGGCGCCCTTGCGGTGGCCGAAGAGCTGGCTCTCGAGGAGGGTGTCGGTCAGGCCCGCGCAGTTCACCGCGACGAAGCGGCCCTTGCCCCGCGGGCTCGCCGCGTGTACCGCGCGCGCGACGAGCTCCTTGCCGGTCCCGGTCTCGCCCTCGATGAGGACGGTCCAGTCGCCCTTGGCGACCATCCCGATCTGCTCGTAGAGCTCCCGCATCGGCGCGCTGTTCCCGATCAGGTTGCCACGGGCGCCGGCGGCCAGGAGCGACCGGAGCGCCACGACCTCGGAGACGTCGTAGAAGTAGAAGATCCGCGCGGCCTCGTCGCGGGGATCGTTCTCGACCTGGACCTCCACGGCGAGCGGCAGCGCCTTCGGCCGCTGCAGGCTCAGGCTCACTCGCTTGCGCTCGCCCGCGGGCTGGTCGAGCGCGCGCTCGAACGCCTGACGGTCGGCCGCGCTCAGCGAGAGGACCGCTTCGAGGGTCAACCCGGCGACCGACGCCGCCTCGCGCCCGGCCATGGCCTCCCAGGTGCGGCTGGCGAAGTCGATGCGCCCGTCGGCGGCGACGATCAGCGTCCCGACCCGGAGCTGGTCGAGGGTGGTGCGAAGGTCGTCGCGGCTCTTCTCGAGGTCGGCCAGGGTCTCGGCGATCTGCCGCTGCGCGGCCTTCTGCTCCGTCACGTCGCGAATGATGCCCGTGAAGAGCCGGCGGCCCTCGAGCCGGACCTCGCTCACCGAGAGCTCGATGGGGAAGACGCTCCCGTCCTTCCTTCGCCCCGCCACCTCGCGACCGATGCCGATGACCCGCGCCTCGCCCGTCTCGAGGTAGTGCTGCAGGTAGGCATCGTGGCGCTCCCGATGCGGGGACGGCGCCAGCAGCGAGACGTTCCGGCCCACGAGATCCTCCTCGCGGTACCCGAAGAGGCGCTCCGTGGCGGGGTTCGCCGACTCGATGGCGCCCCGCTCGTCGATGGTGACGATGGCGTCCACGGCGTTCTCGACGATGGCCCGGTGGCGCTCTTCGCTCTCCCGAAGCGCGGTCGTCATCTGCACCATCTCGGTGACGTCCCGGGCCTCGGCGAAGAACCTGCCGTCCGCGAACTGGGCTGCCCACTCGAGCCAGCGCCAGGCCCCGTCACGGGTTCGAAAGCGGTGGCAGAAATCCAGGGTCGGCTCGCGCTTGGCCAAGGTGGCTTGCGCGCGCGCGGCGGTGGCCTCCACGTCGTCCGGGTGGACCAGCTCCAGCACGGAGCGACCGCGGAGCTCGTCGAGGGACCAGCCGAACGCGCCGTCCCACGAGGGGTTCAGGTCGCGGAAGCAGAGCCCCGCGTCCACCGTGCAGTAGAGGTGGACGCCGAGCGTGAAGAACGTCTCGTAGCTCCGGTTGATCCGCGAGAGGTCACGGATCGCGCGCTCGGCGATCGACTCCGCCTCCGCCCGCGCGGACCGCTCCCGGTCGAGGCGGCGCGCCAGCCGATCCCGCTCCCTGCGCAGGGTGTCGAGGGCTCCCTCACTCACCCATGGGCCTCCTCCTTGAGGAAGTGGCACGTGAGCACGCACGAGTCGGCACCTCGCTTCCGACACGCGGGCTCCTCCACGCGCACGGGGCAGCCGAAGTGGCTGGCGGCGCCCTGGATGAGCCCCACGGCGAACGCGCACATCTGCCGCTCCGACCGGTAGCGCAGGGTCAGCGAGCGATCGCTCTCCGACTCCATGCCGAAGTTGGGCACGTCCACGCCGGGATAGAGCCGCCGGACCTCGGGGTGGATGATGTCGTTGAGCGCCAGGAGGAAGCTCCGCAGGTCCGCATGGGGCGCGAAGATCTCGGGGTAGCGGACCGCGAGGTGGCCCATCGCGGTGCTCCCGAACCACCGCTCGATCTCCGCCTCGTCCGTCCCCAGGCGCCGCGCCGCCGCCCCGACCAGCGCGCGAAGGTCCGCATCGTCGTAGTTGCCGAGCGCCGTGTAGGCCCCATCGAGGCCCGCAGCCTCCAGCAGGTCGTCCCACATGTCGTCGCCGTGCGCGTCGCTCACGCAGCGCTCGAGCAGATTGAACACGATGCCTTTCATGGATCTCTCCCGCCGGACCAGAGACACTTTATGAATCAGTGAGACACAAAACGCCCGCACTTGAAACACATTTTGTTTCAGCGCAGCTGCGCGCTCTCGGGACACGCAACAACCACCCAACATTACTTCGCTTTCGATCTTGGCACACCTCCTGCTTAACGCATTTGCGTCGAATCAAATCCGATTCCCCGACAGCACACGGAGACTCAAGCCATGACGCAGCTCAGCCACCCCCGCCTCGT
>SBGO01000171.1 GCA_006226565.1 Deltaproteobacteria bacterium | reverse complement strand
GCCCTCACCCGGCGCCGGGTCGTCGCCGCCGGCCGCTTCTACGGCAGCGCCGCCGTGGCGCCGACGGTCTTCCTCGCGCTCCCCGCGCCCTGCGACGCCGTCGGGACCCCGCTCGCGCTCACGCTGACCTGGCCGAGCGGCTACGTCGAGGCCTTCACCGCCCCGGCCGGCGCGGCGGTCACGCGTGTCGAGCCGGCGTGGCTCACGGTCGAGGACGACCGCGTCACCGTCGACCTGAACGCCGGAGACGGCGTCCTGACCGGGCTCCCCTCCGCCACGGCCGACGAGGCCACCGTGTCCGCCTTCGTCGAGGGCCCGGACGGCGTCTTCACGGCGGCGCTGACCCCGGCGGAGGGCGCCGCGGCCGCCCGGCTCGACCTGGCCCTCGACGGCGTCCCCCTGGGCGCCCACCCGAGGCACGCCTGGCCCGCTCCGTCGCCGGGGCTCCGCACCTGGCCCGCCGTCCCGGTCGACGGGCGCCCCTACGAGGTCCACGCGCACCCGGTCGACGCGGCGGGCGCGGCGCTCGGCCCCGAGCACGCCGTCGCCGTGGTCGTCGACGGAGAGAGCGCCGCGATGAGCGCCTCCGACCCCGGGTTCGTGGCGGCGTTCGACGCCGCGGCCGCACCGGCGCTGACGCTCCAGCTCGCCGTCGACGGCGCGGACTACGGTGAGCCCACCACCGTGGCGGTCGCGCCGCCGGTGGACCCCGACCGCTCGCGGCTCTCCTGGCGTGGCCTCTATCTCCGCGAGGACGAGCTGGCGCTCGCCACCATCGAGGTCCGCGCGAAGCTTCGCGACGTCAACGGCGCGGTCGTCGTCCCCGCCGAGGCCGACCTCGCGCTCGTCACCGACGGCGGCCTCCGCCTGGGGCCGACCGCCTTCACCACCGACCTCAGCCAGATCCGCGTCGACTTCGCCCCCGGCGCGATCCCCGCCGACGCCTTCGTCCAGCTCGCGGTGGCCGACGTCGCGGTCGGCGAGCCGCGGCGCGTCGTCCACCTCGGGCCCGACGGCGACGCCGGCGCCTTCGTCGACCCCGCGCGGAGCGCCTGCAGCTTCAACGAAGCCGCGCTCCGCGCCGACGGCCAGGACGTCGGCTACGTCCTCGTGACGCTCCGGGACGCCCACGGCACCGCGCTGCCCGTCGAGGCCATCGCGCAGAGCTGGGCGACCGCCGGGCTGACCCTCGACGGGACCCCCGAGCTCCAGTTCGGGGCGCTCACGGGGCGCGTCGTCGCCGGGACGACCCCCGGCGAGGGGCGCGTCACGCTCACCGTCACGGGGGCGCCGGCCCCGATCACCTGCGCCGTGCCCCTCATCGCGCCGCCGGCCCTGGCGCCGTCGAGCGCGACCAGCGAGGTGACGCTGACGCCCGAGGACGCGACGCTCGTCGTCGGAGAGCCCGTGGTCGTCCGCGTCATCCCCCGGGACGCGACCGCGCGCGCGGTCGGGAGCGGGCTGACGCTGGCGGTCGCGGCGTCGCAGGGGACGCTCGACGGGGCCGTGCGCTACGCCGGCCTGGGGCGCTACGAGGTCACGCTCACGCCGAGCGAGCCGGGCCTGGTGACCGTCACCGCGAGCCACGACGACCCGCCGCTGTACGTCGCGGCGACGTGGACGGTCGCGGGCGGCGGCGGCGAGGACGTCACGCCCGACGTGGACGTCGTCGAGGCGGACGCGGACGCGGGTGCGGACGCAGACGCGGGTGCGGACGCAGACGCGGACGCGGAGACGGACACGGCCGCGGACGCGGAGAGGGACACGGCCGTGGACGCGGAGAGGGACACCGGGGAGGACGCCGACGCCGACGCGACGGACGTTGTCGAGGCCGAGGCCGACACCGCCTCGCTCGACTCCGCCTCGGACGACCTGACGCAGCTCGACGGCGCCTCCGCGGACGGTGGCGACGTCGACTCCCGGCCCCTGGCCGATACCCTGGCCTCACCGGACGAGGGCGCGTCGCGCCACGGCGACGGCTGCGCCGCCCCGGGTGGGGGCGGCGCGGCGTCGTGGCTGCTGGCGCTCCTCGCGCTCGGCCTCAGTCGGCGTCGAAGCCGTAGGCCGCGCTGAGCTCCGGGTCGCCCTCGGCCAGCATGCTCGCGAGGCCCACCATGACGCGGCACTGCTTCACGGTGGCGTCGTCCTGCATCTTGCCGTCGATCATCACGGCGCCGGTCCCGTCCCCCATCTCGGCGATGACGCGGCGCGCCCAGCGCACCTCGTCCACCGGCGGGCTGAACACCTTGCGCGCGATGCCGATCTGCACCGGGTGCAGCGACCACGCGCCGACGCACCCCATGAGGAAGGCGTTCCGGAACTGGTCCTCGCAGGCGACGGTGTCGCGGATGTCCCCGAAGGGGCCGTAGTACGGCAGGATCCCGTTCGCCACGCAGGCGTCGACCATGCGCGCGAGGGTGTAGTGCCAGAGGTCCTGCTGGTAGCCCGGGCGCGCGGCCTCGGGGGCCTCGGGGTTCGGATCGGCGCGCACGACGTAGCCGGGGTGGCCCCCGCCCACGCGGGTGGTCTTCATCCGGCGCGAGGCCGCCAGGTCCGCCGGGCCGAGGCTGAGCCCCTGCATGCGCGGGCTGGCGCCGGCGATCTCCTCGACGTTGGCGACGCCGAGGGCGGTCTCGAGGATGGCGTGCACCAGGATGGGCTTCTTCAGCCCGTGACGCGCCTCGAGGAGCGCGAGCAGGCGGTCGACGAAGTGGATGTCCCAGGGCCCCTCGACCTTGGGGATCATCAGCACGTCGAGGCGATCTCCGACCTCGGCCACGATCCGCTCGACGTCGTCGAGGAACCAGGGGCTGTCGAGGCTGTTGACCCGCGTCCACAGCTGGCAGCGGCCGAAGTCGGTCTCTTGCGCGGCCTGGATGAAGCCCTCGCGCGCCTCGAGCTTCTTGTCCGAGGCGACGGCGTCCTCGAGGTTGCCGAGGAGCACGTCGCACGTCTCCGCGAGCGCCGACAGCTTGGCGCGCATCTTGGCGTTCGACGGGTCGAAGAAGTGGATCATCCGCGACGGCCGGAACGGCACCTCGCGGAGCGGCGTGGGAGCGCCGACGGCCAAGGGCTCGAAGAAGTGCCTGGGGCTGCGCATGGGAGGACCTCCTTGGGCGTGTGCGTGCTGGGGAGCGAGTCCGATCAGAGGTGGTCTACCGCACCGCGCCGCGCTTGGCGACCCGGCGCGGCAGCCGCGACCCCGGCGTCGGGCTCACCAGCCGCGCGCGCCGCTCCCCGCCGCCC
>SBGO01000503.1 GCA_006226565.1 Deltaproteobacteria bacterium | reverse complement strand
GGGGACCGGCTACGCCGCTCGGTGCCGCTGGCGTGGCTCCGCGAGGTCGCGACGGAGGACCCCCAGGCGCGCGTCGCCTTCACGCCGGACGCGGAGCAGTGGCGGCCGGCCGTCGAGGTCGCGACCAACGCCGCGGAGCTGCCGCTGCGCTGGTCACCGGTCGCGCGCGCCGATTGGGTCTTCGTGATGGGGGCGCCCGGGCGGGACGCCCAGGGACGGCTCGCCGGCGCCGCTTTGGTGCGCGAAGGGGTCGTCGCGGGGGTGCACTGCTCGGTCTATCGCATCGCCGCAGATCGCGGTGGCGCCGATGCCACGCGGGAGTGACGGCCCCCGCAGGGGTGGACAATCCGCGAAAAGAACCCCAAGCTAGGCGCCGGAAAGCAAATGATAGTTTTTGGCCATTTACTACGTTCGCGCCTCGATGCCACACCCCGCTCGCCCAGCACGGCGCGACCTCCGTCGCGCACGACGGACGGCCGTTCGCGCTCGCCGAACCACCCGGAGTAGCACATGCGCAAACTGATTGCGGTGTTGGGCCTCGTCGTGCTTTGCGTCGGTGGGTACTACGTCGTCCAGAAGTACTCGAAGTCCATCCCCGAGAAGCTCGAGCGTAGCTCCCTCGAGGCGCTGCGCCGGGCGAACATCGTGGGAATCACCGTCGAGATGGACGGGCTCGACGCGACGCTCAGCGGGGCCGTCCCCACCGCGGACCAGCGTCAGGCGGCGGTCGCGGCGGTGGCGGCCGTGGCGGGGGTGCGCACCGTCGACGGCGAGCGGCTGACGGTCCAGGCTCCGGACCGTGGCCCCGGTGAGCCGGGTACCGCCGAGGTGGGCGTCGAGCTCGCCGCGAGCTGGGAGGACGGCGCCCTCGACATCAGCGGCGAGGTCCTCGGGCTGGTCGTCGAGAAGCGCATCATCCAGAAGATCGACCAGGTCTTCGACGGGGCGATGGTCACGAACACCATCCGCACCCGCGCGGGCACGCCGCCGAAGGAAGAGGACGTCGCGACGCGCGTGGTGGTGGCGCTCGAGGCGCTCGCTCGGACCTCGCGTGGGACGCTGCGCGTGACCGACGCCGGCGTCACCTTGAACGGGACGGTCGCCGACGACGCCACGCGCGAGCAGATGACGGCGCTCCTCAAGGGCAAGGTCCTGCCGCCGGCCGAGCTGGCGCTCTCCCTCGTCGTCGCGCCGCCGGTCGTCGCGACCGAGGACGTCGTGGTGGCCGACGAGGACGTCGCCGCCGCCGCGACGGGTGACGCCGAGGAGGCGGACGCCGCCGGGGGTGACGAGGACGCGGTCGCGGCCGCGAGCGACGTCGAAGCCCTGGCCGACGCCGGCGAGGCCGACACGGCCGAGCAGGACACGGTGGCGGCGGACACGGTCGCCCTCGACACGACGGCGCCGGAGCTCGACACGACGACGCCCGAGGCCGACACGACGGCGCCCGAGGCCGATACGACGGCGCCGGAGGCCGACACCGCCGTGGTCGCGGCCGACACCGCGAGCGAGGACGTCGGGCCGCCCATCCCGCACGGGGTGGACCTCAGCGCCGCCACGCCGTTGAGCGAGGAACAGTGCAACGACGTCCTGTGGTGGCTGGTCGAGGGTGAGAAGCACATCCAGTTCAAGGGGCGCAAGATCCTGCCCGAGAGCGACGCGCGGCTGGTCCAGGTCGTCGCGGTCCTCAAGCGGTGCCCCGAGGGGAAGATCGACGTCGAGGGCTACACCAACGCGTACGGCGAGCCCGACGCGCTGAAGAAGCTGTCGTGGGCGTGGGCCTCGATCGTGAAGAACCGTCTGGTCGAGCTCGGGATCCCGAAAGAGCGGTTGGGCGTCAGGGCCTTTGGATACAACAGGGCTCGATATCCGGACCGGAGGGCGACGAGGCACCTCAATGATCGCGTCGAGTTCAAAGTGAAGGGGGTCAAGTAGCCATGGGGTTCTTGATTGGTGAAATCATCGCCTTCCTGGCGGGCGCGGCGCTGATCGGGCTCTTCATCGGGTGGGCGCTCTTCGGCGGCAAGAAGCAGCCGGCCCCGGCGAACACCGCGGAGTTGAAGGCGAGCGCTGCCGAGGCGAAGGCGAGCGCCGAGGCCCTCAAGAAGGCCGAGCTCCGCCTCAAGGAGCTCGAGGCCGAGCGTGCGACCAGCGCGACCAGCCTCTCCGAGCGCGACACCGAGATCGCGCAGCTCCGGCACCAGATCGCCCAGACCGAGCAGTACCGCGTCGAGACGGCGAGCAAGATCGAGCAGCTCAAGATGCAGGCCGGCGCGCTCCAGGACCAGATCAGGCAGCGTGACATGCAGCTCCGGCAGCGCGACGCGGACCTCGCCCTGGCGGGCGGCGTCCCTGCCCCGGGGACCCTCGGGACCGTCGCCGAGCTGAGCCAGCAGCTGAAGGAGCGCGACCTCGAGCTCAAGAAGCTCCAGGTCAAGTTCGACGAGCTCAAGACCGCGGCTGGCCCCGAGGCCCCGCTGGTCGCGGACCTCAAGGCGCAGATCAGCGAGCTCCGGGCCGTCCTCGAGAGCCCCGACATCTTCGCGGACGACGACGGCGAGCAGGTCGCGCGCCTCAAGGAGCAGAACGCCAAGCTGTCCGAGGAGAACCTGGGCCTCAAGGCCGCCTACGAGGCGGCGGAGCGCTCGCTCGAGGAGCAGGACGGCGCCATGGACCACCTGAGCCAGGTCCTGCTGAAGTCGCAGCAGGAGGCGGCGCAGCTCAAGCAGGAGCTGGCCGCGCTCAAGGCGCAGAGCAGCCGCAGCGTGGAGCTCGGCGTCAGCTTCCCGCCGCCGGTCCCCCCCGCGCCGGCCTTCGCGGCGCTCGCCGCCGCGGACGCGGCCGCAGAGGAGGACGCGACGCGCGCCATTGCGGCCTTCGACCTGCCCGACGACGACTTCTTCCCGCCGCCGCCGATCCCCGACCCGCTCCCCATCGACGTGCCGGGGGGGAGGACGGAGCCCGCGCTGCCGACGCCGGTGGTCGAGGAGGCCGAGCCCGAGGAGGCCACGATGGCCATCCCGGCCTTCGACCTGCCCCACAGCGGGCCGCCGCGGCTGCCGCCTTCGGCCGCCGCTGACGAGGCCGACGAGGCGACGATGGCGATGCCCGTCTTCGACCTCGACGAAGACACCGACATGGAGCCCGAGACGGGTCCCAAGGAAGGCGAGGACGACCTCAAGCTGATCAAGGGCATCGGCCCGGCCATCGAGAAGCGCATCAAGGAGGCGGGCATCGCGACCTGGGCGCAGCTCGCCGCGCTCGATGACGCGGGCGTCGAGTCGCTCGCCGCCGAGATCAAGGTCGCCGTCAGCAAGATCGTCAAGGACGCCTGGGTCGAGCAGGCGCGCGAGCTCCAGGCGGAGGGGTGAGCCTCGAGGTCGAGCTGAAGCTGGCGCTCGTGGACCCCGAGCGCCTCGGGGCGCTGCTGGCCGAGCTGCCGGCGCCCGAGGCGGTCGTCGAGCAGCACAACCACTACTTCGTCGACGCCGGTGCGGCGGGTGGGGACACGCCGTATGCCATGGTGCGCGTCCGCGAGAGCTTCCGGGTCGACGGGGACGGCGTTCGACGCCGAGTCGCCATCACGTTGACGGTGAAGCGGCGCCGGCAGCAGCCGGGGAGCGGGCTCTTCGTGGCCGAGGAGCACGAGCAGCCGGTCGCGCCCGAGCTGTGGGCCGCCGTCGGACGCGGGGAGGCCACCGTCGACGAGGCGCAGGGGCCGGCGCTGGCGTGGCTGCGCAGTCAGGGGCCGCTCGGCACCCTGCGGCTGCAGGGGGCGATGCGAAACCGGCGGCACGTCGTGACGGTCGACGGCTTCACCCTCGAGGTGGACCGGACGGAGTTCCCGGACGGCTCGGTCGACGCGGAGGTCGAGGTCGAGACCGAGGACGCCGAAGGCGCCCGCGAGGTCGTCATGCGCGTCGCCGGCGCGGCCGGGGTCGCGCTCGTCGAGCAGACGAAGACGAAGTACGCGCGGTTCGTGGAGCGGAGCGCGACGGCATAGCAGGCGCGAGCCCGCGTCGCGGCGGCGTCGGGGGCCCGGCGGCCTGCTCTGATTTCAAATTGACGTGACCACTTGGTCATTGTATTTTCAGCCCAGACGTCCAGCCCCGTCACGGCTGGCTCGTCGCGGAGGACCGCATGCTCCTCGACGCCCTGATGAAGGCGACCCTCGGCCGTCGACCCAAGGCCCAGGTCCCGCCGCCCAACGCCCCCCGCTACACGTCGGAGCGAGGCGGCCACGTCGAGAGCTGGTTCCTGCGCGCCAACCATCCGACAGAGCCGCGCGCGCTCTGGCTCAAGGCCACCCTGCTCGCCCCCCTCCCAGGACGCGGCGGAGACGGCGGCCCCCCTACGGCCGACGCCTGGGCCATCGCCTTCGACGGCGCCCGCGGCCGGACCTACGCGACCCGAGCGACCTTCCCGCTCGAGCTCGCGCGCTTCGCCGCCGACGACCTCGGCACCACCGCCGAGCTGGGGCCCTGCGCCTTCCGTTTCGGCTCCGAGGGCATGGCCCAGGGCGCCCTCGACGACCCGCAGGACGGGCACGTCGCCTGGGACCTCCGCTGGCGCCCCACCGGCGGCGCGCTGGCGCCTCCGCTCCTGCTCTTTCCCTTCGAGGGGATGTTGGAGCGCGGCTTTCCCCGCTCGAAGCTCGTGAGCCCCGCGCCCGCCGTGGCGTTCGACGGCGCGCTCGAGGTGTTCGGCGAGCGCTGGGACCTGACCGGCTGGTACGGGATGCAGGGCCACAACTGGGGCCGCGAGCACGCTCCGGAGTATGCCTGGGGGCAGTCCCTCTTCACCGACGCCGACGGCGCTCCGCACTGCCTCGTCGAGGCCTTCTCCGCCAGAATCCGCCTCGGAGGCCGCCTCTCCCCGCGGTTCAGCGCGATGGTCGTGCGGCGCGGCGCCCAGACCTACCGCTTCGACCGGACCCTCGACTTCTGGCGTCAGCGCGCCCACATCGACGACCTGCGCTGGACCCTCCGCCTCGGCTCCCGCGACGGCGAGGCGCGCCTCGAGATGGAGGCGGCGGCCGACGCGATGGTCTGCCTCGGCTACCGCAACCCCGACGGGCGGCTGGCCTACTGCTACAACTCCAAGCTCGCGCGGGTCGAGCTGAAGGTGAACCCGGTCAACGAGGACGCCTTCACCTGCACGAGCGCACACGGCGGGGCCCTCGAGCTCCTCACCCCCGAGCGCGACCCGCGCTTCCCCCGGGTGGTGTGACGTGGGCGTCTCCTTCTTCGAGACCATGCGCGGGAGCCTCGTGGACGGCGGCGGGGTGTCTCACGCCCTGGAGTTCTGCCTCAAGGCCGAGGCGACGTCGTTCTGGCGCTTCCTCGCCGACGGCCGGAGCCGGGCCAGCGGCGTCCTCTTCGCGCCCCCGTGGGCGACGGACCTGGCCTGCGCCGGCGACCTGACCGTCGAGCTCCCGCGCGGTCGCAAGCTCGTCTACGCGCTGGACTTCAGCGACTCCGACGGCATCCCGTGGCGCCTCTCGGGGCACAAGACCTGGAACCCGCTGCACCCGGTGCGCTCGCTGACGGAGCTGCCGCTGACGCTCGCCCGCGCCGCCGCCCCCGACGTCGTCGTCGCGCGGGGCGTGGCGCGCTTCGACCTCGCGACGTTGCCGGAGTTCCTGCGCTCGTGGTCGCCGCTGGCGCGCTTCGGCCGGCACGCCCTCGGGCCGCGCTGGCCTCGCGTCCCGACCGAGACGGCGGGGTTCTCCGAGCGCTTCCGCGCGACCTTCCACGCCCTGGCGGAGGCCGAGCTCGAGCCCGGCGAGCACGTGCCGGGGGCCGACGAGCGAACCGACGCCTTCGCGCGGGAGATCCTCGACCGCGGCGACGCCCCCACGGTCATGGCCTACGCGGCGCTCCTGCTGTGGCTCGACGGGGCGGCGCTGCTCCACGAGCGGCGCGCCTTCCGCGCCCTCGACGTCGCCAGCCGGCGCCGGCTGCTGTCACACCTCGCGCGCACGCCTGGGAGCGGCGCGTTGGACCTGCTGCGCGCGCGTCTCGTGGCGGTCATCGGCTTCCCGCTCCGCGCCGCCCACTTCGACCGGCCCGAGTATCTCAATGGCATCGGTCATCCGACCTTCGAGGCCGCGCCGCGGCCGCAGGCGGCGCCGCCGCGCTGGGTGCGCCAGGTCACGCCCGCCGAGGCGCTCGCGCCGGTCGCCGACCTCGAGGCGGACGTCGTCGTCATCGGGACCGGGGCGGGCGGCGCGCCGTTGGCCGCGACCCTGGCGCAAGCCGGGCTGGCCGTGGCGCTGATCGAGGAGGGGCGGACGAGCGACCGCCACGACTACGCGGGCGGCCCGGTCGCGCGGATGGACCGCATGTGGCGGCGGCGCGGCCTCGACGTCACCGTGGGGGCCACGCTCGCCATCCCCACCGGGCGCGTCGTCGGCGGGACGACGGTGATCAACTCCGGGACGTGCTTCCCGACGCCGGACGCGGTGCTGACGGCCTGGCAGCGCGAGCTGGGGTTCCCCGAGGACTTCGCGCCGGACCGTTGGTCACGCCACCTCGAGCGGGCCCGTGCGGCGCTGCAGGTGACCCCGGCGGGCGCCCGGGAGGTCGGCGCCATCGGTGACGTCGTCGCGCGCGGCGCCGACGCCCTCGGCTTCGAGCACGGGCCGCTCCCGCGCAACGCGCCGGGCTGCACCGGCGCAGGCACCTGCATCTTCGGCTGCCCCGAGGGGGCCAAGCGCTCCGCCGACGTCGCGTACGTCCCGCGGGCCCTCGACGCAGGCGCCGCCTTGTTCACCGGCCTCCCCGCGACGCGCCTGCTGATGCGCGGCGACCGCGTCGTCGCCGTCGAGGCGCGCGGGGCGGACCGGCACGGCGTCGCGAAGACGCTCCGCATCTACGCCTCCGAGGTCGTGGTGGCGGCCGGGGCGCTCCAGTCGCCACTGCTCCTCCGCGACAACGGGCTTCGCCTCCCGGGGCTGGGGCGGAACCTCTCCGTGCATCCGGCGATGGGGCTGGTGGCCCGGCTCCCGGCGGGGGCGCCGCCGCTCCGCCAGTGGGCGAGCATCCCCCAGGGCTACGGCATGATCGCGCCGGGGCTCACCGGCGTGCGCTTCGAGGGCTTCTACCTGCCGCCGCAGCTCCTCGCGGGCTTCCTGCCGATGCGCGGCGGCGAGCTGACGCGGTGGATGGACGACTTCGAGCGCGTCGCGCAGTTCGGCTTCATGGTGCGCGACGGCGGGGACGGTAGCGTCCACCGGGGCCCGGGGGGGCGGCCGCTCATCCGCTATCGGCTCTCCGCGCGCTCGCGGGCGCGGCTGGCCCGCGGTGCTGGAGTCCTCAGCGAGGTGCTCCTCCGCGGCGGCGCCGAGGAGGTGCTGACCGGCGTCCTGACCCATCCGCGGGTCCGGACCGCGGAGGAGGCGCGGGCGCTCAGGGGGGCGAACGTCCCGGCCGGCGCCTTCACCCTGCTCGGCTGCCACCCGCTCGGGACCTGCGCGATGGGCGCCGACCCGCGCTACGCCGTGGTGGACTTCGACCACCGCGTCCACGGGACCGACAACCTCTACGTCGTCGACGGGTCGACGGTCCCGACGTCGCTCGGGGTGAACCCACAGATGACGATCATGGCCTTTGCCTTCCGGGCGGCGGAGCGCATGATCGCGCGGCTCGAACGGCGCCACGCCAGAGCGGCCTGAGGTGCCCCCCACCTCGATGGAATAGCGGTCGCCCAGCTGGCGTCTAGCGGGCTGTCAGCCGACCCGGAGCCCTCATGCGACGCTCGTTCCTCCTCGCCCTCTCCGCCCTCTCCCTGACCCTCGCCGGCGCCGCCAGCGCCGCCCCGCCGCCGGAGCCCCCGTCGAGCCCGGGGCCGGCCGCGACGCCCGCGCCCGCGCCGCTCCCCGCGCCGGTCGACGAGATCGACGCCTGCCTCTCCAAGGCGGACACCCAGGCGGCCATGAACGACTGCGCCAAGCGCGCCGCGGACAAGGCCGACGCGCGCCTCCGCGAGGCCGCCAAGGGGCTCCGCGCCGTCCTCGACGACGCCGGCAAGGAGCGCCTCGATCGCGCCGTGAAGGCCTTCGTCCCGTGGCGCACGGCGGCCTGCGAGGTCGACGGCGACGTCGTGCGCGGCGGCTCGATGGAGCCGCTCGTCATCGGCATGTGCCACGCCGACCTCACGAACTTCTGGGCCGAGGGCCTCGAGCAGCAGCTCAAGGACCGCCAGTCCCACTGACGCCCAGACGCTAGCGCTTCGGGCGCAGCTCCTCGGGGCAGGAGGGGCGCGCGAGGTGGCGCTGCAGGTAGGCCACGAGCCCGGGCCAGCCGTCGAGCAGCCCGGGCGTCACGCTGGCCCACCAGAGCGTGTAGGTCGCGACGATGTCGGCCGCGGTGAAGCGGTCGCCGACGAGGTGGTCGCGCCCGTCGAGGTGCGACGCGAGGACGCGCGCCGCGTCCTCGAAGTCGGCCCGGGCGACCGGGACCTCGGCCGGCACGCGCTTGTCCTCGGGGTACAGCACGGTGTGGCGCCGGATGCGCCACAGCGGCTGCTCGAGCTCGGTGGCGCAGAAGAAGAGCCACTGGTCGTGGAGCGCGCGCTCGGCGGTCCCGGGGCGCGGCACGAGGTCGCTCTCGGGGTGCTTGTCGCCGAGGTAGAGGCAGATGGCGCAGGACTCGAAGAGCGTCAGGTCGCCGTCGACGAGGGCCGGGACCTTGCCGTTCGGGTTGACGGCGAGATACGCCGCGCCCTGGTGCTCGCCGACGCGGAGGTCGACGCGGCGCGCCTCGAAGGGGACGCCGAGCTCCTGGAGCATCCACCGGCAGCGCGCCGAGCGCGTGCGCGGGAACTCGTAGAGGGTGACCATCGTGGAATCCTCCGGGGGCGGCGGCCGGAAAATGTGAAGTGAGGGGGTCTGACCCCGCCACTTCACACTTTTTTTCAGGCGCGCGGGCGGCCGCCGACCCGCTCGGCCAGGCTCGCCCAGACGGCGGCCTCGACCTCGCGGACCTCCGGCTCGGCCAGGGTGCGCTCCGGGTGGCGGAGCGTGACCGACCAGGCCAGGCTCTTCTCGCCCTCGGGCACGCCCGCGCCGGTGTAGATCGACTGGAAGGCCACGTCCGCGATGCGGTCGGGCGACGCCGCGGCGATGGCGGCCTGGACGTCCCCGGCCGGCACGTCGCGGCCGACGAGCACGGCGAAGTCGCGGAAGACCGACGGGAAGCGCGGGAGCGGCCGGTAGCTCGGCGGCGTCGGCGCGCTCTGGCGCCAGGCGTCGAGGTCGAGCTCGAAGATCGCCGCCTGCTGGCGGAGCTCGAGCTTGGTCGCCACCGCCGGGTGGACCTCGGCGATGTGGCCGATGACGGTGTCGCCGAGCGACAGCGTCGCCTGCCGCACCGGGTGCGCCCAGGGCCAGCTCACGCCGCCGCCGCGGACCGTGAGCGGGGCGCGGTCGATGGCCTTCGCCAGCCCGGCGAGGGCGTCGCGCAGCTCGAAGAAGGTGGCGGCCGTCCCGTCGCCGTCGAGGGCCGCGACCAGGCCGCCCAGCATCACGGGCTGCGCGGCGAGCTCGCCCTCGCGGGGGTGGAAGACGCGGCCGATCTCGAAGAAGCGCAGCTCGTCGAAGCCGCGGGTGTTCTTCTCGGCGGCGCCGAGGAGCGCCGGCACCAGCGAGCGGCGCATCGCCGGCATCTCGGCGCTGATCGGGTTCGCCAGCTCGAGGCGCGCCTCCGGGGCGTAGCCGATGCGCGAGAGCAGCGGCTCGAAGTCGAAGGAGTAGGTCTGGAGCTCGTCGAGGCCGGCCGACTGCGTCAGGTACGCGCGCGCCGCGTGCTCGAAGCGCTTGCGGGCGTTGGCGTCGGGCCGGATGAGCTTCACCTGGGGCGGCTCCGGCGTGATGTTGTCGTAGCCGTGGATGCGCCCGACCTCCTCGATGAGGTCTTCCTTGATGCCGATGTCCTTGGTGGCGCGCCACGAGGGGACGACGACGTCGAAGATCCCCGGCTCCGGCTCGCTCACCGCGAAGGCCAGGCCGGTCAGGATCTCGCGGATCCGCGCCGCCCCGAGGGCCGCGCCCAGGCGCCGCTCGACGAGGGACACGGGCAGGCGGATGTGGGTCGGCTCGGCGTAGGGCGCCGCGACGTCCATGAAGGCCGAGGTGACGCGGGCCTCGGGGCAGAGGTCGAGCACCAGCCGGCAGAAGGCGCGCGAGGCGTCGCCGACGAGGTGGGGGTCGAGGCTCTTCTCGAAGCGGGCCGAGGACTCGGTGCGGATCCCGAGGCGCTGCGCCGTGACGCGGATGGTCGCGGCGTCGAAGTTCGCGGCCTCGAGCACCATCGCCGTGGTGTCGTCCTTGATCTCCGAGTTCTCGCCGCCCATCACGCCGGCCAGCGCCACGCCGCGCTCGGCGTCGGCGATGAGCAGGTCGTCGGGGCCGACCTCGTGCTCGGCGCCGTCGAGGGTGGTGAAGCGCTCGCCCGCGGCGGCCCGGCGCACGACGATGGCGTCGCCCGCGATCTGCCGCCGGTCGAAGGCGTGGAGCGGGTTGCCGAGGTCGAGCATCACGAAGTTCGTGGCGTCGACGAGGTTGTTGATGGCGCGCGTCCCGACGCGCTGCAGGAGGAGCCGCAGCCACAGCGGCGACGGCGCCGTGTGGACGCCGTCGAGGCAGACCGCGGAGTAGCGCGGGCACGCCGCGAGGTCGTCGACGCGGATCGTCAGCGGCCGGTCGTCGGTGTAGGTGATGTCGAGGTCCTGCGCCTTCAGCTCGCGCCCGAGGAGCGCCGCCACCTCGCGGGCGATGCCGCGGTGGCCCCACAGGTCGGGGCGGTGGGTGAGCGACTTGTTGTCGACCTCGAAGAGGGTGTCGACGACGGGGTAGGCCTCGGAGAAGCGCGTGCCGGGGGCCGGCGCGTCGGTGAGGACGAGGATGCCGGCGGCGTGCTCGTCGCCGATGCCGAGCTCCTTCTCGCTGGCGATCATCCCGTGGGACTCGACGCCGGCGACGGTGGCGACGGCGATCTCGAAGTCGCCGAACCTCGCGCCGGGGAGCGCCACGACGACGTCCTGCCCGACGGCGACGTTGGGCGCGCCGCAGATGATGGTGCGGACCCCGTGGGCGCCCGTGTCGACCTGGGTCACCCGGACGTGCTTGCCCTCGATGGCGTGCACCTCGAGGACGTGCCCGACGACGACGTGCTCGTCGAGCTCGGCGCCGACGTGGTGGACCCCCTCGAGCTCGGCGACGGCGAGGGTGAAGCGCTTGGCGAGGGCGTCGAGGTCGACGCCGGTCAGGTCGACGTGGCGACCGAGCCAGTTGGTGGAGATGTACATCGCCTCACCCTTGCCGGAACTGCGAGAGGAAACGGAGGTCCCCACCGAGCAGGTGGCGGATGTCCTCGATCTGGTACTTCATCATGACCAGGCGCGAGAGCCCGAGGCCGAAGGCCCAGCCCTCCCACTCGTCGGGGTCGAGCCCGCCGTGGCGCAGCACGTTCGGGTGGACGAGGCCGCACGGGAGCAGCTCCACCCAGCCCGACTGCTTGCACACGGCGCAGCCCTTGCCGCCACAGACCTGGCACTGGATGTCGAGCTCGAAGCCGGGCTCGACGAAGGGGAAGTAGCCGGGGCGCAGGCGCACCGTGACGTCGCGCTCGAAGATGTTCGAGAGCAGCGTCTTCATCGAGTGGATGAGGTTCGCCACGCTGACGTGGCGGTCGACCATCAGCCCCTCGCACTGGTGGAACGTGTGCTCGTGGGAGGCGTCGACGGCCTCGTAGCGGAACACGCGGCCCGGGAAGATGGCGCGGAACGGCGGGCCGAGCTCGCGCATCGCCCGCACCTGCCCGGTGGAGGTGTGGGTGCGGAGCAGGTTGCCGTTCTTCAGCCAGAAGGTGTCCTGCATGTCCCGGGCGGGGTGCGTCGCCGGGATGTTCAGGCTGTCGAAGTTCTGGAACTCCGTCTCGACCTCGGGGTAGTCGAGCAGGTGGAAGCCCATCGCGCGGAAGACGTCCTCGATGTGGCGCGTCACCTGCGTCAGCGGGTGCAGGGCGCCCACCGAGCGGGTCCGGGGCGGGCCGGCGAGCGGCAGCGTCGCGTCGAAGTCCGGGTCGTCGCACAGCGCGGCGATGCGCGCCGCCTCGAGCTCCGAGCGGCGGGCCTCGATGGCGCTGGTGATCTCGGCGCGCACCTCGTTCACGCGCTGGCCGACCAGGGGCCGGTCGGCCGGGGCGACGTTGCGCATGCCCTTCATCAGCGCGGTCAGGGCGCCCTTCTTGCCCAGGAAGTGGACCTCCTGGTCGCGGAGCTGCGCCTCGTCCGCCACGCCGGCGAGCGCGGCGCGGGCTTCGTCGAGGACGGCGTCGAGTTGGTCGAGCATGAGGCCTCTCGTCGGGAGCGTCGGAGGCCGCGGACTCTAGCGACTAGGCTCGCGCGCGTCGAGCCTCAATCCGCCCGCATCGCCTGCACCATCGCGGTGAAGACCTCGCCCCGGTGGCCGTAGCTCTGGAACTGATCGTAGCTGGCGCAGGCCGGGCCGAGCAGCACCGTGTCCCCCGGCTCGGCGAGGGCGCGGGCCTCGGCGACCGCCTCGTCGAGGGTCTCGACGACGATCGTCCGGTGGGTGTCGCCGATCGCCTCGGCCAGGCGGTGGCGCGTCTGGCCGAAGAGGATGGCGGCCCGGGTCCGCTCGCGCACCAGCGCGCCGAAGCCCGTGAAGTCGGCGTCCTTCTCCGAGCCGCCGGCGAGCAGGATGAGCGGCGCCTCGATGGCGCGGATGCCAGCCGCGGCCGCGTTGGCGTTGGTCGCCTTGCTGTCGTTGACCCAGCGCACGCCGTCGATGGTCGCCACCGGCGCCAGGCGGTGGGGCAGGGGGGCGTAGGCCATCAGCGCCTCGCGCGCGGTCGCCAGCGGGATGCCCCAGGCGTCCGCCGCGAGCCCGGCGGCGAGCGCGTTGGCGACGTTGTGCCGGCCGAGGAGCGCCAGCTCGTCGCGGCGCATCAGGGCCTCGGGGCGGCCGCCACGGACGACCCACAGCGTCTCGCCGTCGTAGTAGGCGTCGGCGTCGGGGTTGGTCAGCGAGAAGGTGCGGATGCGGGGCGCCTCGGGGCGCTCCCAGGCGGCGATGTAGGGGTCGTCGGCGTTGAGGATGAGCGTGTCCTCGCCGGTCATCTCGGCCCAGACGCGCTGCTTGGCGGCCTGATAGGCGGCGAAGCTGCCGTGGTAGTTGAGGTGGTCCTCGGCGATGTTGGTGACGATGGCCACCCGGGGGCGGAAGTCGACGCAGGTCGTCAGCTGGAAGCAGCTGATCTCCGCGATCACGAGCGAGCTCGCGGTGAGCTCGTCGAGCCCCTCGCAGAGCGGGTTGCCGAGGTTGCCGCCGACGAAGGTCGACGGGTTCGCGGCCGCCGCGATGGCGCCCAGCATCGTGGTCGTCGTGCTCTTGCCGTCGGTCCCGGTGATGGCCAGGATCGGCGCCGGGGACAGCCGGTAGAAGAGCTCGACCTCGCCGATCACCTCGGCGGCGACGGCCGCGATCTCCGCGCGGACCGGCGACACCTCGGGCACGCCGGGCGACAGCACGGCGATGTCCCCGGGGCGCGGGGCGTTCGTGCCCGCCTCGAAGGCGACGCGCGCGTCCAGCCCCGCCGGCCGCTCGGCGTCGGGGCGCGCCTCGACCAGCCGCACGTCTCCGCCCCGCGACGCCAGCGCGTTCGACGCGGCGAGCCCGCTGCGCCCCGCCCCGACGACCGTGAACCGCACGCCCTCGACGGTCATCATGCGCGGGCCTCCAGCTCGGCCGCGTAGCGGTCCGCGAGGCGGAAGAGGTCGTCGCCGCCGAAGAAGATGACCTGCTCGCCCTCGCCCACGCGCTCGTGGAGGAAGGGGAGGATGTCGTCCATCTCGGGGATGTAGGTGACGGCGGGCCCGCGGGCGCGGATCTTGTCGCAGAGGTACGCCGTGTCGATGCCCGGGATGGGCACCTCGCCGGCGGTGTAGAGCTCGGTGATGACCGTGTGCGTGGCGTCGTGGAACGCCTCGGCGTAGTCGTCCTGCAGGTAGTTGATCATCGTGAAGCGGTAGGGCTTGAAGACGGCCGTGATGGGGCCGTCGTCGCTGGCCGCGGCCTGCAGCACGCGGCGGATGCCCGTCGGGTGCGAGATGTAGTCCTTCACGATGCGCCGGCCGGCCGCGTGGACCACGGTGAAGCGGTTCTCGAGGCCGGTGAAGCCCGCGAGCGCCGCGGCGATGTCGGCGTAGCCCACGTCGAGGTGGAGGGCGGCGGCGGCGGCGGCGATGGCGTTGTCGACGTTGTAGAGGCCGGGCTGGCAGAGGGCGACCTCGCCCAGCGGCTCGCCGTGGGCGACGAGGGTGAAGCGGCCGCCGTGGATGCCGGCCGTGGCGTCCACCCCGCGGACGTCGGCGCCGGGCTCGCGCCCGAAGGTGGTCACCGGGGCCTTCAGGCGCGGGATGATGGCGCGCGCGCCGGGGTCGTCGTGGTTCACGATGACGCGCTTGAGGCGCGGGTTGTCGTTGAGGGCGGCGACGACCGTGTCCTGCACGTGCTCGAGGCTGTCGTAGTAGTTGAGGTGGTCGGCCTCGAGGTTGTTCACGACGACCACGGTCGGGCGGACGTTCTTGAGCGACCCGTCGGACTCGTCGACCTCGGCGGTGATGACGTCGCTGTCGGTGACGCGCGCGTTCTGCTTGCCCAGGTTCTCGAGCAGCCCGCCGATGATGAAGCTCGGGCGGCGGCCGGCCTGCTCGAGGATCCAGGTGACGGCGCTCGTGACGGTCCCCTTGCCGTGGGTGCCGACGACGCCGACGGCGACCGGGCGGGTGTCGAGGATGTCGCCGAGGAGCTCGGAGCGGTGGCGCACGGGGATCCCGCGCTCGCGGGCGGCGATCAGCTCGACGTTGGTCTCCGGGATGGCGGTCGAGTGCACGACGAGCTCGGCGCCCTCGAGGTTGTCGGCCGCGTGCCCGATGGTGACGGCGGCGCCGGCCTCGCGGAGCCAGGTGGTCAGCTGCGACTCGCGCACGTCGGAGCCGGAGACGTCGTGGCCGAGGGCCAGCAGCGCGCGCGCGACGCCGGACACACCGATGCCGCCGATGCCGATGAGGTGGATACGGGTCTTCTCTGCCAGCACGCTGTGCCTCCTGGCCCGGCCGGGCCCTCTTGCGTCGCTCGGCGCGCATCATTTCAGGGTCCGATCCCACCGACAACTAATCTGCGCGACGGCTTCCCCGCGGGGGCCCTGATCATCTGTAGGGCCCCCCGGGCTGGGCATGTAGACTGGACTGGCGCCGACCGCTGGCACTGCGGTCGTCGTCGCCACGCCCCAGGAGGGCGTCGTGAGGGGCTCCGCTCATGTCGTGATCGCCCTGATGATGCTGGCTGGCGGTGCGCCCGCGCGCGCCGCGGCTCCAGCCGAGGGGCCCTCCCTGTCCCCGCTTCTCGACGCCTCGAGCGGCCGCCCCCCGACGTCGCGGACCGTGACCCTGGTCCGTGGTCCAGAGTGGACCGCGTCGGACTGGATCGGAGGGTTCCTGTTCGCGGACCTCGGGGTGCTCGTCGGCGGGGTCGTCGGCGGCTATACCGGCGCGCTCCTGGGCGCGCGGGACCTCGATGAGGTGCGCCCCGCCTTTCGGATCGGCGCGGCGCTCGTGGCGCCCCTCTTCGTCGCGGGCGGTGTGACCGTCTACGAGTCGAAGCATCACAACGGCGCGTACGGAGCGGCCCTCGTCGGCGCGTACGTCGGCATGGGCGCCGCCCTGGGCCTCGACCTCCTCGCCGGTGAAGACCGCGGAGACGAGGTCGGGCTTGCGGCGGGGTTGATCCTCCCGGCGCTCGGGGCCACTGTCGGCTACTACCTCTCGCGCGAGACCTACACCCGCACCGTCCCAGCGTCCGGGGCCCTCGTCGACGTCGGCCGGGACGGCGTCGTTCGCCTCTCGGTCCCGAACATCCTCGTCATCCCGACCACCGACGACACCGTCGTGTCCGTCACCGTCCTCGGCGGGGCGCTGTAGCGCTCAGCGCGTGAGCGTCAGGGTCACCGAGCTGCTCCCCTGCGTGATGGTCAGCGTGCCGTCGCGGACCAGCGCGTAGGGGAAGCGCGGATAGGACGTGTCGATGGCGAGGTCCCCGCCCTGGAGGTCGACGTCGAGCACCTGGACGCGGAAGGCCGCGTAGGGGTCGAAGACCCGCGTCACGTCGAGGTTCCAGCTGGCCTCGTAGGTGTCCACCTGCTCGGGGCCCACGAGCACGACCTCGCCGTCGACGAGCACCGTCGCCTTCGGGTCGGGGGTCCCGTCGAAGCCCGTGTCCCACTGGCCGCTGGCCAGCTTCGCGCCCACCAGGGTGAGCGTGTAGGCGGTGTCGAAGGTGTTCGCCACGCACGCCCCGTCGCCGCACAGGTCGCTCGCGGCGCAGACGGTGGCGTCGCAGCGGTCGCCTACGGCGCAGGCGCGGTCCTGGCAGTGCTCCCCGCCGGCGCACTCCACGTCGAGGAGGCACTCCGGCACGGCGCCCGGGGGCCACGCGCGGACGACGACGCTGTGCTGATCGTCGCCGAAGACCATCTCGCCGTCCCGGAGGAGCTCGTAGGGCACGCGGTCGAAGCGCTCCGAGAGGAGACTCCGCTCCCCTGGCTGGAAGAGGACGACCTCGAACGGCTGCCACGCGCCGACCGTCACCGTCGTCGAGACGTCCCAGAGGACGTCGTGGGTCGCCTCGGGCGTCGACGGGACGGTCACGACCCGGGTGGTGCCGAGGCTGAGGTGCCCGCTCAGCGTCCGCTTCGTCTTGGCGTGGGCGGAAAACATGACGAGGACGTAGTCCTGGTCGTAGGGGCTCGCGACGCAGGCGTCCGCCCCGCAGACCTCGGTCGCGTCGCAGATCACGTCGCCGCAGCGCTCGCCGACGACGCACCGCGAGGCCTCGCACGACTCGCCGTGGTCGCACGCGCCGTCGGCGCTGCAGCTGCCGTCTCCGCCGTCGCCTCCGCCCCCGAACACGTCGCAGCCGGTCAGGGCGAAGAGGGAGGCGAGCACGGCCCCGGCCACGGCGCCGCGGCGCGGAGAGCAGGGCATGACGCGAGGGCGGACGTGACGCATGGGAGCGCTCCGGGGGACGGCGCCTCGAAAGGGGCTGGATCGCGATGGCGGGATGAGGCGTGATGGTCGCAGAGCTCGCGGATCCGCGCAACGCGCGGCCCCGGTCAGCGCTCGCCGCCGCCGTCGTGACCCTCGAGCCGCGCGCGGACCTTCTTCGCCGCGCCGCGGGCGATCTCCCGGAGCGCGGGGTTCGGGTGGCTCACCGCGAGGTTGTCGAGGTAGCGCAGCGCCTGCCGTCCGCCGACGTCGCCGAGGGCGTGGATGGCGACGAGGTGGCGCTCCTGGCTCGGGCCGTCGGTCATCTTGACCAGCGCGCGCACGACCTCCTCGCTGCCGTCGCCGAGGAGCCCGAGGGCCGCACCCGCCCGCAGCGAGACCAGCTCCTCCGCGTCGCCGGTCAGGCGGGCGAGGTCGGGGACCGCCGCCTTCAGGCCGCGCTCGCCGGCCTCCGAAGCGGCCTCGACCAGGATCCCCGGGTGCTCGTCGTGGGCGAGGGCGTCGAGCACGTCCGCGTCGCTCGCGTGGCGCATCCGGATCTGTCCGTTGAGGGCCTGCGCCGCGCGCCGCGCCGCCGTCTCGATGGCCTCGTCGAGGCGCGTCCGCCACGGGCTCGCGTCCACCCCGCCGAAGGGCCGCATCTCGGACCGCTCGATGCGGAAGGTGTCCTCCTCGCGGGCGCCGGTCGGGCAGCGCACCTCCGCCGTGACGACCGCGCGCGCCTCGCCGGCGTCCGCGTCGATGGCCGGCCGCCCGTTCTGGACGAGGCCGTAGCCGACGACGAGCTGCCCGGTGCACGCGTCGGTCGCGTCCTCCGGCGCCCGGGTGAAGGCGCCGGCGGCGAAGAAGGCGCCGCTGACGAGCTGCGGGGCGCGCTCCGCGAAGCCCTCGGGGCGCACGTCCGGCGGCGTCATGTCCGCGAAGCGGAGGTCCGACAGG
>SBGO01000475.1 GCA_006226565.1 Deltaproteobacteria bacterium | reverse complement strand
CATGACGACCGACCTCTCGGTCTCGATCCTCCAGGGGCGTGTGCTCGCCGGCGGCGGCGTGCCCGGCGCGAGCCCGCTGCTCCTCGGCCTCGCCTGGGCCCTCTTCGCGCTCCGGCGGCGACGGCGCCCGAGCTTCTAGGCCCAATGCCGATCAGACAGGCCACAAGGCGCTGAATCGGCACGTCTTTCTACCACAGAGAGCACGAAGCTCACGGAGGGGAGAGCGGGTCGCGCGCGGAGTTACGGCTCGAGCGGCCACACGTCCTCCGCGCCCTCCGAGGCCTCCGTGGCGGAAGGATGTGCTCGATCTCAGAGGGTTGTCCCCAAGTGACCGGTATTGCCTCTAGGCCCGGCCTGCCGCCGCGCGCTCAGCGGGCGACGAGGATCGCGGCGGCCTCGATGCTGTCGAGGCCCGCCGGGTCCGACGCGTACACGCCGACCACGAAGCGGCCGCTCACGTCGGGGGTGAAGGTGGCGCTCGCCGCGGTCCCGAGCGTGGTCCCCGCCGCCTGCGTGCTCCCCGCGGGCACGGACAGGAGCGTCCAGCGGAAGGTCAGGCTCTCCCCCTCGGGATCGACCGAGCCCGCCGCGCTCAGGGCGGCGCCCTGCCCCACCGCGACCTCGGCGACCGGCCCGCTGGCGCCGCCGACCGTGATCACGGCCACCGGCGCCGTGTTCGGCGCGCACACCCCGACCGCGCTCAGGCACGCCTGCCCGCTGGGGCAGCCCGCCTGCCCGGCGCCGCTGCACGGGGCGCCGCACCAGCCGCTGCCCGGATCGCACACCTCGCCGGCGTCGCACTCCTTCCAGCACAGGTTGGGGACGCAGTACCCGCCCGAGCACTGCTCGTTGTAGAAGCAGCCGTCCTGGTCCTCGCAGGCGACGCCGACCTTGCACGCGTGCTGCGCCGGCTGGCAGTAGTTGGGCAGGGCGCCGCAGTCGGCGTCGGTCGTGCACGCCGGCGCCGCGCAGCTCTGGTCGTCCGCGCACACGAGCCCCGGGAAGCGGCAGTCGATGTCGTCGGCGCAGGTCGCGGGCTGGCAGCGACGCGTCCCGGCCTCGCAGACCTCGCCGGCGTCGCAGTCGCCGTCGACGAGACACTCGGGCAGGTCGCAGCCGACGTCGTCGGTGCGGCAGTAGAGCGGGTAGGCGCAGTCGCCGTGGCCGCCACAGCTGCTCGGGACGCTCGGGAGGTCGGCCTCGGGGACGCAGCCGGCGCGCCCCGGGCGGACCGGCAGGCAGAACATCCCGATCGGGAAGCCGTCGCAGTCGCTCTCGGCGCTGCACGCCGCGGTGCAGGCGCTGCCGAGGCTGCTCGACAGGCAGATCCCCGAGACGCACTCCGAGTCGGCGCCGCACGCCTCGCCGACCTGCTTGTCGCCGGTGACCACGTCGATGGGCGCCGCGGTGTCCTGGGCGCTGGTGTCGCTCGCGACCGCCGTGTCGGCGCCGCCCGTGGTGTCGCTGCCGTTCGCCGTGTCATCCCCGGCCGTGTCGCTCGCCACGGTGTCCGCGCCGCCGGCCGTGTCGTCGCCCCCCGAAGAGGTCCCGCCGCCGCAGGCGCCCCACGCCACCAGGCTCAACCCGACCGTCCACATCAGCGCGCGCATCGTGCCCCCTCGCCTCAATCCAGATCCCCGAAATGATATCCGACGCCGACCGCGAACATCGAGATGTCCGCGATGGCGATCCGCAGCGACGCCTCGATCCGGCTCTCCGCCGTGAAGCGCGTCCGAGCCGCCAGCCACACCCCGGGGCCGAGCCCGATGCGATCGAGCTCGTCGCGGGCCCAGGTCAGGGAGCTGAAGGCCGCCACCCCGCCCTCGAGGGTGAAGAGCGGCTGCTTCCACCCGACCTGGAGCGCCAGGAAGCGCGGGTCGTCGTGGGTCGGCAGGGTCGGGACGACCACCTCGACCCAGAGATCGGTGCGCCCGAGGACCAAGCCCAGCCCGGGGATGTCGGTGCGAAACGCCTGTCCACCGTCGCTCCAGCCGAGCATCACGACCGGCGAGACGCGGAAGGCGACGCCGAAGCGGTCGATCGCGCGGCTGATCTCGAACCGCAGATCCACCCGCAGCTGCGCCGTCGAGAACCCCTCGGGCGGCTGCCGCTCCTGATCGGTCGCGTGCCCGAGGGTCAGCGTCGTCACCGCCGACCAGCTCCCCACGCGGTCGTAGGTGAAGCGCAGGCCGCCGGCCAGGCTGTCGCGGGTCGGCGTCGGGCAGTCCTGCCCGCGGTTGCACGGCGCGTCGGTCGTCTGCTCGGGCTGCAGCGCGAGCAGCGCCTCGAGGGCCAGCACCTCCCGCTCGCCCTCCGCGGGCTCCTGCGCCCACGCGGCGGTGGGCGCTGCAGCACTCGCGGGGCCGAGGAGGAGGAGCACGACGAGGAGACGGCGAATCATCGCGAGGGACGATACCAACTTCGCAGTGCGGTGTCGGCCTCCGTGCTGTAGTCTCCGCGCCGACCTTCTCGGAGGTGTTCCGGCATGAGCCTCGTCCCCCTGACCACGGAAGACGCCCTCGAGGCGCGCGTCGCGAGCGGCGACCTGCTCGTGGCGTACTTCTCCACGCCGACGTGCAACGTCTGCAAGGTACTGAAGCCGCGCGTCGCGGAGCTCTGCGAGGACGTCGGCGTGCCCGGCGTCTTCGTCGACACCGTGGCGCTCCCGCAGACCGCCGGGCAGCGGCTGGTCTTCTCGGTGCCGACCATCATCATCTTCGGCGATCGGCGCGAGCTCGACCGCTTCGGGCGCCACCTCTCCCTCGGCGAGCTCGAGGGCACGCTGGAGCGCCTCGTCGAGCTGATGAACGACGAGCCTTGATCAACGCTTGATCAAGCGCTCTGCAGCGCCTCGGCGATCCCCCGCTCGAGCGCGGTGAGGGCGTCGTGGCCGACGCTGCGGGGGCCGATCGCGACGGCGATCAGCGGCCCGCCCGGGGCGCGGAGCTGGTGAGCGAAGAGGTGACGGTCGCCGTCGAGGGCGATGACCGCCTCGGCCGGCCCGAAGCGGCGCGTGAGGCGCTGGATGGCCGTCGCGGCCTCGAGGGCCCGCGCGGCGCACGCGGCCCACAGCTCGGCGTGCTCGGCGTCCGTCCCGGCGCTGCCGGCGAAGGCGAGCCCGTCCTCGTCGGCGAGCACGGCGGCCACCGCACCGGCGCTCAGCGCGAAGCGGTCGAGGGCGGCGCCGAGGCGCTCCTCCCGGGTCGAGGGCGCGAGGGCGGGCGAGACCTGGGCGAGGGCGAGCGACATGGGCGGCTCCGG
>SBGO01000734.1 GCA_006226565.1 Deltaproteobacteria bacterium | reverse complement strand
GGTCGGCGGCGACGGGCCCCTGGCGTTGCGCCCGCTCCAGCTCGCCAACCGCGGCGGCACGCTGGTCCTCCGCGATCCGTGCGGCCTCGAGCGCGCGCGCCTCGCGTGGGGCCACGGCTGCCCACGCCCGCCGCCCGGGTGGCGAGTGGAAGCCCCGGGCCAGAAACGAGTCGGCCCCGCGCGGTCCGTCGAAGCGGGGACCGGCGGGGCCGAGGGTGGCTGTGGACAGACTTGAACTGTCGACCTAACGATTATGAGTCGTTCGCTCTGACCAACTGAGCTACACAGCCGAACGGTGCAGCGAAGTACCAGCGAACGCCGGCACGGTCAAGCCGGAATGCGCACGGCCGTGCGAGGCGCCGCGGAAAATGGGAGCGCCGACGCGAGCGGCCTCCTGGGAGGACCCGCTCGCCGAGGCGCCCCCTCGCGGTCGCTCAGGCGTCGTCCCAGCGCGACTCGAGCCGCGCCTTGATGGCGTCCGTCTCGACCTGGAGCCGCTGCTCGGTGAGCTCCTCGACCTCGTGGACGAGGCGCCAGTAGTGCTCGGCGAGCCCGGGCATGAAGAGGCCCTTCACGAAGTAGGACGGGCTCTTGTAGTGGACGGGCTCGGCGTCGGCCAGCCCGAAGCCCTCGAGGAGGCTCTGGAGCGCGGTCTCGACGCGGGTGACCTGCGCCCAGACCGGCGTCGCCGCGCGGAGATCGCGGACGTTGTCGGGGACGGTCGTCACCTCGTGCCACAGCGACTCGTCGGCGAGGGCCTCCACGATGGACGCGGCGATCGCCTTGCCGTCCTCGGTCGCCCGCCGCTTGAGCTCCTTCACCTGGTCGTCGCTCAGCGCCTCGGAGAGGGCCGCCTTGGAGAGGAAGGCGCGCTTGGTCTCACGGGCGAAGAACTGAACCAGGTCCTCCGCGAGCACGGCGCGGATGTCGGCGATGACCTGCTTGAAGCGGCTGCCCCGCTGCGCGATCTGCGCCTCGAGCTCCTCGACGGTCTGCGCGTCGCTCATGCTGTCCTCCTGTTGCGGTCGCGCTGGTCATAGCGCGGACTCGCCCGGGAGGGCAAGGCCACCCGAGGCGCCGCCAGGGGGGAACGACGGCGATCGGAGCAGCGTCTGGCGAGATCGACGAAGCCGCCGGTGGCGCTGGCCACGGGCGGCTTCGGTGTGTGCGACGGGGGCGCGGGGACCGCGCGACGCCTGCGCGTCAGTCCTCCTCGGGCGGAGGCTCCTCGTCTTCCTCGTCCTCTTCCGGCTCCTCGCCGTCGGTCTCGACGAGCAGCTCCTCGTCATCGACGACGACGTCGTCGTCATCCACGACGAGCTCGTCGTCGTCTTCTTCGACGAGGTCGTCCTCGTCCTCGTCGTCGTCGTCGTCGTCGTCGTCGTCCGCCTCGTCCTCGTCCTCGTCCTCGTCCTCGTCCTCGTCGTCCTCGTCGTCTTCATCGTCGTCGTCGAGGTCGAGATCGATGTCGATCTCCTCCTCGTCGATCTCGATGTCGATATCGAGCTCGTCGTCGCCGTCGTCCTTGGAGCGGGCGTCCTCGCTGGCCTTCTTGCGCAGCTTCTCGGCGATGCGGCGACGGCGCGCCTCGGGGTCGTCGTCGACCGGCCGGACGCGGCGGAAGGACTGGGGCGCGACCATCTCGCCCGCCTGCCGCAGGACCATCTTCTCGAGCGACATGATGAGCTCGAACTCACCGTCGACGTCGAGCTTGGCCTCCTCGAGGTGCTTGACGTGGAGGAAGAAGCGCTTGGACTTCGGCACCGCGCGCTTGCCCGGGTACGTGATGGTGATCGTCCCCTCGACGATGTCCATGTGGTAGCCGGACTGGTCGCGGATGAAGTCCCGGAACTGCTGGATCTCGAAGCGACCGTCCCGCCGCGGCTTCACCCGGAAGCGCGTCGTGGGCGGGTTCTGCTCGAGGGTGTAGCGGCGGCACTCCGCGCTCTGAGAGCAGCCATCGAGCGGATCGTCCACCTCGGAGATGGGCGCGCAGGTCTTGGCGTTCTCCCAGGTCCCGAAGCACGCGAACGCGCTGGGCGAGCCGGGCTCGAGAATGTAGGGCTGGAAGCGTCCCGACGTCGGCGTCGTTGCCATGCTCTCCCTTCCGAACCGGGGTGGACCTCGCGGCGGGAATGGTCAGCCCGCGCGGCGCGGCACACTGCCACGCCCCCCGATGGGACGCAAGGATTGTTCCGACGCTGGCCAGGTCAAGCCTGGGCTCACTCCGTCGGCAACGGGTACTCGCCACAGAGGTCGCGCGAGAAGGCCCCGTAGCGCGCGAGCGCCACCTCCTCGGCCAGGGTCGTCTGGGTGATCGTCTCGATCCCGCCCGTGAACAGCCAGGATCCGTCGCCGAGGGCGACCGCGTTGGCGCCCAGCGGGCCGACGCTCAGCTCGAGGCTCGGCGTGAGCTCGCTGACGCTCTGGCTCGCGCTCCCGAGGCCGTCGATCGTGAAGCGCAGCACGTCGGACTGGATGCAGTCGTTGCCCGAGCCGCAGATCGCGTTCGACTGGAAGGCGGTGAAGCCGCCGTACCAGAGGAGGCTGCCGTCGCCGAGGACCTCGAGGGAGCCGGCGGCGCGGGTGAGGGCGCCGGCGAGCTCGCCGGTGTCGACGGACACGACGCTCACCGTGCCGGTCCCGACGTCGACGGTCAGGACGTCGAGGCGGGCCGCCGCCACGTCGCGCGGGAAGAGCGGGCCGGCGTTGATCACGTTGCCGCCGGCGATCACGACCTGGTAGCGGCCGTTGAGGTCCTTGCCGATCATGGCGCCCGCCGCGAAGATCGGCACGTCGGTCGCGCCGTTCACGGTCAGCTCGGTGAAGGAGGCGGCCGTGAGCGCCCCGCTCGCGTCGATCAGCACGCCGTTGTGCGCCGGGTCGGCGTCGACGTTGCCGCCCCAGACCAGGGCGAGCGTGTCGGTCAGCGCCACGACCGTGGCGCCGAAGCGGCCGACCGCCAGCTCGGCGCTCGAGGCGCCCTCGGAGGCGAAGCGGGTGACGTTGCCCGAGAAGGTGTCGCCGTTGCCGACGCCGCCGTCCTCGACGCCGCCGATGGCCAGCGCGACGTCGCCCAGGGTGACCCCCGCGGGCGCCGCCGGCAGGGTCGCGGCCTCCTCGACGGTGGAGATGCCGGTCGCCGGGTCGTAGATCTCCGAGGCGGAGCTCGGCGTGTACTGCGCGGGCGCGTAGAGCGCCGGCTTGGCCGTGCCGCCGGAGGCGACGTAGAGCTCGGTCGTGCCGCCGAAGACGCGGACCCGGCCGTCGGAGAGCACGTGGGCGTGGGCCATGCCGCGCTTCGCCTTGAGGCCGCCGCCGGCCGAGAACTCGCTCGCCACGCGATCGTAGCGGTCGATGGTCTGGGACGCCTCGGCACCGCTCGACACCGAGTAGCTGCTGAACCCGCCGAACACGTAGGCGTGGTCGGCGTCGGCGGCGAGCGCCGCGAAGGCGCGCGGCTCGCTCAGGCGCGCGGCCTGGGCCGAGCTGACCGCCGTCCCGGTGCACGCCATCGCCCCGGTCGGGGTGAGGAAGACCGACGGGAAGCTCTTGAGGTTCTCGTAGACGTCGACGTCGTGGGTCTCGCCGGCCCAGACGGTGTCGGCGCCGTTGCAGGCGACCACGCGCAGGGTCATCCCCGCGCCGGGCGGGACCGCGGTCACGATCACCTCGCCGGCCGCCGTCTCCGTGCCGGCGCCGGCGACGCTGACGAAGGGCTCGGCGAGGTCGCCGCCGCTGAGCTCCAGCACGATCCGATCGCTGCCGCTCGGGAACTGGCGATCGCGGTTCTCGTTCGCGTTGCAGCTGCCGATGGCCGCGGTGTGGAGCGTGATTCCGCCCCCGTCACCGGGCGCGGAGAGGTCCTGGGCGCAGGCGCCGAGGGCAAGAGCGCTGGCGGCAGAGAGCGCGAGGGCGACGGGTCGTTTCATGGGAGAGCTCACTCCACGGCAGCGGGTCGCGGTTCTCGGAACGCGCTTCGGAGGGCGGTGACCGCGTCGGTCACGGGCCGGCCGCACGCCTCCGGGCGCCGGTCGACAGGGCGAATCCTGCCGCCGCGCCGCGGGAGGGTCAAGCGGACTGGGCCAGCAGGCGCCCTTCGGGGCCCACCTCGCGGCCCGATCCGTCACGCGCGCCCGCGCTGACGGTTTGTTTTGGGCCGCGGACTTGCTATGTCTCGGCCATGGACACGCCAGCGACCGACGCCGCCGACGCGGGGCCGGCCGGGGTGCCCGCGTCGGTCGGGGCGGTGACGCCGATGATGCGGCAATTCCTGGCCGCCAAGGCCGAGCACCCCGACGCGCTCCTGCTCTTCCGCATGGGCGACTTCTACGAGACGTTCTACGACGACGCCGTGGAAGCCTCGCGGATCCTCGAGCTCACCCTCACGAGCCGCAACAAGAAGGACGACGACCCCATCCCGATGGCCGGGGTCCCGCACCACGCCCTCGCGGCCTACCTGCCGCGCCTCGTGGACGCCGGCAAGAAGGTCGCCATCTGCGAGCAGCTCGAGGACCCGAAGATCGCCAAGGGGATCGTCAAGCGCGCGGTCGTGCGCGTGATCACCCCGGGCGTCGTCCTCGACGAGAACATCCTCGATCGGCGCACCCACAACTACCTCGTCGCCATCGCGCGCGCGCCGCGCGGCGGGGCCGTCGGCCTCTGCTGGGTCGACGTCTCGACCGGCGATCGCCGCGGCGCCCGCCTGCCCGACCTCGCCCAGGCCCTCGACGAGCTCGGTCGCATCGAGCCCCGCGAGGTGCTCGTCGCCGACGCCGACGACGCCCTCGATCACGCCGTGCGCTACGCCGTCCAGGGCGTCACCGTCAGCCGCGTGCCGGCGCCCGATCCGAAGGCGCCGCCCCTCGACGCCGCCGCGGCCATGGCCGCCGACTACATCGGAGACACCCAGAAGGGCAGCGCGCTGCTCCTCCGCGACCTCGAGGTCGTCGAGCTGGCGCGGACGATGCGCGTCGGGCCGGCGACCGTCCGCAACCTCGAGCTCGTCCGCACCCTGGCCGACGGCCGCCGCAAGGGCTCGCTCCTCGGCCTCCTCGACCACACCCGCACGGCGATGGGGAGCCGCCGCCTCAAGCAGTGGATCCTCTACCCGCTGTGCGATCTCGAGGCCATCCGGGCGCGCCACGACATCGTCGGCGCGCTGGTCGACGATCCGATGACCCGCGGGCTCCTGCGCGACGGCCTCGACGGCGTCTACGACCTCGAGCGCCTGGTCGGCCGCGTCAGCGCCGGCACGGCGGGCCCGCGCGACCTCATCGCCCTGGCCGAGTCCCTCGAGCGCCTCCCCGAGCTCGCCGCGACCCTGACCGCGAACGGCCACCCGGCGCTGGCCGCGCTGGCCGCGCGCCTCGATCCGGTCGCCGCGGCGAGCGCCGAGATCCGCCACACCCTGGTGGACGAGCCGCCCGCGACGCTGAAGGACGGCGGCGTCATCCGCGAAGGCTACGACCCGGCGCTCGACGAGCTCATCCAGATCGCCCGCGACGGCAAGACCTGGTTCGCCGACTACGCCCAGCGGCTCCGCGAGAGCTCGGGGATCGGCAGCCTCAAGATCAAGTTCAACAGCGTCTTCGGCTACTTCATCGAGGTCACCCGGGCCAACCTCGGGGCCGTCCCCGACACCTGGCTCCGCAAGCAGACCCTCGCCAACGCCGAGCGCTACTACACGCCCGAGCTCAAGGAGCGCGAGGAGAAGATCCTCGGCGCCGACGACCGGCGCCTCACCCTCGAGCAGGGCTTCTTCGACGCGCTGCGCGACCGGGTCGCCACCTTCGGCGCGCGCATCCAGGCCGTCGCCGACGAGGTCGGCGCGGTCGACGTCCTCGCGACCCTCGCCGAGGTCGCCCAGCGCCGCGGCTACGTCCGCCCCGACATGGTCGAGGCGCCGGTCGTCGACCTCCGCGGCGGCCGCCACCCGGTGATCGAGGCGCTGCTCCCGGTGGGCGAGTTCGTCCCCAACGACGTCTCCCTCGACGGCGACGGCGCGCGCATGGTCATCATCACCGGCCCCAACATGGCCGGGAAGTCGACCGTGATGCGCCAGGTCGCCCTCATCGCGCTCCTCGCCCAGATGGGCGGCTTCGTCCCCGCCGACCGCGCGACCATCGGCCTCGTCGACCGCATCTTCACCCGCGTCGGCGCCTCCGACGACCTCGCCCGCGGGCAGTCGACCTTCATGGTCGAGATGAACGAGACCGCGCGCATCCTCGCCGAGGCCACCCGCCAGAGCCTCGTCGTCCTCGACGAGATCGGCCGCGGCACCTCGACCTTCGACGGGGTCTCGATCGCCTGGTCGGTCGCCGAGCACCTCCACGACACCATCGGCGCGCGCACGCTCTTCGCGACCCACTACCACGAGCTGACCGAGCTGGCGCTGACCCGCGAGGGGGTCGCCAACATGTCCATCGCGGTCAAGGAGTGGAAGGAGGAGATCGTCTTCCTCCGGCGCCTCGTCCCGGGCGGCACCAACCGCAGCTACGGGATCCAGGTGGCGCGCCTCGCGGGCCTGCCGCGGCCGGTCATCCAGCGCGCGCGGGAGATCCTCTCCAACCTCGAGGCGAACGCCCTCGACCCCGACAGCCGGCCGAAGCTCGCCCGCGGCCAGGGCGGCCCCGGCGCCAAGCGCGGCGACCACTGGCAGCTCGACCTCTTCGCGCCCCCGGCGGCGCCCTCGGCGCTGCTCGAGGCGCTCGCGGCGGTCGACCCGGAGGAGCTGTCCCCGCGCGCGGCCCTCGACCTGGTGTACGCGCTCAAGGGCCTCGCCGAGCGCGAGGGGAGCCGATGATCGACGACACGACCGCGCCGCTCCTGCTGCCGTACCTCGACGAGACGGCGCCCGACGCGCCCCCGGCGAGCTTCTACGACACGTGGCGGACGCCGATCCTGGCGCTGCTCGAGGACGACCCGCACCTCGCGGGCCAGGAGCTCTGCGACGTCACGACCTACGCCGTCGACCGCATCGTCATCGACGCCTGCGAGCGCGCGCTCCGGGCCGCGCCGCCCCCCGGCGAGCCGATCGGGCCGCTGCGCCTCCCGGAGCGCTGGGCGGTGACCGCGCTCGGCGGCTACGGGCGAAACCAGATGTGCCTCCGCTCGGACGTGGACGTGCAGCTCGTCATCCCCGACGACGCCGGCGATCCGACGCCGTTCATGGAGGCCTTCGTCGGCCACCTGACCGCCGCCCGCTTCAAGGTCGGCCACGGCGTGCGCACCGTCACCGAGAGCGTGATGCTGGCCCAGGCCGAGCCGAGCTTCGCGACCGCGGTCCTGACGAGCCGCCACGTGCTCGGCGACCGCGCCATCACCGAGGCCGTCCGCGGGCCGGTCTACCGCCACCTCGCGGGCGCGGGGCTCGCCGGCCTGGTCGACGCGCTCGAGGCGGACCGCGCGCGCCGGGCGCGGCGCCTCGGGGACACCGTCTTCGTGCTCGAGCCGGACCTCAAGAGCGGCATCGGCGGCCTCCGCGACGCCCACGTCAGCGGCTGGCTCGCGCTCGTCACCGGCCAGCCCTACGACCGCCGCGTCCTCTTCGCCGAGGACTTCCTCCTCAAGGTCCGGATGGCGCTCCACGCCGTCGCCACCTTCAAGTGCGACCGCCTCGCCTTCGAGTACCAGGACGCCGTCGCCGACGCCCTCCAGCTCCGCGCCATGGCCGGCCAGCCGCCGGCCATCGAGCTGATGCGCCAGGTCCACCGCGCGATGCGCGTCATCGCCGGGCGCGCGCACCGCCAGCTCGAGTACGCGCGGGACCGCGTCGACTACGCGAGCCGCGTCCCCGTCCCCGACTGGCCGGGCCTCGTGCGCATCCGCGACCGCCTCGCCCGGGCGGACGGCGGCCCGCCCCGCTCGACCGCCGAGGTCGTCGACGCCACCCGCGCCGTCGTCGCGACCGGCATCCCCCTCGACGCCAGCCTCGAGGACGGCTTCGAGGCCATCGCCGGCCACCTGGGGGCCGTCGCGCCCGAGGACCCGCAGCTCAACGCGCTGCTCCTGGGCCTCCTCACCGACACCCGCGCCGGCGCCACGACGGCGCTCCGGCTGATGCACCGAACGGGGCTCCTGACGGCCATCGTGCCCGAGTTCGACGGCGTCATCGGCCGCATCCAGCGCGACCTCTACCACGTCTACACCGTCGACGAGCACATCCTGCGCGCCGTCGACAAGCTCAAGCTGCTCGCGCGCGGCGAGCTGGCCGACCTCTACCCGCGCGCCGCCGAGTGCCTCACCGGGCTCCGGTCGCTGCGCCCGCTGGCGGTCGCGCTGCTCCTCCATGACATCGGCAAGGGCTACGGCCCGCGCCACCACGAGCGCGGCGCCAAGCTCGCCGACGTCATCGCCCCGCGCCTCGGGCTCACCCCCGAGGAGGTCGAGACGACCCGCGTGCTCATCCGTCACCAGGCCGACATGGCGCTCATCTGCATGCGCCGCGACCTCGGCGACCCGCGCCCGATCCGCTCGCTCGCCCGCGCCGTCGGCGACGTGGAGACCCTCGACGCGCTCCACGTCCTGACGGTCTGCGACTGGTCGTCGGTCGGCCCCGACACCTTCAACAGCTGGAACCGGACGCTCCTCCGGAGCCTCTACGAGCGGACGCGCGAGCTCCTCGAGCGGCCCAACCTCTTCACCGACACCTCGGGCATCATCGACGCGCGCCGGCGCGAGCTGATGCGCGCGGAGCTCGGCGAGGAGCCCGAGGTCCCGGGCAACGACTCCGACCCCATCGACGACTTCATGAGCGCGCTGCCGACGCGCTACTTCAACACCGTCCCGGCGGCCCGCGTCCGCGACCACTACCACCTGTGGCGCCGCTACCGCGAGCACAGCGGGACGGTGGTCCACGTCTACCACCCCGACGGCACCGCGGTCGCCGAGGTCGCGGTGGTCTGCCCCGACCAGCCGGGCCTGCTCGCCCGGCTGACCGGCGGGCTCGCGACCGCGCGGCTCGGGGTCGTCGCCGCCGAGATCTACTCCCTCGACGACGGCGGCGTGCTCGACCTCTTCCGGGTCCACGATCCGCGCTCGCGGCTCACCACCCCGCGCCAGGCCGAGCAGCTCCGCGAGGCGCTCGTCCTGGCCGCGCAGTCCGAGACGCCGACCTTCACCCCGACCCCGTCGTCGATGCCGACCGCCGCCGAGGCCCTGCCGCCGCTGCCGACCAGCGTGACCTGCTCCAACGAGGCCGCGACCGAGCACACCGTCATCGACGTGGTCACGACCGACCGCGACGGGCTCCTCTTCGACCTCGCGTCCTTCTTCCACGACCACGGGATCTCGGTCGAGCTCGCCTTCGTCACGACCATGGGTCGCAAGGCGCGGGACAGCTTCTACGTCGTCGACACCCACCGCTCCAAGCTGAACGCCGCGGCCGTCGAGGCCGTCGTCACCGGCCTCACGCGCCGCCTGGCGCCCTGATCCGGGGCGCCGGGTCGGGACCCGCGCGGCCGGGGCGGCGACACGCCGGCGTCAGCCGTCCTCGCGCGCCAGGGGGTGCCCCTCGTCGTAGGCGGCGCGCAGGGCGCGGCGGGTGACGTGGGTGTAGATCTGCGTCGTGGCGATGTCGGCGTGGCCGAGCATGGCCTGGACGCTGCGGAGATCGGCGCCGTGGTCGAGGAGGTGGGTGGCGAAGCTGTGCCGGAGCTTGTGCGGCGAGGCCTTCGGATCCACGCCGACCTGCGCCGCGTAGCGCTTGAGGTTCTTCCACATCGCCTGGCGCGTCATGCCGCGCCCCCGCGAGGTGACGAAGAGCGCGCTCGGGAGGCGCTTGAGCCCACGCCGCGTCGCGCGGTCGACCAGCTCCGCACGCGGCCCCGACAGCCAGGCGCGGAGCGCCTCCAGGGCCTCCTCGCCGACCGGGACCAGGCGCGTCTTCTCGCCCTTGCCCCGGGCCCGCACGACGCCGCTGTCGAGCGAGACGTCGCCCAGCTCGAGGTGGACCAGCTCGCTCACACGGAGCCCCGCGCCGTAGAGCAGCTCGAGCATCGCGCGGTCGCGGACGGCGCGCGGGTCGGCCCCCTCCGGGGCCATCGCCAGATCCGCGGCGCCCGCCTCGCTGAGCACGACCGGGAGCGGCCGCGACGGGCGCGGCGACGGGACCAGCGCCGTCGGGTCGTCCCCCCGCAGGCGCTCGCGGATGAGGTACTTGCAGAAGCTCCGGAGCGCGGACAGGGCGCGGGCGGCCGAGCGTGCGCTGAGCTCGCGCTCGTCGCGGAGCCACGCGACCCAGCCCTCGACGTCGGCGCGGGTGAAGCCCGCCACCGCCACGCCGTCGCCGGCGTACTCCACGAAGCGCCGGAGGTCCCGGGCGTAGGCCTCGACGGTGTGCCGCGAGTGTCCGCGCTCGAGCGCCAGGTGGGTCAGAAAGCCGTCGAGCGCCTCGTCCATGGCGCCCAGTATCGGCGCGAAGCGGGGCCCTCGCCAGAAAGGCCCCCACCTCCCGCCGTGGCGCCCGCTCCGGGCCGAGGCCCGGCGGCTCGCTCAGATGTCGTGGCTCAGGGGGCGCAGCTCGGCCGCCAGCGCCCGGCGCCGCTCGAAGAAGCCGCGGAGCCCGGTCTCGACCTTGCCGTTGACCGAGCCCTCCGGGTAGTGGCCGTCCGCGCCGCGCACGCCCGCCGGGAGCCCGGTCAGGAGCGCGAGCGCGGGCTCGACGTTGTCGACCGCCCACACCGAGAAGCGCCCGGCGCGGCAGGCCTCGACCACGTCGGACCGGAGCATCAGGTTCTTCACGTTGGCGGTCGGGATGATGACCCCCTGCTCGCCCGTGAGCCCGCGCACCTGGCACACGTCGAAGAAGCCCTCGATCTTCTCGTTCACCCCGCCGATCGCCTGCACCTGCCCGTGCTGGTTGATCGACCCGGTGACGGCGAGGGACTGCTTGATCGGGATCCGCCCGACCGCCGACAGCAGCGCGCAGTACTCGCTCAGCGAGGCGCTGTCGCCCTCGACGAGGCCGTAGGACTGCTCGAAGACGAGGCTCGCCGTCAGCGACAGCGGGACGTCGGTGGCGTAGCGGCTCCCGAGGAGCGACTGCAGGATGAGCACGCCCTTCGAGTGGATCGACCCCGCGAGCTCCGCCTCGCGCTCGATGTCGATGACCTCGCCCGTGCCCATGCGCGCCGTCGCGGTGATGCGCGTCGGCCGCCCGAACGCGACGTTGCCGAGCCCCATGACCGCGAGGCCGTTGATCTGCCCGATGGCGTCGCCCTCGGTCGCGACCATGAGCGTGCCGCGCTCGATCGACTCGTGCAGGTCGTCGCGTGGCCGGCTCGAGCGCCGGATGAAGGCGTCGAGGGCCTGCCGCACGTCGGCGCGCTCGACGACCTCGTGGCCCGCCTTGTCGGCCCAGTAGTCGGCCTCGTCCATGAGGTTGAAGAGCCCCGAGAGGTTCGCCGAGAGCTGCTCGGCGTCCTCCACCTCGCGGGCGCTGTACTCGATGATCTCGCCGACGGCGCCGCTCGTGAAGGGCTTGAGCCCCTCGTCGGCCGCCTTGGTCCCGATGAGGCGCGCGTACAGGCGGGTGTTCTCGACGTTGCGCGGGATGTGGTCCTCGAAGGCCGCGAGGATCTTGAAGTGGCGCTCGAACTCGGGCTCGCCGGCGCAGAGCTCGTAGTAGAGCGAGGGCGACCCCATCATCACGACCTTCACGTCGATGGGGAGCGGCTCCGGCGCGAGCGACACGGTCGTCATCAGCGACCCCGTCTGCGCCGGCGAGTCCATCCGCAGGAGCCGCGAGCGGAGCGCCCGCTTGAGCGCCGTCCAGCCGTAGGGCTCCACGAGGAGGCGGTGGGCGTCGAGGATGAGGTAGCCGCCGCTCGCCTGGTGCAGCGCGCCCGGCTTGATGAGGGTGTGGTCGGTCGTCAGCGCGCCGTACTCGGAGACGTGCTCGATGCGCCCGATGATGTTGGTGAAGACGGGGTTGTCCTCGTAGATGACGGGGGCGCCCTCGGTCTTGCCGTGGTCGACGAGCACGTTCACGGCGTAGCGCCGCATGCTCACCGGCTCCTGGGGCATGAGCTGGACCTCGCCCTCCTCGTCCTCCTCCTCCTCGTCGCGGAAGATGTGGGCCTGCTCGACGACGTCCTCGCGCACCGCCTCGAGCCAGGTGCGGACCTCCTCGTCCTCGGCGTAGAGCTTGAGGAGCGGGTCCATGAGGCGCGTGACCTCCTCCCGCGACACCTCCTGATCGAGCGCCTTGAGGCGCTCGCGCGTCTCCTTGCGCCAGCGCGGCACGCCGGCGGCGAAGCCCTGGAGCTGCTCCTGCATCTCGTCCATGGCGTCGGCGAGGGCCTTCTGCTCGTCGGTCGGGAGCTTGGTGAACTCGTCCGGCCCGAGCAGCTCGTCCTCGCCCTTGGCCGGGCCGAAGGTCAGCCCGTCCTCGGTCTCCTTCATCAGGAGGCCCTTCTGGATGGCCGTCGTGCGCAGCGCCGCCAGGGCCTGGTCCTGCACCTTCTCCATCGCCTCGGCGATCTTGCGGGCGCGCGCCGTGTAGCGGTCGCTCGTGAAGACGGCCGGCAGCAGCGAGCCGAGGTCCTCGACGAGCCGGTCCATCACGTCGCGCAGCTTCGCCCCGCCGCCGGGCTGGAGGCGCAGCGCCCTGGGCCGGTGCGGATCGTCGAAGTTCGCGACGTAGACGAGGTCCGGCGGGACGGGCTCGGTGGCGGCGCGGCGCCGCAGCGCCTCGTGGGCGACGGTGTGCTTGCCGACGCCCGTCGAGCCCATGATGAAGATGTTGTAGCCCTCGCGGCGGATCCCGATGCCGACCTCGAGCGCCTCGAGGGCCCGGCTCTGACCGACCGTGCCGACGAGCGGCTCGAGGTCGCGGGTGTCGCCGAAGGCGAGCGCCTCGGCCGGACAGGTGGTGCGGAGCTTGTCCGCCGGGATCGGGGTCGGGTTCGGTCGCGACATCGTATCCTCTCGGGAGACGGCGGCCTGAGCGTCAGTGGCCGAGCTGGGCGCCCCGCGGCGGCTCAGACCTGAACGCCGAAATCGCGCAGCGCCTGGTTGAGGCTGGTCTTCTTGTCGGTCGAGGCGGTCCGGCGCCCGATGATGAGGGCGACCGGCACGTGATAGGTCCCCGCGGGGAACGCCTTCGGGACGCTCCCGGGGATGACCACCGAGCGGGGCGGGACGAAGCCGCGGTGCTCGACCGGCGCGTCGCCGGTGACGTCGATGATGCGGGTCGAGCCGGCGACCACGACGCCGGCGCCGAGCACGGCCTCGCGACCGACGCGCACGCCCTCGACGACGATGCAGCGGCTGCCGATGAAGGCGCCGTCCTCGATGATGACCGGGGTCGCGCCGGGAGGCTCGAGCACGCCGCCGATGCCGACCCCGCCGGAGAGGTGCACGTTCTGGCCGATCTGCGCGCACGAGCCGACGGTCGCCCAGGTGTCGACCATCGAGCCGGCGCCGACCCGGGCGCCGATGTTGACGTAGCTCGGCATCAAGACCGCCCCGCGCTCGACGTGGGCGCCGTAGCGGAGCACCGCCGGCGGCACCACGCGCACGCCGGCGTCGGCGTGGCGCTTCTTGAGGGGGATCTTGTCGTGGAACTCGAAGGGCCCGGCCTCGATCGTGGCCATCCCCTTGAGCCCGAAGTAGAGGAGCACCGCCTCCTTGACCCAGGCGTTGACGGTCCACTCGCCGTCGGCGTCCTCGGGGGGCGTCGCGACGCGCAGCGCGCCGCTGTCGAGCCCGGCGACCGTGCGCTCGATGGCGTCGACGGTCGCGCGATCGGTGAGCCGGCTGCGATCCTCGTAGGCCGCGTGGACCAGGCTCTGGTCGTCGCTGTGGGTCATCCGCTGCACCTCTCGTGAGCCATTGGGCGCGACACGTAACATACGGGGCTCTGGGCGCCAAGCAGGCGCCGGGGGCGGCGCGCGCCGGCCGGTTTCCGCGGTGCCGGTGCATCGCGACATTGCGGCGAGCCGGGTCCGTTCGGTATGCACCGTGCGTGCACGGAGGGCCGACATGAGGAAGCCGGGACGGCGGGCGTGGGGGAACCTCGTGGGGATGGCGGCGTGGGCCGCGCTGACCGCGGTCGCGTGCGGCGGTGAGACGAGCAGCGGCGACGACACGGCCGAGGCCGACACGACGCCGGTGGACACCGCCGACGCCGTGGTCGACACGCAGTGCGTGGGCGTCCGGACCGGCGATCCGTGCGACGACGGCAACCCCTGCACGCAGAACGACAAGTGCATCGACGAGGTGTGCCGCGGCGCGCTCGTCTCGTGCAGCGACGACGACCCGTGCACCGACGACAGCTGCGACCCGGTCGCGGGCTGCGTCTTCACGCCCAACACCGCGACCTGCGACGACGGCAACGCCTGCACCACCTCGGACAAGTGCGCCGACGGGGTCTGCGCCGGGCGCCCGGCCTCGAACCTCGCCTGCAACGACGGCGACCCGTGCACGCTCCAGGACGTGTGCACCAACGGCGTGTGCGCCGGCGCGGTGAACGACTGCAACGACCTCAACCCCTGCACCCAGGACTCCTGCGACGTGTCGAACCCCGACGCGATCCAGGGGACCGGCTGCGTCCACGCGCCGATCGAAGGCACGTGCGACGACGCCAACCCGTGCACCGTGCAGGACGCCTGCAGCGAGGGCGCCTGCGTCGGCCAGGTCAACCTCGGCGGCGCCTGCTCCGACGGCGACCTGTGCACGACCGGCGAGACCTGCCAGGAGGACGGCAGCTGCGGCATGGGCGTGGCGGTCGTCTGCGTCGACTCGAACCCGTGCACCCAGGACCTCTGCGACTCGGCGCAGGGCTGCCGCTTCCCGCCGGACATCGGCCAGACCTGCGACGACGACGACAAGTGCACCGTCAGCGACACCTGCGACGCCGACGGGCGCTGCGTCGGCGCGGCGAAGTGCGAGGCCGCCAACGCCTGCGAGGACGTGTCCTGCGACGCCGGCACCGGCGCGTGCAGCACCGCGGAGCGCGACTGCGACGACCTCAACCCGTGCACCAACGACTCCTGCGATCCGGGGGTCGGCTGCCGCCACGAGAACACGGCCGGCTCGTGCAACGACGGGAACCTCTGCACCACCGGCGACCACTGCACCGGCGGGCTCTGCGTGGGCGACGCCGTCACCTGTGACGTCGCGAACGACACGCTGTGCCGGGAGAACACCTGCAACCCCGCCAGCGGCGCCTGCGAGATGAAGTTCTTCAACGGGACGCTGTGCGACGACGGCGACCTCTGCACGAACACCGACGTCTGCGCCTCGGGCGAGTGCGTCGGCATCCCCGTCTCGTGCACCGACGGCGACCCGTGCACGGTGAACTTCTGCGACGAGGGCACGGGGACCTGCGACTTCACCCAGCTCAGCGAGGAGGAGTGCGGGGACCTGGCGCTCGAGCGCGCGAACCAGTACCGCACGCTCCTCGAGCTGCCGCTGCTCCTCAACCACGAGGCCATCATCCAGGGCGCGACGGCGCACTGCGAGTACTACGTGAACAACGAGGCGGCCTACGCGGGCGGGATGTCCCCGCACAACGAGGACCCCGGCTTCGCCGGCTACACCGGGCAGAGCTTCGGCGAGCGGCTGCAGGCGGCGGGCTACGACGGGATCCCGATGTTCGAGGTGATGGCCTTCATCAACGACCCGGTCGTGTCGGTCGACGAATGGATGGCGACCCTGTATCACCGGATCCCGTTCGTGCTGCCGCAGGCCCTCGAGATGGGCTACGGCCCAGCAGAGAAGGACGCTCGCGCGTGCGACACCATCGACTTCGGCGAGAACCCCGACAACGACGACGCCTGGGAGGGGCTCATCATCCCGTTCCCGGTCGACGGGATGACGGGCGTGCCGACGACCTGGGACGGCGCCGAGAACCCGCAGCCGCCGCTGCCGAACCCGTACCCCTCGGGGCCGATCCTGACGGTCACCTTCGCCTCGTCGGGGAGCTACCCGACCGTGACCCTCAAGAGCACCGAGATCCAGGGGGCGAACGGGCCGGTCGCCCACGTCGCGAACAGCGAGAGCACCGACTCCAACCTGTGCTGCGGCATCATCACGCTGTATCCGCTCGAGCCGCTCGACACGTTCACGACGTACACGGTCCTCGTGGACTACGCTCGCAACGGCGTCGCCGGGACGTTCACCTGGACGTTCACCACCGGCCCGGGGACCAGCCAGCTCTTCCTGCCGTGACCCCGCGGCGCCCCCGAGGGACCATGCTCTTGCACCGCACAATCTCCGTGGCTATCGGCCTGACTCTACTGGCGTCCGCCTGTGGTGCGCCGCGAGATCCGGACCTCGAGAAGCGGGCCTTCAAGGCGGTCGCCCAGCTCGAGGCGGAGAAGGCGGCGACGCCGGCGCCGAACCCCAACGTGACGGCGCCCCCGGCCCAGGAGGCGGTGCTCCAGACCTACTCGAACGACGAGCGGCGCCGCATCCTCAACGGCGTGCCGGGGACGGGCAATCGGCTCTGGGCGGAGCTCCGGACCCAGGTCGGGACGATCAAGTGCGCCCTCGACGACGTCGAGGCGCCGCAGACGGTGGTCAACTTCGTCGGCCTCGCGACGGGGCAGCTGGAGTGGCGCAAGGGCGCGAGCGCGCCGGCGGAGCGGCGCCCGTTCTACGACGGGCTGACCTTCCACCGGGTCGTCGAGGACTTCGTCATCCAGACCGGCAACCCCGGCCACGAGCCGGGCGGCGGGCCGGGCTGGACCATCCCCCGCGAGACGCGCGGCTCGGCGGCCTTCGAAAAGCCCGGGGCGCTGGCGATGATCGACAGCCACACCAACACCCACGGCAGCCAGTTCTTCATCACGACGAAGCCGGCGCCGGACCTGAAGGCGAAGTACGCGGCCTTCGGGCAGTGCCAGGAGATCGACCTCGTGCGCCAGATCTCGAACGGCGCCCAGGTGCCGCGGCCGGACGGCAAGCCGTCGTCGGTCCCGCGCGATCCGGTGAAGATCTTCAGCGTGAAGATCACCCGGGGCGACTGAGCCTCCGCGCGGGCGGCCGACGGCGAGCGACCGTCGCTGCGCCGCACGGGTCGGGACGACCACAGGCCAGCTGACGCGGCGTCACCGCCGTGGCCGGGGCGAGTCCGAGCGGGCGGACGCGCCGAGGCGGCAAGCGCCCACCGACGCTGTCGCCACGAACCCACCGCGCTCGGGACGAGCGCAGGCCAACTGGCCGGCGGACGTCCCCGTCCGCTGTGGATGGCGTCCACGCGACGGCCTCGTCCCGTCCGCCGCGGCTTCGGTCACGCGACGGCGTCGTCGAGGGAGCACGCCGTCGGGCGCGCCTACTCCTCTTTCTCTTCGTCGGCCGGGCGATCGGCGCGATCGGCGCGCTTGGCGCGGGCGCGGACCTTGATGTCGGGCTTCACCTTCTGATCGTTGGGGATGAAGCGGACCTCGGTCTTCACCTCGAAGCTCAGCGCGGTCAGGATCTTCTGGACCTCCCCGCTGACGTCGATGCCCTCGAAGAAGCGCTTGGTCTGGGCGCCGATGATGCGGACGACCTCGTCCCGGGCCGAGTCCGCCTGGCGCTTCATGTAGGTGACGAGCTCCTTGGGCAGGACCTCGCGGATGGTGCTCCGCACCCACTCCTCGGAGCCGAGCACCCCGCGGATGCCCGACGTGACGGCCTTGCGAACGGCATCGGACATCCCGCGCAGGGTTGGCCGCTCCTCGCCCTGCCCCTCGTCACCCTGGAGGTCCTGATCCTCGGCCATTCGCGTCCCCTCGTCGTCTGCGGCGGTCGGGCAGCGGGGTCCTGGTCACCACGTCGGCGGCGCGAACGGACGGAGCGCCCGACCGTGGCGCCGTCCTCCCCGGACCCGCCGACAATGCGTTCTGGATCGCGGGTTGGCAACCCTTTCCACGCGCGCGGCGCTTCCCCCGTGACGCGCGCGCTGGTGCCGCGCGACGACGTCGGGTATGGGTGGGCGGCATCCCTTCCGTGGAGTCGCCCGACCATGTCCGAGGCCCCACCCAGCCCGCCCAGCGCCGCCCGCCAGGCCGCGCTCGCCCGGGCGCCCCGCGCGCTGCCGCTCGGTCGCGGCGGACAGGGGCT
>SBGO01000551.1 GCA_006226565.1 Deltaproteobacteria bacterium | reverse complement strand
GACGGCGGAGCGCGTGGCGGCGGTCCGGCGCGGCGGGCACGCGCCCCGGGACACCGAGGACCACGAACAGGTGGCGCTCCTCGCCGCCCTCGACGAGGTGGTCGCGGGCGCGCGCGGGCCCGTGCTCGGCCTCGACCTCCACAGCTTCTCGGCGCCGGGCCCGCCGTTTCTGGTGACGCGCTCGTCGGGCCCCGAGCTCGCCTTCGCGGCGGAGCTCGGCGTCCCGGTCATCACCTCGCTCGAGCGCTACATCCGCGGGACCATCCTCGAGCTCTTCATCGACGAGGGGCTCCCGGTCCTCGGCTTCGAGGCCGGGCGCCACGAGGACCCGCGGACGGTCGAGGCGCACGCCGCGGTGATCCGCCTCGCCCTGGCCGAGCTCGGCGCCCTGGCGCACGAGTCCCTCCCCGACGAGGCCGCCGACCGCGCGCTCCTGACGGGCCTCGGGCGCGGCCTCCCGCCGGTGGTCGAGGTCGTCCACCGCCACCACCTCGAGCCCGAGGACGCCTTCGTGATGCGCCCCGGCTTCCACAACCTCGTCCACGTCACCCGCGGGCAGCCCCTCGCCGACGACCGCCGCGGCGTGGTCGCCGCCCCCCGCGACGGCTGGCTCCTGATGCCGCTCTACCAGGGCACGGGCGAGGACGGCTTCTTCCTGGCGGCCGAGCGCCCCTTCCACGGCTGAGCCGGAGGCGCTTTACACCCCGCCGCTCGCTTGCGATCGTGGCGCGGCATGCGGCTCCTCGCGCTCATCCACGCGGCCTTCCACCGACCCGAGACCACCGTCTATCGCTGGGTCAACGGCCTCGTGTGGCTGCTCATCTTCTTGTCGGTGGGGCTCTTCGCGGTCCAGCTCGGGCTCGACGTCGTGCGCATCGAGGACTCGGCGCTCGCGCTCGTCGACGACGTGATCCTCGTCGCCTTCGCCGTCGAGATCGTGCTGCGCGTGCTCAGCTACGTCCCGCGCGAGCTCCACATCTTCGAGCTCTCGGAGCCCGCGCGCCTCCGGATCCACCTCAACGGGCGGCTCCGCTTCCTCCTGAGCCCGCTCATCCTGGTCGATCTCTTCACGGTCCTCGCCCTCGTCCCCGAGCTCCGCGGCCTCCGCGCGCTGCGGCTCCTGCGCCTCGTCCGGACCGCGGACCTCTTCCGCTACTCGCGCCCCTTCGCGCGCATCGCCCGCGGCTTCCACGAGAACCGCCTGCCGTTCCTCTTCGCCTTCTCCCTCCTCGGCGTCGAGGTGCTGCTCGGCGGCCTCTCCATCTGGCTCGTCGAGGGGGGCGCCCACCCCGACATCCAGACCCTCGGCGACGGCTTCTGGTGGGCGCTGGTCACCATCACCACGGTCGGCTTCGGCGACATCACGCCGCTGACCGAGCTCGGGCGCATCATCGGCGCCGTCGTGATGATCGGCGGGATGTTCACGCTCGCGCTCTTCGCCGGCATCGTCGGCCACGTCTTCCTCAACATCCTCATCTCGCTGCGCGAGGAGCAATACCGCATGGCCGACTACCTCGATCACGTCGTCATCTGCGGCTACAACGCCGGCGCCCGGGCGCTCCTCGACCAGCTCCTGCGGGAGCTGCCGAAGACGACCACGATGGTCGTCATCGCCGAGGGCGAGCGCGACCCCGCGGTGCCCCCCGAGGTCGCGTGGGTCAGCGGCGACCCGACCAAGGAGGCGGAGCTCGACAAGGTGCGCCTGAGCCACGCCGCGCTGGCGATCGTGGTCGCGCCGCGCATGGTCCCGCCGCAGCAGGCGGACGCCACCACGCTCCTCATCGTGTTCACCCTCCGCCGCTACCTGCGCGGGCTCGTCGCCGCCGGCGCCACGAAGCGGAAGAAGCCGCTCTGGATCGTCGCCGAGGTCCTCGACGAGGAGAACGTCGAGCACGCGCGCACGGCGGGCGCGGACGAGGTCATCGAGTCGACGACCATCGCCTTCTCGCTGCTCGCCCACGCTGCCGCCATGCCGGGGTCGGCGGCCATCCTCGGCCGCGTGGCGACCGCGGGCGCCCTCAACCTCTACCTCGGCGTGCGGCCGGCCGGCGCCGCGGAGGTGACGCGCTTCGGCGAGCTCGCGCGCTACCTCAAGGCGCACCACGACGCGCTCCTCATCGGGCTCCACGACCCCGACACCCACGCCGACACCTTCAACCCGCCCGACGAGCACGTCGTCCCGGGCCGCATGGCGCTCATCTACCTCGCGGTCGACGCGGTGCTGCCGGCGCCGAGCTGAGGCGAGCCGCCGCCCGCGAGGCGAAGAAAAAAATCGGCCCGCACTGCACGCTGCGGGGAGTCAGCGGCCGAGCGGGCCGGTGGACGGTCGCGTTGGCGATCGCTCGAGTTCTTCACTGCCGAAGGGCATACAGAGGGTTACGGTCGTTCGTGGGCAGAACTTGAGCGCTCGGTTGAAAAAAAATGCATCGCGCTCATTTCCGGTCGCCTCGCGTGCGACTCTGGGGCCCTCGCGGTCCTGTCGGGGCGCGGCTCGGGAGCCGCGGAGGTCGACGCGGCGGCGGACCCGACGCCCACGGCGAGAGGCGCCGTCGCTACCGCGTCGGAGCGGCCTTGAGGCTCACCTCGAGCAGGTTGTAGCTGTTCGAGCCGTGGTTATCGACGTGGTAGTAGACGGGGGTGCCGGCGGGGACGTCGGCCGGTAGCGGGATCTCCTCGGCGAAGAGGCCGCTCTCGCTCGGGATCGGGAGCGTCGCCGCCCACACCTCGCGGTCGCCGATGCGGACGGCGACGTGGGCCTCGCCGGGGTCGGGCGCGGTGAGCTGGAAGTGCCACAGCCAGACGTAGAGCGTCTGGCCGGCGCAGGCGCCGGCCAGACTCGGCTGGACCACGGTGACGTAGCCGCAGCGCGGCCCGGTCTGGATGGCGTAGGAGTAGGTCCCGGCGAAGTCCTCGGCGTAGTGGTCGGCGTCGGTGCAGAGGTCCTCGGCCGGGCGCGAGGCGACCCACGGGTCGTCCTCGGCGGACGCGACCGTCCACCGGTCGTGGTCGACGAGGGCGACGTTGCCGCCTGCGTCGTCGGCGCACACGACGCCGGAGGCGCCGCCCGCGTCGCAGCCCGCGACGAGCGCCACGGAGAGCAGGGCGCCGGTGAGCGCGAGGGGCTGGAGGGGCGCGTTCATGGCGTCGGATGCTACTCGCTCGGGCCGCGCGGCGCCAAACGCCGCGGTCAGTCGGCCGGGATCGCCGCCGCCAGCAGCGCGCTCGGCGGGGCGCCCGGGGGCAGGGCGGCGAGCCGCGCGAGGGCACCGGGGA
>SBGO01000131.1 GCA_006226565.1 Deltaproteobacteria bacterium | reverse complement strand
CCCTCGCCGCCGAGCTGGCGCGACCGACCGCGCCCGAGCTGGTCGCGGCGCTCGGCCTCCCCCGGAGCGAGGAGGCCCTGGCGATGCTCGACGCGGTGCTGCCCCTGGCCGCGTGACCGCCGCGCGCCGCCGCTAGTCGGCGGTGGCGTCCGACGCGACGACCGAGCCGAGCTTCTCGTAGTGCCAGTACTCGGGGGAGGACTTCGAGTCCTTCACCGGGCGCCACAGCCCGAAGTAGGCGGCCAGCAGGTCGATCATCGGGTCGTAGCTGTTGCTGAAGACCCACGCGTAGCTGACATCCATCGCCTGGCCCGAGCAGTGCAGGCTGATCCCCGTCGGCCGCACGTTGGGCATGCGCTTTTCGCCCTCGGGATAGCCTTCGGCCGCCTGGTCCACCTGCTGGGTGATGCGGGTCTTCACCTTGTCGATCAGCACCGTCTTGTAGACGGCGTCGTCACCGTTGGCGGCCTTCAGCTCGGCCACCAGGTCGGTCGGGATCCACTGCTGGTCGTCCGCCTTGCCGTTGTGGGCGATGGCCCAGTCGGCGACGACCTTGCGGTTGCCCGAGCCCCCGAGGCCGATCCCCGAGGTGAACATGTACCGGGTCGACAGCTTGTGGGCGTTCGCCGGGGAGCGGACGCCGTCGTTGACCTTCGGCTTGGCGCCGATCAGCCCCGCCCAGGCGGCGAAGCGCGTGAAGCGCTTCATCCGCGCGATGAGGTCGCCGTCCAGGCTCAGGTCGGGCGACGCCGCCATGTTGGCGGGGACGTCCAGCTCAGCGAAGGCCGCCCGCGCGCCGCTCGGCTTCGGCTCCTTGGAGAGGAACTCCTTGGCCTTCGCGATGAGCGCCTTCTGGGACAGGTTCATGTGCTCGGACTTCTCGGCCACGAGCGCCTCGACGTTGGCCGCGTAGTCGCCGGTCTTGAGGCCCTTGAGGGTGGAGACCGAGACCTCGTGCTCCTTGTCGAACTCCACCCGCGTGAGCTGGTCGCCCTTGTACTTGCCGCGCCGCGTCTTCTTGTCCCCCGCGCGCTCGGTCACCTGCTCGGCCGACATCGTCGAGAGCGCGGTCGAGCGTGTCTTCTCGTCGCCCTCGAAGACCTGCGCGGCGTCCGCCGCGACGCGGTCGTCGAGCCGCTTCTGCCACGCGGCCCCGCGGCCGTTGGTGAGGGTCCCGATCAGCGCCTTCAGCGCGTCGACCCGCTCCTGGGTCAGCATGCCGCCGGCGCTCAGGCCCGCCTCGAGCTGCGCCTCGATGGGGTCGTTCTCGACGCGCAGCGCCAGGGCCTTCTTCCACTTGGCCTGCTGCTCCGCGGGGAGGCTGGCGATGAGCGCCTCGGCGCGGGCGACGTCGGCGTCTCCCAGCGGCTTGCTCGCGCCCTCGACGATCTCGGCCACCTCGGTCGCCGCCGCGCCCCAGGCCACGCACTCGGTGAGCTTCGCCGCCCACGGCGCGCGCCGGTTGTCGGCGACCTTCTCGATGAGCCCCTCGGCCTCGGCCGTCGCCGCGGCGGTGATCGGCGCGTCGAGGTGGTCGAGGAGGGCGCCGAGCCGCGCCTCGGCCTCGCCGCTCGCGACCCGTGCGTCGAGCGCGCCGCCGTACTCGGCCTGCTTCTTGTCCCCGAGGCGGTCGACCAGGCTCCGCGCCTCGCCCACCACGTCGTCGGAGAGCGGGGTGTTGCTCGGGTCGAGGATCTCGTCGAGGCGCTTCTTGGCCGCGCCCTTGCTGATCTTGGGCCCGCCCTGGTCGCCACCCTCGACGGCGCCCGGCGCCCCCTTCATCTGAACCGGCGCCAGCGCGGCGACCTGCTCGTCGTAGGACATCCCACGGAGCTCGGGGCGCCCGGAACGCGACGACGCGCTGGTGCTCGTCTGCGACGTCGGGCTCGTCGGCGCGACGGCGGCGATCGGTGAGACCTGCATAGGAATCCTGCGAGAATTGACTGGAGATCAAAATCTCGCACGGTCGGCGTCGCAGCACAACCTCGGGGCCCCGGCGCCGGTCTCACGCCACCGAGACCACCGCGCTCGGGACGAGCGCAGGTCAACCGGCCGGCGGACGTCCCGTCCGCCGTGGCTTCGGTCCCGCCTCGGGACGCTCGCGCGCCCGAGGCGCGTCGGCCCTCAGAAGGCGTAGCGGGCGAGGAGCTTGCCGTTGACGCCGGCGGCGTCGTAGCCCGAGCCGTGGACGCGGTAGCGCTGGTCGAGGAGGTTCTCGACGCGCAGGCGCAGCGTCAGGTCGGGGACGGGGAGCCAGGTGACGCCGACGGCGACCGAGGTCCACCCCGGCGTGCCGGTGCACGGGTCGAGGAGGGCGTTCGCGCCCGACGGGTCGCCGCAGATGCGCGGGTCCGAGCGGTCGCCGTCGTTGAGCGCGGTCTGCCCGGCGGCGAAGCGGACGTCGGCCCCCACGGCGAGGGTGTCGGTGAGGCGCCAGGAGAGGCCGGCGCCCCCCTGGAACGGCGGCAGGCGGCGCGGCGCCTGCTCGTCGCCGGCGGTGTCGGTGACCTCGCCGTCGATGTAGGAGAGCTGCGCCTGGAAGGTCACGTCGGCGGTGACCTTGGCGCGCAGCGCCGTCTCGACCCCGCGGTAGGTCGCCTCGGTGGCGTTGACGCGGCGCACGACCGGCTTGCCGTCGACCTCGGCCTGCCCCTCGTAGGTGGCGTCCTCGCGGACGATGGCGTCGCTCATCCCGTTGCGGAAGACGCTGACCGCCAGGGAGAGATCGGAGGTGAAGAGCTTCGCGCCGCCCTCGACGAGGGTGCTGCGCTCGGGCCCGAGGTCGGCGTTCGGGATCTCGAAGGTCGAGCCGGTGTCGCCGAGGACCGTCGTCTCCTGGAGGTTCGGCGCGCGGAAGCCCTGCGAGACGCTGGCGTAGAGGTTGAGGCGGTCGCCGAGCAGGATGCGCACGCTGCCGGCGCCCGTCAGCCCGAAGAAGTCGTAGTCGACGGTGCCGAGGCCGGGCACGTCGGAGGCCGAGGCAAAGACGGTCGTGCCGCGGAGCGCGCCGCTGAGCACGATCTCGGCCTCGCCCGGGATGAGGAGCGGGCGGCCCTCGACGCGGGCGAAGGCGCCGGCGGTCCCGTAGGTCGAGCCGTCGGAGAAGTTGCCGCGCTGGGTCGGATCGTCGCTGCGCTCGCTGCCGACCCACTCGTGCTCGGCGTCGACGCCGACGGTGATCTGCAGGCGGTCGGACAGCGCGTGGCCGCGCGCGACCGCGGAGAGGCCGAGGGCGAGCACGGTGTCGAGGTGGCTCGACCGCAGGGTCGCGACCGCGGGGTCGAGGTCCGCGCAGCCGGCGGCGTCCGCGACCGTGCCGGCGTCGTCGGTCGGGCAGCGCCAGCGCTTGTTCTTCTCGCCCATGTACTGCGCGTTCAGGGTCACCTGGAGCTCGCGCAGGAAGCCGCTGCGCGCGTGGTGGTCGAGGCGCACGTAGCCGAAGTGGTTGAGGTTGTTCGACTGGCGGACGTCGCCCTTCGGGAGGCCGTCGACGCGCCCGGCGTCGGGCAGCGAGCCGCCGAGGTAGGCGGCGGTCAGGCGCCACGCGTCGGCGAGCTCGAGGCCCCACTTGGTCGCCCAGGAGTACTGCTGGAAGTCGCTCATCGGGACCTCCTCGCCGCCGCCCGCGCGGAGCCGCCGGTGGAGGGCGCCGTTGACCCGCGCCCAGCCGCTCAGGAGGTCGCTCTTGTAGCCCACGAGGCCGGCGACGCGGCCCGCGAGGTCCGCGCTCTGGCCGGCGAGCTCGACGTGGCCGGAGAGCCCGGCGGTCCCCGGCAGGGCGAGGGTGCGGTAGCCGATGGTGCCGCCCATGGCGTCGCTGCCGTAGAGGACGGAGCTCGGCCCGAGGAGGAGCTCGACGGACTCGAGCGCCCCGGGGTCGAGGAGCGCCGCGTACTGGTTCGGGCCCGTCCGGAAGATGGACGTGTTGAAGCGGACGCCGTCGATGAGCAGCAGGTTCTGGGGGCCGATGAGGCCGCGCAGGATGGGCGACCCGGCGCCCCGGTTGGTCCGCTGCACGCTGACCCCGGGGAGCGTCCCGACGGCGTCGGGGACGTCATCGGGCTGGAGCGCGTCGAGGCTCTCGCGATCGAGCGAGAAGGCGGCGCGATCGCTGTCGAAGGGCGTCACCTCGGTCCGCGCCGGGGTGATGAGCGTGCGGTTGTCGGGCTCCTCGGCGTGGGCCGGGGTCGCGAGGACGAGCGCGAGCGGGAGCGCGAGGGCGGGGAGGAGCTGGCGGAGGAGCTTCATGGACGACCTCTGGGAGGCGCGATCATCGCGACGCAGGGGCGGGCGGCGCCACATTGGCCCACGGTGGAGGGGATCGCAAGGCGGTCCTTCCCGGGCCGGCCCCCGGTCTGCTGCGGCGCAACAGCCCGAGGGGCGCGCGCGGCGAGGCTCGCCTCCGAGCGCTGGCGCCGGCGGGCCGCCGTGCGCCGGAGCCAGATGCCCCCCGGCCGATCGGCCGGCGATCGCGCCGGAGCGCCCCCAGACCTCGACCCCGCCGAGGCTTGTGGCCGCTTCGGTGGGCGGGCTAAGCTCCGAGGTGCGCGCTCGTCCGTCACGTCGTGCGCGCGCGGCGATGACACCGGCTGCCCCGCAACGGGGGAAGCAGAGGCACCGATGACCCACGATCCGACCGCGGCGCCCGGCGGCGCCGTCGAGCCGAACTTCACGGACGCGCAGCGCGCGGCCATCAGCGCGCTCTCCCACGACGAGGCGGTCATCCCCGCGCCCGTCTGGCTCGCGCGCCAGGCCTACCTCGCCAACGACAACGTCGAGCGCGCCCACGCGGCCCAGGACCCCGAGGGCTTCTGGCGCGAGAAGGCGAAGCTCGTCGAGTGGATGCGCCCCTTCGACAAGGTCTGCGAGATCCATCCCCCGGATCACCGCTGGTTCCTCGGCGGGAAGCTCAACGCCACGGTCAACTGCATCGACCGCCACGTGGCGAGCGAGCGGCGGCTGAAGGCGGCCCTCATCTGGGTCGGCGAGGACGGCGAGGAGCACACCTTCACGTACAACCGCCTGTACCGCGAGACGAACCGCTTCGCGAACGCGCTCAAGAAGCTCGGCGTCGAGAAGGGCGATCGCGTCGTCATCTACATGCCGCTCACCCCCGAGGGCATCATCACGATGCTGGCGTGCGCGCGCATCGGCGCCATCCACTCGGTCGTCTTCGCCGGCATGGGGGCGCAGGCGCTCCGCAGCCGCATCGTCGACAGCGGCGCCAAGGTGGTCGTCTGCTCGGACTACACCTTCCGGCGCGGCAAGAAGCTGCCGCTCAAGCCCACCGTCGACGAGGCCGTGCGCGCCCTCTACACGGTCGAGCACGTCATCGTGCACCGCCGCGGATCGCGCCCCGGGGACGCCCCGGTGACCTTCGAGTCGGAGCGCGAGCACGACTTCTACGATGTGCAGGACGGCCGCTCCATCCACTGCGTGCCCGAGCCGATGGACGCCGAGGACCCGCTCTTCATCCTCTACACCTCGGGGACGACCGGGAAGCCGAAGGGGGTGGTGCACGCGACGGGGGGCTACCTCGTCGGGACGAGCTACCTCGCGCGCGCCTTCTTCCAGATCAGCGACCGCGACATCTACTGGTCGACCTCGGACATCGGCTGGATCGTCGGGCACTCGTTCATCGTGTACGGGCCGCTCTCGGTGGGCGCGACCGTCTTCTGCCGCGAGGGCGTGCCGGACTACCCGACGCCGGCGGTGACCTGGGAGCTGTGCGAGCGCTTCGGCGTCGACCTGATGTTCACGGCGCCGACCGCCGTGCGCATGTGGATGAGCCACGGCGCCGAGGTGCCGGCGGGCTACGACCTGCACAAGCTGCGCCTCATCGCCTGCGCCGGCGAGCCCCTCAACCCCGAGGCGCACCACTGGGCGCAGGAGCACCTGGTCGGGCAGTCGGGCGGGATGGTCGTCGACAACTGGTGGCAGACGGAGATCGCCGGGCCGGTGCTCGGCACGCTGCCGACCTTCGAGGCGCGGCCCGGCAAGGTCGGCAAGCCCCTGCCGGGCGCCGACGTGGCGGTCGTCGACGCGCACGGGGCGCCGGTCGAGGCGGGCAAGGGCGGCCTCCTGGTCATCCGGCGTCCGCTCCCGTACATGCTGCGGACGGTCTGGGGGGACCACGAGCGCTACCGCCACTACTGGCGGCAGTTCGAGGGCTTCTACGCGGCCGGCGACATCGCGGTGCGCGACGCCGACGGGTACTTCGCGGTCCTCGGGCGCGCCGACGACGTGATGAACGTCGCCGGGCACCGTATCGGGACGGCGGACGTCGAGGGCTCGCTGCTCCGGCACCCGGCCGTGGCGGAGAGCGCGGTCATCGGCCTCCCGGACCCGGTGAAGGGCGAGCGCATCAAGGCCTTCGTGGTCGTGCGCGCCGGCGTCCCCCGCGGGCCGGGGCTGGTCGGCTCGCTCAAGGACCACGTGCGGCAGGACCTCGGTCCCATCGCGACCCCGTCGGAGGTCGAGATCCGCGACTCGCTCCCCAAGACGCGCTCGGGGAAGATCGTGCGGCGCTACCTGAAGGCGGTCGAGCTCGGCGAGGATCCGGGCGACCTCTCGACCCTCGCCGATTGACGCCGGGCCGCGTGGACGGTGGCCCCGCGTCGGGGCTATCGTCCACGCCATGGCCACGACATTCCCCCCCGTCATCTCTCCCCAAGGCACGCTCGAGCCTATCTTCACCGGCGTCCACCTCGTGTGGGGCTCGGTCCAGATGGCGCCGCTCGTCCGCATCACCCGCAACATGGTGGTCGTCGCCCACGACGGTGAGCTGACGCTCATCGGCGCCGTGCGCCTGGCGCCGGACGAGGAGAAGCGCCTCGAGGCGCTCGGCGAGGTGAAGCACCTCGTCAAGCTCGGCACGCACGGGATGGACGACCCGTACTACCGCGACCGCTACGGGGCGAAGCTGTGGGCGCTGCCGAAGGCGCGCCTCCCGGAGGGGGTCGTGCCCGATGAGGTGCTCGCCGTCGACCACCTCCCCATCCCGGACGCGCAGCTCTTCGTGTTCGAGCACACCAAGGCCCCCGAGGGCGCCCTCATCCTCGACCGCGACGGGGGCGTGCTGCTCACCTGCGACAGCGTCCAGCACTGGACGACGACGGCCGGCTGCTCGCCGATGGCGAAGGTGGCCGCGCGCTTCATGGGCTTCATGAAGCCGGCGCAGATCGGGCCCCCGTGGCGAAAGGCGATGACGCCGGAGGGCGGGAGCCTGCGCCCGGACTTCGAGCGGCTCGTCGAGGCGCCCTTCACCCACCTCGTCGGGGCCCACGGCGGCGTCCTCCGCGACGACGCCAAGGCGCGCCTCGCCGAGACCCTCACCCGGGTGTACGGCGCCTGAGCCGAGGCGATAAAATGTGATAAGCCGGGGTCAGACCCCGTTTCATCACACTTTCTGCCGGCGACGGCCCCTGCGATGGAAAGTGTGATAAGGCGGGGTCAGACCCCACATCATCACACTTTCTGCCGGCGACGGCCCCTGCGATGGAAAGTGTGACAAGGCGGGGTCTGACCCCACTTCATCACACTTTTTCCTCGGGTCAGCGGCGCTTGGCGCGCTTCACGGCCCGGCTCAGCTTCGTGGGCAGCTTCGCCAGGTCGGACTCGGGCACGTAGTCGGCCGCGCCGATGCTCAGGGTCCGGGTCATCGCGTCCATGTCGTCGTCGGGGCCCACGATGACGACCGGCCGCCCGCCGAGGGCGTCGCTCTTCAGCCACGCCTCGACCGCGTCGAGGGCCGCCTTGGCGCGGGTCCGGACGTCGACCACCAGCGCGTCGGTCTCGTCGCCGTCGAGGCCCGGCAGCGCGTCGAGGCGCTCGCCCTGGGTACAGGTCGCCCCCTGAGAGCGCAGCACCGTCAGCGCCGACTCGCTGAAGTCGACCCCGGCCGGCTGGAGCACCCGCACCACGAGCCCCGTCGCGAGCTGCTGCCGCTCGCTCCGGCCCGTCTTGGGCCCGATCCCGGCGGCCGTCGCCCGCGCGTCGCGCCGCCGCGTCGTCTCCTCGAGCGCCCGCGCCAGCATCGCCCCGTCCGACGGCCGCTCGACCGCCTCGTGCAGCGCGACCTTGACCTCGTCGATGGACTGCGGCCGGCTCGCTGGGTCCTTCTCGAGGCACCACAGCGCCGTCGCCTCGAGGACCTTGTTCACCGGCACCTTCGAGCGCTGCGACGGCGGCACCGGCAGGTCGTAGAGGTGCATCGCCAGGCACTCGACCGACGAGGTGCCCTGGAACGGCGGGCTCCCGGTGAGGAGCTCGTACAGGATGCAGCCGACCGCGTAGATGTCGCTGCGCCGGTCGAGCGCACGGTCGAGCGCCTGCTCCGGCGACATGTAGGCCGGCGTCCCCGAGACCGAGCCGTCCTGCGTCAGGCGCTGGTCGCGCTCGCCCTCCATCAGGAACGCCAGGCCGAAGTCGACGACCTTGAGGACCTCGACGCCGTCGGGCTCCTTCACGATGACGAGGTTCTCGGGCTTCAGGTCGCGGTGGAGCAGGTCCATCCGGTGCGCCGCGCTCAGGACGTCGCAGAGCTGCGACATGAAGAACACGACGCGCTCGGCGCTCATCGGGTGCTCGCGCAGGAGGATGCGGTCGAGGCCGCGCCCCTCGAGGAACTCCATCGCGATGAAGAGCTGCCCCTCCCACCGCCCGAAGTCGTACACGGTGACCGAGTTGCGGTGGTTCAACATGCTGGACGTGCGCGCTTCACGCTCGAAGCGCAGGCAGAGATCCTCCTTCTGCGCCAGGTGGGGGTGCAGCACCTTCAGCGCCACGGGGCGGTCGAGCCCGCGCTGCGTCGCGCGATAGACCCGCCCCATCCCGCCTTCGCCGACCAGGGACTCGATCTCGAACCGCCCGGCCACCACCCGGCCGAGCCACGGGTCCTGCGTCGCCACGCGCTACTCCTCCAGCAGAAAGATCGTGCTCGTCTTGTTCTGCCCCACGATGTCGACGTCGCCCAGCGCCTGCCCGTCGAACTCGCCCTCGACGAACTCCATCGTCTCGGCCGTGACCAGGATCTGCCCCGGCCGCGCCAGGCGCTCGAGGCGCGCCGCCACGTTCACGACGTCGCCGATCGCGGTGTACTCCATGCGCTTCTCGGAGCCGATGTTGCCGACGACCGCCTCCCCGGTGTTGATGCCGATCGCCAGCTCGATGTCGTGGCCGACCTGCTTGCGCCACCGGGCGTTGCCGACGTCCAGCCAGCGCTGGATCTCCTCGGCCGCCCGCACCGCGCGCTGCGCGTCGTCCTCGTGCGCGGTCGGGGCGCCCCAGATCGCCATCACGCAGTCGCCGATGAACTTGTCGACGATGCCGCCGTGCTTGAAGACGATCTCGGTCACGATGGTGAAGAGCTCGTTGAGGAGCCCGACCACGAACTCCGGCGGGTGCTTGTCGACGAGGTCGGTGAAGGCCACGACGTCGGCGAACATCACGGTGATCTTCCGCCGCTCGCCGCCGAGCTTCAGCTGCCCGGGCCCGGCGACGATGTGCTCCACCACCTCGGCCGAGAGGAAGCGGCTCAGGTCCCCACGGACCCGCGTCTCCTCGATGAGCTGGTCGCGATAGTCGCCGAGGTCCCGCGCCATGTCGTTGAAGGCCTGCCCCATGCGGCCGACCTCGTCCCTGCCGGGGACGTCCACCCGCACGGTGAAGTCCCCGCCGGCGACCCGCTGCGCCGCGCTCGAGACGCTGACGATCGGCCGCGCCAGCCGCCGCGCCGCGAGGAAGCCGAGCAGCAACGCGATGAGGGCGAAGGCCCCGCCGACGATGGCGGCCGTGCGAATCGAGTCGGACACGGCGGCGTAGGCGGCGTCCCGGTCCTCCTCGACGATGACGCCCCAGAGGAGGTCCGACATCCCGACGACCACGCCCGCGAGCTCGCGCCCGTCGCGCGTCTCCTCGACGGTGAGCGCCACGCCGGCGGCGAAGGCGGCCGAGCTCTCGACGCCGCTCAGCGGCCCCTTGCCCGCGAGCGGGGTGCCCAGCTCGGCCGGGTCGGCCGAGGCGACCACGTTGAGCTGCTCGTCCACGATGCGGACGAGGTTGTTCTCGCCGCCGAAGTGGCGGGCGCTCAGGTCGCTGACCGTCCCCGACATCGCGCTCAGGTCGATGGCCGTCCGCCCGTAGGCGTACAGGCTGCCGTCGGCCTTCGGGATGGGCACGACGATGGGCAGCAGCAGCGCGCCGTCCGCGCGCCTGACCACGCGCCCGACGAGGTGCCCCTCGGCCTGCGCGATCTTGCGGGAGTCGAGGTCGAGCTCCGCCGGCGGCGCGTGCCGCACCTCGTCCTGTCGCGCCCGCATCTCCATCACCAGCGCGCCGTTCGGCCGGTACACCGTGAAGTTGTCGACGACCCGGTTGCCGATCAGCTGCGCACGCGCGACGCGCTCGCGCTCCTCGGGCGTCGCGTCCATCGCGAGCGCGGCGCCCACGGTGTTGGCGCCCGCGATGGCCTCGTCGACGAGGCGCCGCACCGACTCCAGCGCCACGTCCGCGGCCGCGATCTGGTGCGCCCGGATGGACTCACCGAGCTTGTCGACGTCGTGGCTGACGATCTGCCAGGTCGCGACCCCGAGGGGGATCAGCGAGACGACGAGGAGCGCGAATGCATACTTGTGCCAGAGCCTCATTCCGACTCGGGTCCACCATATCCAACGTCGAGCGTGAGCATCCCCGAGATGTCGCCGAAGTGCGACCGACCGTCCTCCCCGAGGCCCAGGCCGAGGTTCACGCCCAGGCGGAGGCGGCCGAGGTGCAGGAAGGCGCCGGCGCCGACGCCGATGCCGGCCCAGCTCTCCGCGCCGTCGGGCGTGGACAGCGAGACGGACGCGTCGAGCTCGAGGCCCAGGCTCAGCATCTCGAGCGGGCGCGCCCCGATGAGCAGGTTCCCGTCGTAGGAGAGGAAGGTCCCGACGTCGCCGAAGTCGCTGGCGATCATCAGCGCCTGGCGGGTGTCGATCCAGTAGCCCGGGGCCAGCGTGAAGCGCGCCATCACGCCCGGCTCGATGCCCGCCACGCGGGAGCCGTCGCGCTCGGAGAACGGTACGCGCACGCGGATCGACGGCGCGAGATCGACCATGCCCTCGGTCAGCACGATGTAGCGCGCCCCTAGGACCAGGTCGCCGAGGCCGTTGTCCTCCGCGATCTCACTGTCGAGGCTGCTCTGGAAGAAGGTCAGGCCGGCGTCGAGGCCGAGCTTCTCGTGGAGGAGCGCCACCTCGCCGACGAGGGTGAAGCTCAGCATCGAGAGATCCTCCTCGCTGGCCGCCCGCGCGTGGAAGCCGACGAAGCCCTCGGGGATGACCGGGACCATGCCGGTCCCCACGAAGCGGTTCTCGGTCTCGACGACCGGGGTCGCGTCGCGCCACTCGTACTCGAAGGGGACGGTGTCCTCGTCCGCGTTGGCGACCGGGTAGACGCGCTCGCCGAGGACGCCGCCGACCCACGCGACGCGCACGCCGACCGCGCGCTCCTTCTCGGGGGCGGCGACCTTGACGAGGTACTCGCCGGGGTTGCGCTCGGTGGCCTTGAGGACGCCGCCGGGCGAGGCCTCGATGACCGTGCCCGGGAGGACCGCCGGCCGGCCGTGCTCGTCGATCACCGACACGAGGACGTCGCGCTCGGGAGAGCGGCGCATGATCGGCTCGGAGGGGTCGCCGAGCTGGACCGAGGCCTTGTGGATGTCGACCGCGAACTGGGACACCTCTTCGGTGCCGACGCGGCGCACGTCGATGACCGCCTGCCCCGGCGTCCGGAGCCGCAGCGCGGTCACCCCGGGGGCGAACGGCGCCGAGCCGAGGCGCCACTCGAGCTGCTCGGCGGCCGGCGAGGGCAGCGACAGGCGGGTCAGGCCGACGCACGAGAAGGTCCCGTCGTCCTCGCGCATCAGGGCGCGCGTGGACTCGACGCCCACCACGCGGAGCTCGATGGGGGTCGTGGCCGGGCCCTCGAGGCCGAGGGCGTCCCGGGCCGCCACCCGCGCGAAGACGGTGCCCTCCTGCAGGTCCTTCATCAGGAAGGCCTGCTGCGCCGTGGCGGCGACGGTGGCGTCGATGAAGACCTCGTGGAAGGCCTTGTCGTGGGCCAGCTCGACCCGGTACTCGGTCGCGCCGTCGACCGGCTTCCACGACGCCTTGAAGTCGACCATGCCGCCCTGGGGCACCAGGGCCAGCACGACGCCGTCGGCGCCCGTCACGGTGTCCCAGGCGGGGGTGCCGGGCAGCGGCCGCGGCGGCTCGGGCGCCTTGCCCTTCTGCACGACGGTGCCGAAGCCCTGCTGGACCTCGACCGCCGGCCCGGAGGTGCCGCGCACCTTCGCGTGGCCGTCGTAGACCGACACCATGGAGCTGCCCAGGTCCGCCTGGATCTGGGTGAGCTGGGCGAAGATCTCGACGTTGCCGGACGGCGTCTCGATCTCCATCGGGGCCGGCTCGCCGTCGAGGGACGCCAGGCCGCCACGGATGGTCCCCTGCTCGAGGACGACCTTGGTCTTCTGCTGCTTGGTCCGCTGCGCCGAGCCGCCGTAGATGACGAGCAGCGCGTTCTCACGCAGGCGCAGGTCGGACTTGTCCTCGAAGACGAGGCTGACCGCCGAGTCGTCCCCGGTCGACACCTTGTACTGCTTCCACAGGTTCATCTTCGAGCGCGCGGCGAGCCAGTCGACCGCCTTCGGCGGCTTCGCCTTGACGTCGCGCTGGGTCCACGTGACCTGCGCCTCGGGGCTGACGTCCCCGACCGGCAGCCGCAGCTCCTGACCCGGCTTGAGCAGGTAGGGCGGCTTCCCGATGAACGTGTTGTGCTTGTAGATGATCTGGTACTCGGTGCCGCTGCCGTAGAAGGCCTCGGCGATGGACCAGATCGAGTCGCCCGGCTGCACCGTGTAGGTGATGATCTCCGGCTCGTCGGCGCGCGCGCCGCTGGGCATGGCGACCCCGGCCGCCAGCGCCATCACCACCACCGCCGCGAACGCGATGTTGCGCTGCCGCATCACTTGCCCTCCTCCTGCGCGCCGTCATCCGGGGTCGTGGGCGCCACGGGCTCCGTGGTCTTCGGCACCGTCCCGCCGGGGCCGACCGGCTTGCCCTTCTGCAGCTTCGAGCCGCCGTCGTCGTACGGCGTGCCATCGGGGTTCTGATCGTCGGCGATGACGTGGAACTCGACTCGCCGGTTCTTCGCGCGCGCCTCCTTGCCCCGGCCGGGATCGACCGGGCGCGTCGGCCCGTAGCCCATCGGGTAGAGGCGCCGCCCGTCGACCCCGTGGGCGACGAGGTAGCCCTTCACCGACCAGGCCCGACGCTCGCTGAGGTCGACGTTCTCCTCCTGGTCCCCGCGGTCGTCGGTGTGGCCCTCGATGCGCAGGCGCTTCACCTCGGGGTGCTGGAGCAGGAAGGTCGCCACCTGGTCGAGCACGGCGTTGCTCTCGGGGGTGAGCTCGGCGCTGCCCGACACGAAGTTGATCAGCTCCTTGATGGTGATCTTGCCGGAGATGGTCTGGATGTCGCTCGTGTCGACGCCGCCCTCGTCGGGGCAGCCGTCCTCGTCGTCGACGCCGTTGTAGACCTCTTTCTCGTTGGGGCACTTGTCCTCGGTGTCGGGCACGCCGTCCTCGTCGTCGTCGAGGTCGGGGCAGCCGTCGCCGTCGAAGTGCCCGTCGCGGTCCTCGCGCTCGGTGAGGCAGCGGTCGACCGAGGCCGGCACGGCGTCGCCGTCGCGGTCGGGGTCGGCGGCGGCGATCGCGTCGAAGCGCGCGTCGTTGAGGCGCGGGATGGCGCCGTAGGAGAAGGTCTGCTCGCCCTCGTCGCCGCGCGCGACGCGCTCCTCCTCCCACTTCGGCGGGGCCGGGCCGCCGTAGGTCACGCCGAACACGGCGCGGTAGTCCGGCGCGCCGTAGCCGTCCGTCAGGCCGACGCCCGCGGCCGCCGTGAAGGCGAAGTCGCCGGGCCGCCAGCGGAGGCCGAAGAGGGCCTCCATCGGGGTCTTGCGGGCGCTCGCCGCGCCCTCGGGATCGGCGCCGTCGGTCGCCGTGCCGATGGAGGCGAGCACCTCGCCGAGGGCCGACAGGTCGTAGGCGCCGAGCGGGACGTCGGCGCCCACGCCGATGCGCAGCTCGTCGCCGATCGCCAGGTCGTCGACCACGACCTGCGAGGTCCGCACGCGGTAGCCGAGGTTCAGCGCGACCACGGCGCCCTCGGCGGTGCGCCAGTCGAAGACGACCCGCGGCGTGATGACGAGCCCGTCGTCGCCGGCGAAGGCGACGCTGCCCCCCGAGGTCGGGAGCGTGAAGTCGAGCGCGGCGCTCAACCCGAAGCCCTCCTCCCAGGCGTTGACGCCGAAGATCCGCCCGCGGGCGACGACGCGCACGTCGCCGAAGGCGAAGTCGCTCTCGCGCACACCGGCGTCGGTGCTCGGGCCCTCGATCACCTGGAGCGGCACGCCGAGGGCGACCTCGAAGCGATCGAGGAGGCCGATGCCGACCGCGAGCGTGGAGGTCAGGCGGTTTCGGAGCGGGCCGTGGTCGACCTCGGTCTCCGAGGTCCGCGTGACGAGCTCATCGTTCGCGAAGGACCCGTAGAAGCCGCCCCAGAGCTTCAGGTGCTCGGGGACCAGGCTCGTGTCCACGCCCAGGACACCGGTGGCCCCGAGCGAGGGCTCGTAGAGCCGTGGATCGACGGTCTGTGCGCGGGCGCTGGACGCGCCGAGCGCCGTCAGGGCGAGCGCGGCCAGTGTCGCCGTCATGCGCGGCCTGGGCTGTCGAGACATCTGGCGAACCTCCTGAGCAGCACAGGGCTCGGAGCCACGCGAGGCGCCGAGCGTCTCGGCCTGTGCTTCTTTTCCATGCGGACCGTGAACCGGACCCGACGCGGCGGGGTCGGACGGGGATCGATGTAACCGACGCCGAGCGTGGCGCCAGGAGGAAGCTACGCCGGACCGCGCTCGGACGCCACCCGATGCGTGGCCGAGGTGGCGGCCGATGCGATTTCCTCCTAGGCTCGACGGCCTCAGGAGGCCGCCATGACCGCATCCGACCACGCCCTGCGCTACGACGACGTGCCCTACCCGGCCCTCGTCCACCCGGCGACCCACCCGCGGGTCATCGGCGCCATGGCGACGCTCTTCGGCCTCGACGCTGCGCCGCCCGATCGCTGCCGGGTGCTCGACCTCGGGTGCGCGTCCGGCACCAACGTCATGTCCCTCGCCGCCGACGCCCCCGAGTCGCGCTTCGTCGGCGTGGACGTCGCCGCCTCGGGCATCCTCCGCGGCCGCGAGCGGGCGCGCCTCGCCGGCATCGACAACGTCCGCCTCGAGGTCGGCGACCTGAGCGCGGACCTCGACCTCGGCGAGTTCGACTACATCATCGCCCACGGGGTCTACAGCTGGGTCTCGCCGGCGCTGCAGGACCGGCTCCTCGCCACCATCGCGCGCCACCTCGCGCCCGGCGGCCTCGCCTACGTCAGCTACAACACCTACCCGGGGTGGCACCTGGTCGACCTGGTGCGCCAGCTCTTCCTCCGCCAGACGGACCCCGAGGCGCCGCCGCTCGAGCGGGTGCGGCAGGCCCGCGCGGTGCTCGACGCCCACATCGCGGGCGCCGCCGAGGGGAGCATGCAGCGGGCCATCCTCATCCACGAGCAGCAGATGCTCGCGACCGCCTCCGACCCGTACATCTTCCACGAGCACTTCGTCGCCGAGCACCACCCGACCTACTTCGAGGACTTCGTCGCCCACGCCGACGCGGCGGGGCTCACGTACGTCGCCGACGCGCGGCCGAACCACGTGCTGCCGGGGACCCAGCCGCCGAACGTGGCGGCGGCGGTCGCCGGGCTGAAGGACCGCGTCGCCGTCCAGCAGGCCCTCGACCACCACCTCAACACGCGCTTCCGGTGGTCGATCCTGTGCCCGAAGGGCGCGGCGCGGCCCGACCTCACCGTCGCCCCCGAGGCCCTCGCGCGCCTCCACGTGAGCCTGCCGCGCAACCGCGAGCTGACCCTCCTCGAGGACGGCGCCGAGGTCCACAACGCCATGGGGCGCCGCGTGACCGTGCGCGACCGGGTGGTCGCGAGCTTCCTCGAGCACCTCTACGAGCGCTCGCCGTCGTCGGTGCCGCTCGTGGACCTCGTGGATCTGTCCGACCCCGGCGGGCGCGTCCTGGGCGGCGCCCTCGTCGGCCTCTTCTTCTCCGGCGTGCTGAGCCTGACGACCGGCCCCATCGCGGCCGCGTCGACGCTCCCGGAGCGGCCGCGCGTGCCGCTCCTCAACCGGGTCCAGGCGCAGCTCGGCGAGGCCGCCACCAACCGGCTCTTCGAGTCGCAGCTCCTCGACGACGTCGGTCACCGGCTGTTTCCGCTGCTCGACGGCACCCGCGACGTCGCCGCGCTGGCGGCGGAGATCGGCGAGCCGGCCGATCTCGTCGAGGGACTCCTCCGCGTGTACGTCGACGTCGCGCTCATCTTGCCGTGAGCATTTCACATCGGGGTAGACCACCCCGAGGCCGTGCCTACTAGCGGGAAACGCGAGAGCCGCCCGCCGGAACGTGCCCGGCGCCCTCGCCCCACCCGCCGAATCAGGAGCTTCCCATGGGTCTCGACAGCCTGGGCTACACGACCGTCATGGACACCAACGACATGGACGACGCCGTCGCGCGCGTCACCGAGGCGCTCAAGGCCGAGGGCTTCGGCGTGCTGACGACGATCGACGTCGAGGCGACGATGCGCGCCAAGCTCGGCGTCGAGTTCGGCCCGTACCGGATCCTCGGCGCCTGCAACCCGAGCCTCGCCCACGCCGCGCTGACCCACGCGCCGGCGCTCGGCCTGCTCCTCCCGTGCAACGTCACGGTCCGCCAGGTCCCCGGCGGCATGGAGGTCTCCTTCGTCAAGCCGACCGAGATGTTCCAGGCCCTCGACGATCCCGGCCTCGCCAAGGTCGCCCACGACGCCGACGTCAAGCTCAAGCGCGCGGTCGACGCCCTCTAGGCCCCCCCTGGCCCCCAGGCCGGCGGACTACCCCGTCCGCCGGCCGCCGTTCGGGACGAGGCCGCCGCCAAGGCCCACCGACGGTCACGCCACGAAGCCACCGCGCTCGGGCCGAGCGCAGGCCAGCGGTCCGCTTGGCCTGGGGTCGTCCCGACCCCGGACGTGGCTTCACCGCGCCGGACGGCCCCTCCCCTGCGGAGGCGCTACGCCTCGGCGTGCTCGGCCTCGAAGAACTTCTGGATGGCCTGCGGCACGAGCAGCAGGTTCGGCTGGATCTTGCCGATGACCCACTGGGTGATGCGCGGCGCGAACTTGCGCGCGAGCGGCCCCGGCAGCGGCAGGTGCTCGGGGTGGATGACGAGGCTGCCGTTGATCTCGAGCTCGGTCGTCTCGTCCCCGACCGGCCGGATGTAGTTGAGCCCGCCGCAGGTGTAGAGGTTCTTGAACTTGTTGGGCTCGAAGGTCCAGGCGACGGTTCGCTGCTCGGTGTCCCAGATCGCCACGTCGCGCCACGCCGTCATGCCGCGGCTCACGAAGGGCCGGGCGAAGGCCGGGACGCCGCGCGCGTTGCCCTGCCAGGCGTTGGTGATGGTGATCTGCGGCCCGGAGACCTCGCGACCGACCTCCTCGATGGCGTCGACGGTGTCGAGGAAGGGCACGAGATCCGTCAGGCGATCGCGGAGCATCACGAGGACGCGGTCGACCGGACCGGAGATCTGGGCGCGAAACGAGAAGTCCATGCTGGAGAGACCTCGGCGGTTGAAGGCGCGCCAGGTTACGCACCACCGCCGGCCGTGACCAGCGGCGAGGCACGCGCCCGGCCACGCGACCTTCACAGCGGCCTCCGGCGTGCGGTACAAGCGGCTCGTCCCGCCGTCGAGGAGGCCGCGATCCACCCCCTGCCCTCGAGCCTCGAGATCGAGCAGCTCGCGAAGGACGCCCGAGCCCTGGCGCGCGCCCGCGAGAGCGCCGCCCCGCGGCTCTGGTCGGGCCTCGGCCGCTCGCCCCGCGCGCTCTGGGGGGCGTGCCGCGGCTCGTCGACGTACACGGTCGCCATCACCCTCGACGACCGGGTCGGGCACTGCACCTGCCCGAGCCGACGGCGCCCGTGCCGGCACGTC
>SBGO01000188.1 GCA_006226565.1 Deltaproteobacteria bacterium | reverse complement strand
CGTCGACGTCCCGACGGCCCGACCGGCGGTGGCCGTCGCGCTCCGCGAGGAGGCGACGCGCATCGCCGACGCCGACCTCGCCCCGGCCCACCTCGGCCAGCGCCCGACGGGCTTCGGGACCTTCTGAGACCGAGGAGCGGGAAGCGTGCGGGAGTGCTATCCTCGGGCTCCCCCAGCGTCGAGGAGCACCGCCCATGCGCCGCCTCATCATCGTCATGCTCGCCCTGCCCGTCTTCGCCTGCGCCGACACGTCGACCCCCCAGATCACGATCTCCGGCACGGCCTACACCTTCGGGACGCCGGACCCGGTCGAGGGCGCCGAGGTCCACGTGGCCGAGCTGCCCAAGCTGACGACGACGACCGACGTGAACGGCTACTGGGAGCTGGAGGTCCCGGAGGGCGCGACCGTGACGCCGTGGGTGACCGACTCGGGGCACGTCGCCATGTACGCCCAGACCTACGTCGACGTGGCCGACGACATCGACGACATCTACTTCCAGATGGTCAAGCCCTTCACCTTCGACGCCCTCGCCGCCGTCCTCGGGGTGACGCCCGATCCCGAGAAGTGCCAGCTCGCCTCCACCGTCAACGAGAAGGCCATCCAGGGGCTCACCTTCGAGGAGTTCCGCACCCACGGCCCCCACGGGGTCGCCGGCGCCACCGTCACCATCGACCCGCCGGTCGTCGACGTCGTGTACTTCAACGAGAGCGTCATCCCCGACCGCACGCTCACCGAGAGCTCGCGCGACGGCGGGGTCGTGTGGACGAACCTCGATCCCGGCGTCTACACCCTCCGGGCGACCCACCCGGACAAGGCCTTCGCCGAGGTGACCGTGACCTGCGAGCCGGGCCGCTTCATCAACGCCAGCCCGCCCCAGGGCCTCTTCGAGCTGTAGGCGGCGGCACACGGCCGCGCTGCGTGAGAGCGCGAAGCGTGCGGGAGTGCTATCGTCGGTCGCCTGCGTCGAGGAGCACCGCCCATGCGCCGCCTCATCATCGTTCTGCTCGCCCTGCCCTTCTTCGCCTGCGGAGACACGTCGACCTCGGCCGACGGCGACACGGCCACCGCGGAGCAGGACACGGCCGACGACGCGGCCATCGCCGACGACACGGCCACCGTCGCCGACACGGCCGCCGCCGACACCACGCCGACCGCGTGGGTCACGCTGTCCGGCACCGCCTACGCCTTCGCCGCGCAGGACCCGGTCGAGGGCGCGGTCGTCCGCATCGACGAGCTGCCCGAGCTCACGGCCACCAGCGACGCGAACGGCTACTGGGAGCTCGACGTGCCCGAGGGCGCGACCGTCACGCCGTGGGTGTCCCACCCCGACTACCTCGACATGTACGCCCAGACCTACGCCGACGTGGACGCGCCGATCGGCGACATCTACTTCCAGATGGTCACGCCCTTCATCTACCAGGCGCTCTCGGCCATCCTCGAGGTCACGCCGGATCCCGAGAAGTGCCAGGTCTCCTCGACGGTCAGCGAGAAGGCCGTCCAGGGCGTCACCTTCGCGCAGTTCATCGCCCACGGCGCCCACGGCGTCGCCGGCGCCACCGTCACCATCGACCCGCCGGTCGCCGAGGTGGTCTACTTCAACAAGAACGTCGCCCCCGACCGCTCCCTGACCGAGACCTCGCGCGACGGCGGCGTGGTGTGGACCAACCTCGACCCCGGCGTCTACGTGCTGCGGGCGACCCACCCCGACACCGCCTTCGCCGAGGTGACCGTGACCTGCACCGCGGGCCGCTTCGTCAACCCGAGCCCGCCCCAGGGCCTGGCCGAGCTGTAGCGCCGCGCGGCGCGACGGCCCCCTTGGCCTGCGCTCGTCCCGAGCGCGGTGGCTTTGTGACCCAACCATCGCTCGACCCTTGCGACAGCCTCGCGGACGCCCCTCGGCCTGCGCTCGTCCGCGCGAGGCGACGCCCCCCCGGCCGCGCGCCGGTCCCTTGGCCTGCGCTCGTTCCGAGCGCGGTCGTGCCGTGGCGTGACCGTCCCTCGGCCCTTGCGACGGCCTCTCGCGGTCCGCGCGGTCCCGTGGACCGCGCGGTCCCGCGCGGGGTGGCTCAGGCCTGGCGCTTGAGGACGCGCACCGCGTCGCGCACGGCGTAGTGCACCGACGGGCGCGGCTCCTTCAGGAGGTGCGCGCTGAGGGTCTTGCAGACGTCGGGTCCCGGCGTCGCGACGCCCCGGGCGAGGGCCTGGATGGCCTTCACCGAGATCATCCCCTGCATGTCGGTCAGGAGCTCGAGCAGCGCCTTCTCGGCCTTGCGCCCGCTGACGCCGAGGTCCCCGAGGATGCTGACCGCGTTCTCGCGCTCGACGAGGTTTCGCCCCTGGTCGGTCGCGACCGCCGCGAGGGCCGGCGCGAAGGCCGGGGCCATCGCGTGGGCGGCGCGCCCGATGGAGGCGACCACGACGTCCTCGCGCCCGGCGAGGTGTCGTCCCGTCAGCTCGGCCACGACCGCCTTGTCCCCGAAGGCCGCGAGGGCCTCGAGCACGGCGCCGCCGAGCTCCTCGTCCGCCTCCCGGAGGGCGTCGGCCAGGGCCGGCACGGCCACGTCGGCCTCGGCCTTGAGCGCGCCGAGGCTCATCGCCGCCGCGACCTGCACGGGCCCGTCGCTGTCCTTGAGCCCGCGGGCGAGCGCCGCGACCACCCCGTCTCCGGCCTTGCCGAGCCCGAGGAGCCGCGCGGCGTTCTCGCGCACGAAGGGGCGGCCGTCCCCGAGGGCCCCGACGACCCAGGTCGGATCGAGGTCCTTGCCCGCCTTCTTGAGCGCCTTGTCGTCGAGGGCCTCGCTGTCGAAGCCCTCGGGCAGCGGCACCGCGTCGAGCGCGACGACGCCGGGGCCCTTGCCCGCGACGCGGTCGAGCACGAGCTGCGCGGTCCGCCGGATCGCGTCGAGCGGATCCTCGCGCATCGCGGCGACCTGCTCGACGTGGTCGGCCACCCCGTCCTTGGCGAGCTTCACCAGCGCGCCGAGGGCGTTGAGCCGCACGAAGGGCGACATGTGGTCGAGCGTCCCGACCAGCGGCGCGACCGCCGCCTTCCCGAGCTCGGCGAGCACCGGCAGGACCGTCCGGACCGCGACGTCGGGGGGCACGCGGAGCCCGTCGAGGAGCGCGTCGAGGGCCGCGCCGGAGGCCTTCTTCGCCTTGGCGCCGCCGAGCGCGACCAGGGCCTGCCGCGCCGCCTGGCGGACGTCCTGGTTCGGGTCGCCGAGCGCCCCGACGAGGGCCGGCGCGGAGTCCGCGCCCGCGTCCTTGGCCGCGACG
>SBGO01000239.1 GCA_006226565.1 Deltaproteobacteria bacterium | reverse complement strand
CGAGAGCTGCCGCGGCGAGGCGCTCTGCGACTGCGGTGCCGAGGACTGCCCCGTGCCGACCACCGCCGGGCGTTGCGTCGCCGAGGGCGCCGGGTGCTGCCAGGACACCGCCGACTGCGACGCGGGCGAGCTCTGCGTCGAGGGCCGCGGCTGCCTCCCGGCGCCGAGCGAGGACCACTGCTGGGTCGACGGGCACTGCGGCGTCGGGCGCGTCTGCGACGGCGCGACCCTGTGCGAGTGCGGCGAAGCGGGCTGTACGCCGAGCCAGGGCCAGTGCCGCACGGTGATGACGCCCTGCGAGCAGGACGCGGACTGCGGGACGGGGCTCACGTGCAAGATCCCCGACACCTACCGCTGCCCCGGCGAGGAGGAGCCGACGGTCGGCGTCTGCGTCCCGCGGGTCGACGAGGGCTGCTGGAACCAGGCCGACTGCGGGCCCTACGTCCGCTGCAGCGGCGAGCGCCTCTGCACCGATCCGGCCGGCTGCTTCACGCCGAACGGCGCGGGCGTCTGCCGCGAGAAGGTCCTGATCAAGGACTGCTGCACGAGCCACGACGAGTGCGGCGACGGCCTCGAGTGCCGCAACCAGAACGCCACGATGACGTGCCCGCCGGACAACTCCGCGGTGTGCCTGCCGGTGCCGGTGCTCGGCGAGTCGTGCTGGATCAACACCGACTGCCCCGCCGGCGACGTCTGCAACCGCGTCTGGATCTGTGGCTGCAACGGCAAGTGCCGCTGGTTCAACCAGGGGCAGTGCGAGAAGCCCCTCTACTGCCAGTCCAACGCCGACTGTGGCACCGACGCCGTGTGCGCGCGCGACCCCGAGTGCATCGCCAGCCCGTGCACGACGCAGAACACCTGCGAGCCCGGCGGCCGCTGCCAGGCGCGGGTCGAGGGGGGCTGCTGGACCCACGACGAGTGCGGCGCCGGCAACTACTGCGAGGGGCTCCGCATCTGCCCGATCAACAGCGAGTGCCCGTCGCCCGACATGCCCGGCACCTGCGCTCCCCGGGCGGCGCTCGGCGAGTGCTGCACCTCCTACCGCGGCTGCGGGGCGGGGCTCCGCTGCGTGTCGGTCGGCGCCCGCACCGGGTGCCTGCTCGACATCACCTCGGTGTGCGTGCCGGCCATCACGATCGGCCTCGACTGCTTCGCGGACGACGACTGCGACGCCGGGCAGCACTGCGCGGGCGCGATGGTCTGCCCGTGCGGCGTCGAGGACTGCACCTCCGAGCCCCAGGCCGGGACCTGCGTCGCCAACTAGCCTCTCGCCGCCGACTTCTCCTGGAGGGAGACCGGTCGCGCGCGGGAACGCGCCGCGATAGTGCCTTTGGCCGCGAAAGGTGCTAAGTGCCGGGCCTCGGGCGACGTAACCCGCCCATGAGATACCAATCCGGCCCGGGGCCGCGCCTCGGGTCGACACGGAGGCTCTCGATGGCCGACAACGGTCCTATCGCAATCGACCCCGCCTGGCGCCTCACCCCGGCGGCCGGCTTCACCCGCCCCGCGGGGCCCGTGGTCCTCGTCGTCATGGACGGCGTCGGCGTCGCGCCCGCCGACGAGGGCAACGCCTGGCACCTGGCCCGCACCCCGTTCCTCGACAGCCTGATGCAGGCGCCGGTCCAGGGCCACCTCGCCGCCCACGGCACCGCCGTCGGGATGCCGAGCGACGCCGACATGGGCAACAGCGAGGTCGGCCACAACGCCCTCGGCGCCGGCCGCGTCTTCGACCAGGGCGCCAAGCTCGTGCAGAACGGCGTCGACGACGGCTCGCTCTGCGCCGGTCACGCCTGGAACGAGGTCCTCGCGCCGTGCCTCGCCGGCGGGACCCTCCACCTCATGGGCCTGTGGAGCGACGGCAACGTCCACAGCCACGTCGAGCACGCCTACGCGCTCATCGACGACGCCGTGAAGAAGGGCGTCCGCCGCATCCGGATGCACATCCTCCTCGACGGCCGCGACGTCGCCGAGACCAGCGCCCTCGACTACGTGCTGCCGCTCGAGGAGCGCCTCGCCGCCCTCGCGGACGCGGGCGTCGACGCGCAAGTCGCCAGCGGCGGCGGCCGCATGATCACCACGATGGACCGCTACGAGGCCGACTGGGCCATCGTCGAGCGCGGCTGGAACGCCCACGTGCACGGCGAGGCGCGCGGCTTCGCCTCGGCCAGCGCCGCCATCCGCGCCTTCCGCGCGGAGAAGGCCGGCCTCGTCGACCAGTACCTGCCGCCCTTCGTCGTCACCGGCGCCGACGGCGCGCCGGTCGGCGCCATCGCGGACGGCGACGCGGTCGTCCTCTTCAACTTCCGCGGTGACCGCGCCGTCGAGATCAGCCGGGCCTTCGAGGTCCCGCCGGGCGAGGACTTCCCGCCCTTCGACCGCGGCCGCGTCCCGAGCGTCACCTTCGCCGGGATGATGCAGTACGACGGCGACCTGCAGCTGCCGAAGCGCTTCCTCGTCAAGCCGCCGGCCATCGACCGGACGCTCGGCGAGTACCTCGCGAAGAACGGCGTCAAGCAGCTCGCCATCAGCGAGACGCAGAAGTACGGGCACGTGACCTACTTCTTCAACGGCAACAACTCCGAGCCCTTCGACGAGGCCCTCGAGCGCTACGTCGAGGTCCCGAGCGACAAGGTCGACTTCTCCGAGCGCCCGTGGATGAAGGCCGCCGAGGTCACCGACCGCGCGCTGGCCGAGATCGACGCCTTCGCGCCGGCCTTCGTGCGCATCAACTACGCCAACGGCGACATGGTCGGGCACACCGGGCAGCTCGTGCCCGCCATCATCGCGATGGAGGCCCTCGACCTGTGCCTCGCGCGCCTCGTGCCCGAGGTGCTCGAGCGCGGCGGCGTCTGCGTCCTCACGGCCGACCACGGCAACTGCGAGCAGATGTTCCAGCGCGACAAGAAGCGCGGCGGCTTCGCGCCCCGGCCCGACGGCCCGGGCTACCAGCCGCTCACGAGCCACACCCTCAACCCGGTGCCGTGCGTCATCGTCGGCGGCGGCGCGGGCGAGCGCTTCGTGTGGCGCGAGGTCGACAAGCCCGGGATCTCGAACCTCGCGGCGACCTGCCTGAACCTGCTCGGCTACGAGGCGCCGGCCGACTACCGGCCCAGCGTCATCGCCGCGCGCTGATCCCGCGGTGGGGCTCCGGGGCCGCGGCGACGCGGCCCCGGGGGCTCACTGGCACAGGGTGACGAAGCCGCTGCCGCCGCAGCTGAGCCCGGCACAGCAGGGCGTGCCGCCCGCGGTGCAGACGGCGTCGGCCTCGAGGCAGTCGCCGACC
>SBGO01000656.1 GCA_006226565.1 Deltaproteobacteria bacterium | reverse complement strand
ACCCGGGAGGCTGTCCAGGGCATCGCCCTCACACCCGGGAGGCTGTCCAGGGCATCGCCCTCACACCCGGGAGGCTGTCCAGGGCATCGCCCTCATGCCCGGGACGCCGTTCAGGGCATGGCGGCCAGAAAGCGAGAGGCCCCGCAGGTAGCGACCTGCGGGGCCTCTTCGTAGAGCCTACTCTCGGTGCCTAGTGCACGGGCGCCGGGGTCGAGGTCGGCGGGGTCGGCTTGTCGTCGGTCTCGCCGAGGAGGATGCCGACGAGCGGGTCGACGCGCTCGGTCACGTCGTCGACCGGGTGCGCCGTGATGTCGCGGACGAGGGCCAGCGGGATGACCTCGTCCATGTGATGGACGGTCACGAGCTTGATGGCGTTGCGCACCGTCTTCGGGATGTCCCGGATGTGCTTCTTGTTCTCCTCCGGGAGGATGACGAGCTTCATGCCCGCCCGGTGCGCCGCGAGGACCTTCTCCTTGAGCCCGCCGATGGGCAGGACGCGCCCGCGCAGCGTGATCTCGCCGGTCATCGCCACGTCCTTGCGCACGGGCGTCCGCGTGATGGCGCTCACCAGGCTCGTCGCCATGGTGATGCCGGCCGACGGCCCGTCCTTGGGGATGGCCCCCTCGGGGAAGTGGATGTGGATGTCGATGTGCTTGTGGAAGTTCTTCCCGAGCCCCCACTGGTACGCCTTCGACCGCACGTAGGAGAGCGCCGCGTGCGCCGACTCCTCCATGACCTTGGCGAGGTTGCCGGTGAGCTTCAGCTGCCCCGAGCCCGGCATCAGCGAGACCTCGGTCGTCAGGAGATCGCCGCCGGCCATCGTCACCGCGAGGCCGTTGGTCACGCCGACCTCGTCGGTCTCCTCGGCCTGGCCCGAGCGGAAGCGCGGCGGCCCGAGGTAGCTCTGGACCTTGCTCGCGTTCACCCGGAACTTGATGTCGGCGTCGGGCTTGCCCTCTTCGCGGAACTTGATGACCTCTTTGGCCATCTTGCGGCAGACGCTGGCGACCTCGCGCTCGAGGCTACGGACGCCGGCCTCCCGCGTGTAGCGGTGGATGAGCGTCCGCACCGCCGAGTCCGTCCACTTCGCGTCGAGCTCGGCGATGCCGTTGGCCTCGCTCTGCTTCGGGATGAGGTAGCGGCGCGCGATGTTGAGCTTGTCGTACTCGGTGTAGCCGGAGATCTCGATGATCTCCATGCGGTCCTGCAGCGGGATGGGGATGCCGTGCAGGTTGTTCGCCGTGGCGATGAACATGACCTTCGACAGGTCGTAGTCGAGGTCGAGGTAGTGGTCGTTGAAGCTGTGGTTCTGCTCGGGGTCGAGCACCTCGAGCAGCGCGCTCGACGGGTCGCCGCGGAAGTCCATCGACATCTTGTCGATCTCGTCGAGCAGGAACACCGGGTTCGACGACCCCGCCTTCTTCACGCTCTGGATGATCTTGCCCGGCAGCGCGCCGATGTAGGTGCGCCGGTGGCCGCGGATCTCCGCCTCGTCACGCATCCCGCCGAGGCTCATGCGGACGTACTTGCGCCCGGTCGCCCGCGCGATGGACTTGGCGAGCGACGTCTTTCCGACGCCCGGCGGCCCCACGAAGCACAGGATCGGCCCGTTCAGCTTCTGCACCAGGTGCTGCACGGCCAGGTACTCGAGGATGCGCTCCTTGGCCCGCTTCAGCCCGTAGTGGTCGGCGTCGAGGATGGCCTCGGCCTCCGCCATGTCGAGCTTGTCCTTGGTCGTGTGGAACCAAGGCAGCGAGAGCACCCAGTCGATGTAGTTGCGGACGACCGTGGCCTCGGCGCTCATCGGGCTCATCATCTTGAGCTTCTTGAGCTCCCGCTTGAGCTTGAGCGTGGCCTCCTTCGACATCCGCTTGTTGTTGATCTTCTCCTCGAGCTCCTGGATCTCGTTCTTGAACTCGTCGCGCTCGCCGAGCTCCTTCTGGATCGCCTGCATCTGCTCGTTGAGGTAGTACTCCTTCTGGCTCTTCTCCATCTGCTTCTTGACCCGCGTGCGGATCTTCTTTTCCACCAGAAGGATCTCGATCTCCGCCTGCATCAGCTCGTAGAGCCGCTCGAGGCGCTTGACCGGGTCGTCGATCTCCAGGATCGACTGCTTGTCGTTCAGCTTGAGCGACAGGTGCGCGACGATGGTGTCGGCCAGGCGCGCCGGGTCGTCGATGGTCGAGACGCTCATCAGCATCTCGGGCGGGATGCGCTTGTTGAGCTTCACGTAGCTCTCGAAGGTCGACTGGATCTGGCGCATCAGCGCCTCCACCTCGACCGAGCTGTCCCGCTTCTCCTGGATGTCCTCGACCTCGCACAGGAAGTACTGGTCGTGGGGCACGAAGCGCTTGATCTTCGCGCGCTGCTTGCCCTCGACGAGCACCTTGATGGTGCCGTCGGGCAGCCGCAGGAGCTGGATGATCGTCCCGAGCGTGCCGACGCGGAAGATGTCGTCGGGGGTGGGATCGTTGGTCTTCGCCTTCTTCTGGGCGGAGAGCAGGATCTCCTTGTCCCCCTGCATCGCCTCCTCGAGCGCGGCGATGGACTTGTCGCGGCCCACGAAGAGCGGCACGACCATGTAGGGGAAAACGATGATGTCACGCAGCGGGAGCAGGGGCACGAGCCGCGAGCGGCCGCCACGCTTGTCTTTGCCGAACATGGTGCTCTCTTCGTTCCTCGGAGGCTGGAGAAGGCGTGCGCCCGGTGAGCCCGGGGCCTACGCGGTCGCCGCCTCCTTGTCGTAGACGATCATCGGGCGTCCGCTGCCGGTGATGACGTCCTCGTTGATGACGACTTCCTTCACGTTGTCCATGGAGGGGACGTCGTACATCACGTCGAGGGTCACGTCCTCGATGATGGCGCGGAGCCCGCGCGCGCCGGTCTTGCGCTCGATCGCCCGGTGGGCGATGGCCTTCAGCGCGGCGTCGGTGAACGTCAGTCGCACGCCGTCCATCTCGAGGAGCCGGCGGTACTGCTTCACCAGGGCGTTCTTCGGCTCGATGAGGATGCGGATGAGCGCGTCCTCGGTGAGCTCGTGGAGGGTCGCGATGACCGGCAGGCGGCCGACGAACTCCGGGATGAGCCCGTACTTGATGAGATCCTCGGGCTCGACGCGGCTGAGCAGCTCGCCGAGCTTGTTGACCGAGTGCTTCTCCTGCTTCTCGGCGCCGAAGCCGAGCGCCTTCTTGCCGATGCGCCGCTCGATGATCTTCTCGAGGCCGGTGAACGCCCCGCCCACGATGAACAGCATGTTCGTCGTGTCGATCTGCAGGAACTCCTGCTGCGGGTGCTTGCGCCCGCCCTTGGGCGGCACCGACGCGATGGTCCCCTCGATGATCTTGAGGAGCGCCTGCTGGACGCCCTCGCCCGACACGTCGCGGGTGATGGAGGGGTTGTCCGACTTGCGGCTGATCTTGTCGATCTCGTCGATGTAGATGATGCCGCGGAGCGCCTTCTCGACGTCGTGGTCGGCGTTCTGGAGCAGGTTGACGATGATGTTCTCGACGTCCTCGCCGACGTAGCCGGCCTCGGTCAGGGTGGTCGCGTCCACGATGGTGAACGGCACCTTGAGGAGGCGCGCGAGGGTCTGCGCGAGGAGCGTCTTGCCGCTGCCCGTCGGGCCGAGGACGAGGATGTTCGACTTCTGCAGGTCGATGTCGTCCCTGGCGCCGTCCTTGGCGTCGATCCGCTTGTAGTGGTTGTACACCGCCACGCTGAGGATCTTCTTCGCCCGGTCCTGCCCGATGACGTACTCGTCGAGGACCTTGCGGATCTCCCGCGGCTTCGGGATCGAGGTCAGGCCCGTGTAGGACTCGTCCTTCTGGATCTCCTCGGCGATGATGTCGTTACAGAGCCCGATGCACTCGTCGCAGATATAGACAGTCGGGCCTGCGATGAGCTTCTTCACCTCTTTTTGGCTCTTTCCACAGAAAGAGCAGCAGAGGTTGTTGGTGTCGCGCCGTCTGTCCAACCCGTGACTCCGTGAGCTTCTGGACTGTTCTGGTCCGAGGGGGTCGCGCGTCGCTGGGGCGTGCAGGGGCTCCCGCCCAGCGAGCAATCGCTAGTCTATAGGCACGGTCGAGACCGCGTCCACACCCCGCGTCGTCCCGATCCGTCGCCCGCGTTATCCGAGCGTCGCCGTCGCACGCGCCCACGCTGATGGGAGCGGCGTTCGTCGCGTGCGCCCCCCGGTCGGGGGCGCCGCTCTCAGAGCTTCCGCTCGACGATCTGGTCGATGAGACCGTATTCGACGGCCTGCGACGGGCGCAGGAAGAAGTCGCGATCGGTGTCCTGCCGCAGCGTCTCGACGTCCTTGCCGGTGTGCTTGCCCAGCACCTCGAGGATCTGCTGCTTGATGAACAGGATCTCGCGCGCGGCGATGTCGATGTCGGTCGCCTGGCCGCCGAGGCCCCCCATCGGCTGATGGAGGAGCAGCCGGGCGTGGGGCAGGGCGAAGCGCTTGCCCTTCGCCCCCGCCGCGAGCAGCACGGCGGCCATGCTCGCCGCCTGACCGATGCAGATCGTCGAGATCTCGCACCCGACGAACTGCATCGTGTCGTAGATCGCCATCCCCGCCGTGATCGAGCCGCCCGGTGAGTTGATGTAGAGATGGATCTCCTTCTCCGGATCCTCGCTCTCAAGGAACAGCAGCTGCGCGATCACCACGTTCGCGACGAGGTCGTTGATCTCGCCGCCGAGGAAGATGATCCGGTCCTTGAGGAGACGGGAGAAGAGGCTCCACTCGCGCTCACCGCGGTGGGTCTGCTCGATGACGGTCGGGGTCAGGGTCATGCGTCGTCCTCCGAGGCGGCCACGGCTGGGGCCGGCTTCTCTTCGATGACGTGCGCCGCCTCGACGATCTTGGCGAGCGCCGCGCGCTGCGTCATCTCCATGCGGAGGGTTTCGCGCATCTCTTCCTTCTCGTAAAGCCTGGCGGTCTGCTCGCCCTGCTCCTCGATGAGGCGGGCGATCTCGCCGGAGAGCGCCTCGTCGTCGGCCTCGAGACCCTGCGCGAGGGCGAAGGCCTCGAGCGCGAGCTGCCGCCGGACCGAGGTCTCGGCGGTCTTGCTCAGGCCCTCGAGGTTCGAGTTGATGATCTCGATGGCGGTCTGCTGGTCGGCGCCCTGCATCCGCAGGAGCTGGAGCATGTGGCGCGCCCGCTCCTCCATCGCGGCCTGGTGGAGGACCGGCGGGACCTTGAAGGCGTTGCGCTCGAGCAGCACGTCGATGACGCGGCGCTCGACGTCGCCCTTGCGGCTCGCCAGCGCGTCCGCCGTCAGCTTCTCGCGCAGGTCGGCCATCATCGCCTCGAGCGAGGCGTGGCCGTTGTCGACGGCGAAGTCGTCGTCGGCCTCGGGCAGCTCCTCGACGAAGTGCTCCCGGACCGCGACGTTCCACTTCGCGCTCTTGCCGGACAGGTCCGTCGGGCCGTAGTCGTCGGGGAAGGTCGCCTCGACCTCGACGGTCTCACCGGCGCGCGCGCCCATGAGCTGGTCCTCGAAGCCCGGGATCATCCGGCCGGCGCCGAGCTTGACCTCGACGTCGTTGCCGCCGAGGCGCGGATCGGCCTCACCCTCGAGGAAGCCCTCGAGATCGACGACGAGGATGTCGCCGGTGTCGGAGGCGCGGTCCTCGACGGGGACGCGCTCCTTCTGGCGCTCGCGGAGCTCGTTGAGGCGCTCCGTCACCGCGGCGTCGTCGATGGCGATGGCCGGGACCGACACCTCGATGTCCTCCCAGCTGTGGATCTCGAGGGACGGCTTGACCTGGACGCGCAGGGCGTAGGTCAGCGGCTGCCCCTCCTCGGCCACGCCGGGCTCGATCGCCGGCTCGCCGAGCGGGGTCTGCTCGAGGCCCTCGAGCACCTCACCGATGCTGTTGGAGATGAGGTGGCGCGCCGTCTCGGCGGCGATGCTCGGCGCGTAGGTCTTGCGGATGAGCGCCTTCGGCGCCTTCCCGGGGCGGAACCCCTTGATCCGCGAGCGCCGCCCGAACTGAGCGAGCTGGCGGGAGTACTCGCGGTCGACGGTCTCGGCCGGGATCTCGACCTCGACCTTGATCTCGACCTCGCTGAGGGCTTCGACGGTGGTTTTCATGGGCTTCTGCTTCGTTGGGTGCGGGCGGGGTGTCGCCGGCGACATTGAAGGCAGGGATGCGAGAGGGGGGACTCGAACCCCCACGGCCGTAACCACTGGAACCTAAATCCAGCGCGTCTACCAGTTCCGCCACTCTCGCAGCCGCGGGGGCCGCTTGGCCTGGCACGCGTCCCGGAACGGACGTGGGTCCGGGCCTCCGGTCAGGACCGGGTGCGAGACGCGTAGAACAAACAAAAACAGGCCGCCCCGGGGGGCGACCTGTTCGTGGTGGGCGCGGAAGGAATCGAACCTTCAACCTACGGATTAAGAGTCCGGTGCTCTGCCAATTGAGCTACGCGCCCGCATCAGTGGGTGCGACCACCGGCCGCGTGATCTGCCCTGCTTTCGCCAGGCTGTCAACCGTTATTTCTGCGTGCCGTTTGCGGTCGCTGACCGCGCTATCTTCTGCCCCGTGACGTGCGACTTGCGCCCGGCAGGATTCGAACCTGCGACCTGCGGATTCGAAGTCCGACGCTCTATCCAACTGAGCTACGAGCGCATGCATCGACGGGGGTGACCGCCGAGAGCGCGATTGCTCGCGCTCTCGGCCGTCATGTGGGGTGAGTGAGGGGGTTTGAACCCCCGACCTTCGGTGCCACAAACCGACGCTCTAACCAACTGAGCTACACTCACCAGAAGCGAAGATCTTGATGTTAAGGAGCGCGCGCCTGAGAGGACTCGAACCTCTGACCCACGGCTTAGAAGGCCGTTGCTCTATCCGACTGAGCTACAGGCGCTCAGCGGCCGCCGACGGCAGGTGGGGACTTTCATGGATTCGCCCCCCCTTGTCAACGGCTTTTCGAGGGGGGTGTCGATCGTCCGCAGACCCCCATCGGACGCCGCATTGACAGCGATCGGCGGGTTGCTAAGGTCCGCCCCATGGGCAAACCGCCTCACCCTCCGTCGGACGACCCGAAGCCCCTCGACCCCGCGGCCTCCGGAGATGGGGGAGGCGGCGGCGACGCGCACGCCGGAGGGCCCGCGCACGGTGAGCATCGGCTCCCGACGGCGATGACCGAGGACGGCTTCGAGGTCCCGGCGCCGATGGCGCAGGTGCGCTCGGACGTCGACCGCATCTCGCAGTTCTTCCACTCGATCCACTCGCGCTACGTCTGGGCCGGGATCGTGCTGCTGCTCGTCACCGCCCTGGTCGGGACGATCGTCGCCGTCACGACGCCGATGCGCGACTGGTACATGCACACCGCGATGTACGCGGTGCTGTTCACCTTCGTGATGTTCTACCTGCGCGCCCACCAGCTCCATCGCAGGCTCGCGCGGGCCGTCTACGCGCTGATCGCGGTCGCCCTGACGGGGTTCTTCATGTGGGTGCTGCTCGACCTGGTGGCGCCGCGCCTCGAGGTCGTGGAGGGCGAGATCCTGCGGGGGACGGGCGAGACGGTGATAGGCCCGATCGTCGCCGAGCGGCCCGAGGCCGGGGGGCTGATCGTGGCCGTCGTGCTGCTGGGGCTGGTCGGCCTCTGGCTCCTGTTCCACTGGCTCGTCGTGACGCGCTACCACAAGGACGATGGCGAAGTTCTCTGAGCGCGTGGAGGGCGCCCTGGCGGCCCGCGGCGTGTCGGCACGGGTCGTCCTCACGGGCAACCGGGTGCGGATGCTGTCGGCGCGGCGCGTCTCGGGCGAGGTGCACATCCGCGTCGCCGAGCACCTCGCACAGCTCGGCGACGACGCCTGTGAGGCGATCGTGGGCTGGGTCACGGGCGATCGGGGCGCCGCGGGCCGCGTCCGGCGCCTCCTGGCGGCCGTCGGGACGCCCCCGGGCGCGCCGAGCACGCCCCGAGCTGTCCCCATCGAGCCGCGCGGCGCGCACCACGACCTGGCGGTCCTCACCGCGGCCGAGCGGGCGCGCTACTTCCCGACCCTCGACCCGATCCCGGTGACCTGGGGAGCCAACTACCGGCGCAAGCGCGGGCAGCGCTCGGTGCGGCTCGGGAGCTACGACTTCCGGCGCGGGCTCGTCCGCATCCACCGCTGGCTGGACCACCCGAAGGTCCCGGCGTGGTTCATCGGCTTCATCGTCTTCCACGAGCTGCTGCACGCCGAGCTCGGGGCCCGGACCGACGCGGCGGGCCGGCGTGGGGTCCACACGCCGGAGTTTCGCCGGCGTGAGGCCCAGCACCACCGCTACGCCGAGGCGCTGGCCTGGGAGGCCAAGCACCTGCCGCGGCTCCTCGCGGGCCGGCTGTAGCGCGCCCAGGGACCGAAACGACGAACGCCCGCCCCCCGGAGCGGGGAGCGGGCGCCGTGGAGGACGCGCGGCCCGGGCTCAGTGAGCGCCGGCCTCGGTCGTCGGCCGCTCGGCGACGCGGGGCGCGGGGGCCTCGGCGTCGGCGGCGGCGTGCTTCTCGACCGGCCCGAGGATGCCGGGGACGGTCGTCTCGGCGAGGCTGTGGCCGGCGCGGGTGGAGGCGTTGAGGGCCTTGCCCGGCAGGACGCCGACGGCGAGCGTGAGCAGGGTCGCGGCCGTGAGGCTGACGGCGAGGGGCCGGCTCTTGATGATCTGGATCGGCTTCGCCTCGGCCTCGTCGCGCATGTAGGCCACCAGGATGACCCGGAGGTAGTAGAAGGCGCTGATGATCGAGTTGACGATGGCGATGATGATCAGCCACAGCCACTGGTTCCCGGTGGTGTCGAGCACCTCCTGGAAGATCGTCAGCTTGCCCATGAAGCCCGCGGTGAGCGGGATGCCGAGGAGCGAGAGCATCGCGATGGCGAGCGCGAGGGCGAGGCCGGGGCTCCGCTTGGCGAGGCCGGCGTAGGAGACGTCGCTGACGTCCTCGACGTCGTTGCCGCTGACGGCCGCCGCGACACCGAAGGCCGCGGCCGAGGCCAGGGTGTAGGCGAGGAGGTAGAAGATGAGCCCGCCGCCGAGGGCGTTGATGGCGAGGTTGCTGTCCGGGGCGATCGGCGTCACGAGCAGCGCCACCATGATGTAGCCCGTGTGCGCGATGGCCGAGTAGGCGAGCATCCGCTTGAGGTTCTTCTGGGCGAGCGCCATCAGGTTGCCGGCGAACATGCTGACCACCGAGATGGCGGCCACGATGACCTCCCACGGGACGGCGCCGTTGCGGAACTGCTCGTCGCCGAAGCAGGTCAGCACGAGGCGGGCGAAGCCGCCGAAGGCCGCGATCTTCACGCCCACGGCCATGAAGCCGGTCGCCGTCGCGGGGGCGCCCTCGTACACGTCGGGGGTCCACATGTGGAACGGCGCGGCGGCGATCTTGAAGAAGAAGGCGACCAGCAGGAGCACCATCCCGAACTGGGCGATGTCCATCGGGACGTCCGACATCTCGTGGAGGGCGTGGCCGATGCCCGAGAAGGTGATGGCCCCGGTGGCGCCATAGGTGAAGGAGATGCCGAGGAGGAGCAGCGCCGACGCGAACGAGCCGAGGATGAAGTACTTCATCGACGCCTCGACGGAGAAGCGGCTCTGGCGCTTGAAGCCGGCGAGGACGTAGACGCTGATCGACATCAGCTCGAGGCCGACGAAGAAGGTCATCATGTCGGCGGCCAGGACCAGCGCCATCATGCCGAGCACGCTGAAGGCGATCAGCGCGTAGAACTCGCCGTGATCGGACTTCTGGCTCGGGAGGTAGTGGACCGCCGTCAGGGTCACGAGGGCCGCGCCGAGCAGGATGATGCCGCTGAGCGCGAGACCGAAGTGGTCCATCGTCAGGGCGTTCCTGAGGCTGTCGAGCTCGAACTGGAGCGGGGCCTTGGACCAGAGCCACACGCAGGCGCCGAACGCCACGATGAAGCCGGCCGTCACCACGTACGCGAGCCAGCCCTTGGGCGTGTCGCGCGGGGTGAACACCGCGACCAGGAGGGCCACGAGGCCCATGGTGAGCACGATGAGGAGCGGCGATAGGAGCACGAGATCGTCGACCACGTGACTACTCCTGCGTCGAGGTGGCGACGCGCGGGGCCGTGGGGTCCGACGCGCCGTGGTTGTTGGCCTCGAAGCGCTTCTCGAGGCGCTCCGGATCCCGCACGCTCATCACGACCGGCCGCACGTTGTCGATGAGCGGCTTGACCGAGGCGGTCATCTGGCTGGTGAAGAGGGTCGGGAAGAGCCCGATGACGAAGATGAGGATGATGAGCGGCTGGAGCACGAGGTGCTCGCGGAGGCTCATGTCCTTGAGGTTCTTGTTCACCTCGTGGGTGATCGGGCCGAAGAAGACCCGACGCACCATCGACAGCATGTAGATGGCGCCGAGCACCACGCCGGTCACGGCCACGGTCGCCATGATGGTCGACAGCAGGGGCCAGCTGCCGGAGGTGACCGGCAGGGCGTCCTTGAAGGCGCCGGACAGGATGAGGAACTCGCCCGCGAACCCGTTCGTGCCGGGCAGGCCGATGGAGCTGAGCGTCACGATGAGGAAGACGGTCGCGAAGACCGGCATCGACGCCGCGATGCCGCCGTAGTCGGTGATCTCGCGGGTGTGGCGGCGCTCGTAGACGATGCCGACGAGGAGGAAGAGCGCGCCGGTGGAGATGCCGTGGTTGACCATCTGCAGGATGGCGCCCTCGAGCCCCTGGTAGTTCATCGCCACGATGCCGAGCATCACGAAGCCGAGGTGGCTCACCGAGGAGTAGGCGACGAGCTTCTTCACGTCGCGCTGGGCGTAGGCCACGAGCGCGCCGTAGGCGATGCCGACCACGCTGAGGATGAGGATGAGCGGGGAGAACTCGCCCATCGCCTCGGGGAAGAGCGGCACGGCGAAGCGGAGCAGGCCGTAGGTGCCCATCTTGAGGAGGATGCCGGCCAGGACCACGGAGCCGGCCGTCGGCGCCTCGGTGTGGGCGTCGGGGAGCCAGGTGTGGAACGGGAAGAGCGGCACCTTGATGCAGAAGGCCAGCGCGAAGGCGGCGAACAGCCACAGCTGCTCGGTGTGGGACAGCGGGACCGCGAGGACGCGGTCGAAGGCGAAGCTGGCGGGGCCGGTGTCGCCGGTCTTCACGTAGAGGTAGATGATGCCCACCAGCATCAGGAGGCTGCCCACCACGGTGTACACGACGAACTTCACCGTGGCGTAGAGGCGGTTCTTGCCGCCCCAGATCCCGATGAGGAGGTACATCGGGATGAGCATCATCTCCCAGAAGAGGTAGAAGAGGAGCAGGTCGGTGGCGACCAGCGTGCCGATCATCGCCGACTCGAGCACGAGCATCGAGATGACGAACTCACGCACGCGGTGCTCGATGGCCTTCTGGGCGCCGATGAGGATGATCGGCGTGAGGAAGGTCGTCAGCACCACGATCCACAGGCTGATGCCGTCGATCCCGAGGGTGAAGCGCGCGCCGATGGCGTCGACCCAGCCCAGGTCCATCGCCCACTGGGGCTGGAAGGCCTGGGTCGCGTCGAACCCGGTCACGAGCGGGATCGAGAGCCCGAAGACGAGGAAAGCGATGGTCGCGCCGATACCTCGGTGGGCCGCCTTCTGCTCCTTCGGCACGAAGGCCAGGAGGATGGCGCCCAGGGTGGGCAGCACGATGAGCGCGGCGAGGAGGATCGAGCCGCTGCTCTCGGGGTTCGCGAGTGTCGTCGCCATGTCCATGTGAACCGGCTCCCTACTTCAGCGCGCCGACGAGGAGGATGACCGCGGCCAGCCCGACCACGATGGCCGTGACGTAGGCCTGCACGTCCCCGTTCTGCAGGACGCGGAGGCCATCGCCGATCTTGCTCACGAGCTGCGCGGAGCCGCGAACGAAGAGGCCGTCGATGATCTTCACGTCGAAGATGCCGTAGAGGCCACGCGCCAGGACGCGCAGCGGGCGGATGATGACGAGGTCGTAGAACTCGTCGACGTAGTACTTGTTGGTGAGGACCTTGTGCCAGCCGGCCTCGACCGGGGCGACCGGGAGCTTGCCGGTCATGTAGAGCTTCCAGGCGGCGCCGATGCCGATGAGGGCCACGACGACGCTGACGCCCATGAGCATGATCTCGGTCCCGGCGTCGTGGTTGAGCACGTAGAGGGCGTGCTCGTGGCCGCCGGCGTAGAGCCAGCCGAAGAGGGGCTCGAACCAGCTGTCGAGGACGTGGGCGTGGAGGAAGTGGGGCAGGCCCAGGAAGCCGCCGACCGTCGACAGGAAGGCGAGGATGATGAGCGGCCAGTTCATCACGGCCTCTTCGTGCGCGTGATCCCAGGTGTGCTTGTCGCCGCGGTACTCGCCCTCGAAGGTGAGGAAGTAGAGGCGGAACATGTAGAAGGCCGTCATCAGCGCGGCGAGGGCGGCGAGGACGTAGACGACCGTCTGCGGGCCGGCGCCGCTGCGGTGCGCGGTGGCCGCGAAGAAGAGGATCTCGTCCTTCGAGAAGAAGCCGGCGAAGATCGGGATGCCGGCGATGGCCAGGGTCGCGATGAGGAAGGTCCAGCGGGTGACCGGGAGCTTCTTCTTGAGGCCGCCCATCTTGCGGATGTCCTGCTCGTGGTGCAGGGCGTGGATGACCGAGCCGGAGCCGAGGAAGAGGGTGGCCTTGAAGAAGGCGTGGGTCATCAGGTGGAAGATGGCGCCGGTGAAGGCGCCGACGCCGATGCCGACGACCATGAAGCCGATCTGCGAGACCGTGGAGTAGGCCAGGACCTTCTTGATGTCGTTCTGGACGAGCGCGATGGAGGCGGAGACGAAGGCCGTGACCGCGCCGATGATGGCGACGACGGTCATCGTCACCTCGCTCAGGGCGAACATGAAGTTGAGGCGGGCCATCATGTACACGCCGGCGGTGACCATCGTGGCGGCGTGGATGAGGGCGGAGACCGGGGTCGGGCCGGCCATCGCGTCGGGGAGCCAGACGTAGAGCGGGATCTGCGCCGACTTGCCGGTCGCGCCGACGAAGAAGAGCAGGGTCACGATCGTGATGACCGTGGTGCCGTTCGGGGCCGCGGCGAGCTGCTGCGCGGTGGTCTGGAGGCCCGAGACGCCGTCGGCGCCGATGAAGTCGAGGCTGCCCCAGCTGTAGAAGAGGAGGATGAAGGTGCCGATGAGGAAGGCGAGGTCACCGACGCGGTTGGTGATGAAGGCCTTCTGGCCGGCCTCGGCCTTCTGCATGTCCGTGAACCAGAAGCCGATCAGGAGGTAGGAGCAGAGGCCCACGCCCTCCCAGCCGACGAACATGACCAGCAGGTTCTTGCCGAGGATCAGCAGGAGCATGCTGAACATGAACAGGTTCAGGTACGCGAAGTAGCGGTAGAAGCTCGGGTCGTCCCGCATGTAGCCGAGCGAGAAGATGTGGATGACCCCGCCGACGCCGGTCACCACCAGCAGCATCACGCTGGAGAGGTGGTCGAGCAGCAGCGAGAGCTCGATGGTGACCTCGCCGCTCGAGAACCAGCGCCACAGGTCGATGTAGAGGAAGTCCCCCTCCGGCATCCCCATCAGCTGGATGACGGCCGCGACCGCGAGGCCGAAGCTGCCGGCCACCGAGCCGATGGCGAAGAACGTCACCCAGCGCTTGGACAGATGACGGCCGAAGACGCCGTTGATGAAGGCGCCGATGAGGGGCAACAGCACGATGAGCGCCAGCAGGTCGCTCGGGTGCGGGGTCCTTGCTTCCATGGGGCGTCCTTAGTTCCTGAGCGCGCTCATCGTGTCGACGTTCACCACCTTCTTGTGGCGGAAGATGCCGAGCACGAGTGCCAGACCGACGGCGGCCTCCGCGGCCGCGACGGCGATGACGAAGAAGGTCACGAGGTGGCCGTTCATGTCGTTGTGGAATCGCGCGAACGCCAGGAACGAGAGGTTCACGGCGTTCAGCATGATCTCCACGCTCATCAGCACGGTCAGCGCGTTGCGCCGCACCATGACGCCGATGGCGCCGATGGCGAAGAGCGCCAGCGCGACGTACAGATACCAGCTCAGCGGGATCGAGGGCTGGTTGGCGGCTTCCGCGACGAGCGAGGTGAGGTTGTCCATCACAGGGTCCTCTTGGCGAGCACGACGGCGCCGATGATGGCGACGAGCAGCAGCACGGCGGCGAGCTCGAAGGGGAAGAGGTAGTCGTGGAACAGCATGTCCGCGACGGACTCGACCGTGCCGAAGCCCTGGCTGAGCACCATGTCGCGCTTGGAGATGCCGTCGGCGCTGGCCTCGACGATCAGGATGGCCTTCACCGAGATGAAGAGCATCGCGACCGCGCCGAGCCCCTGCACGAAGGTCTTGGACTCTTCACCGAGCTCTCGCTTCGACAGGTTCAAGAGCATGATCACGAACATGAAGAGCACCATGATGGCGCCCGCGTAGACCATGATCTGGAGCGCCGCCATCAAGTGCGCCACGAGGAGCACGTAGATACCGGCGACGAAGAAGAAGCTCAGGATCAGCGCCAGAGCCCCGAAGATGGGGTTCTTCCCGCCCGGTGGCAGGACCACCAGGATCGAGGTGAAGACGGCGCCGAAGGCGAGGAGCCAGAAGAAGATCTGTTCGAGTTCCATGTGGGCGGACTCGCTTTTTCTAGGACTAGGGTCGCGTTCCGCGCGGCATGGGGCCCTCGATGGGGCAGCCGCCGTGGTCGATGTGAGCCTGGAACTCGGCGCGGAACTTCTGGAGGAAGCTCTGCACCGGGATGCTCGCGGCGTCACCGAGCGCGCAGATGGTGTTGCCGCCAATCTGGTCGGCCACCTCGAGGAGGGTGTCGAGGTCCTCCTGGCGGGCGCGACCGGCCTCGATGTCGTCGATGATGCGGGCCATCCAGCCGGTGCCCTCGCGGCACGGCGTGCACTGGCCGCACGACTCGTGGGCGTAGAAGTGGGACAGGCGCTGGAGCGCCTTCACCATGCAGGTGCCCTCGGCCATGACGATGATGCCGCCGGTGCCGAAGGACGAGCCCGCGTCGCGGATCCCGTCGAGGGTCATCGGGGCGTCGATCTGCTCGGGGGTCATCACGGCGCAGGAGGAGCCGCCGGGGATGACGGCCTTCAGCGGGCGATCCTCGAGGATGCCGCCGGCGAGCTCGTAGATGACCTCGCGCATGTTCGCGCCGACGCCGATCTCGTAGAGGCCGGGCTTCTTGACGTGGCCGCTGATGCCGATGAGGCGGCTGCCGCCGTCGCGCTCGACGCCGAGCTTGTGGAACCACTCGCCCCCGTGCTCGATGACGACCGGGACCGACGCGATGGTCTCGACGTTGTTGACCAGGGTCGGGCAGCCGAAGGCGCCGACGACGGCCGGGAACGGCGGCTTCAGGCGCGGCTGGCCGGGCTTGCCCTCGAGGGACTCGAGGAGCGCGGTCTCCTCGCCGCAGATGTAGGCGCCGGCGCCGGAGTGCGTGTAGACCTCGAGCTGGTAGCCCGTGCCGAGGACGTTCTTGCCGAGGATGCCGGCCTTGTGGGCGTCGGCGATGGCCTTGTCGACCGTCTCGATCTGGCGCTTGAACTCACCGCGGACGTAGATGTAGGCGGTGTGGATGTCGAGGGCCATCGACGTGATGATGCAGCCCTCGATGAGCCGGTGCGGGTCGTGGGACAGGAAGTAGTTGTCCTTGAACGTCCCGGGCTCGCCCTCGTCGGCGTTGACCACGAGGTACTTGGGCTTGTTGGTGTCCTTCGGGACGAAGCCCCACTTCACGCCGGCGGGGAAGCCCGCGCCGCCGCGGCCGCGGATGGAGGCGGCCTTCACCTCGTTGATGATGGCCTCGCCGCCCATCTGGTGGGCCTTGAGGACGGCCTTGTAGCCGCCCGCGGCGCGGTACACCGCGAGGTCGCGGTAGTCCTTTCCGTGCTTGTCGCGGAGCAGGTAGTCGTAGGTCTGGACGGCCATCACACGCCTCCGCTGGTGTCGCCGGCGGCGAGCCGGTCGAGCAGGGCCACGACCGACTCCGCGGTCTGCCACTCGTGGTAGTCCGCGTTGACCTGCACCACGGGCGCGCGCCCACACGCGGCCAGGCACTCCACCTCCTCGAGGGTGAAGTTGCCGTCGGCGGTGGTCTGGCCGGGAGCGACCCCGAGCTTCTGCTTGACGGCCGCAGTCACCTCGTCGGAGCCGCGGAGGTAGCAAGAGATGTTCTTGCAGACCTGCACGTGGTACCGCCCGACGGGCTTCTTGTGGAACATCGTGTAGAAGGTCGCCGTCGAGATGACCTTCGCCGGTGGAAGGTCGAGCCGCGTCGCCACGAGCTCCATGGTCTCCTCGGCGAGCCAGCCGAACTCACGCTGAGCGACCCACAACGTGGGGATCAGCGCCGCGAGCCGGTTTGGGTATCGCTGGAGGATCGCCTCGATTTCGGCGTCCGCTTGAGGGCTGAAGGCCTGCGCCATGCTCATATCCCCAATGATTTCGAACCCTTCGGGTCTCAACTCCCGCGAGCTGGGCCGAGACTAGGAGATAGAGGCCAAAAGTGCAAGGAGCACCTTGCGCCGATGCCGTCGTCCTGCACGTCTCGTGGCCTGCGGCGTTGCGCCACAGGGAGCCGAGGGGCGCCCCGGTCCCCGGGGGGCTGATGTTGCACTGCATCAAGGATCGGCCGCGGGGCCCAGGGGGGCAGGATCTCGCGAGGGCCCGCGGGCGCTGTTAGGCTGCGCCTCATGACGCCCTCCGCCATCGCCTCGCCTCCCGCAGCGCCGCTCGCTCCGCCACGCCAGGGGGTCGTGCTCGCGGCCGGTGAGGGGCGCCGCCTGCGACCGCTGACGGCGACCCTCCCGAAGGCGCTGGTGTCGTTTCTCGGGCGGCCGCTCCTCGACCACGCGGTCGCCCACCTGATCCGCGCCGGGGTCACGCGGGTCGCGGTGAACGCCTGCTACCTCGGGGACCAGGTCGCGCGACACGTCGACGAGGTGCTGGCGCCGGCCCACCCGGGCGTCGCCTTCACCGTCTCGCGCGAGGAGGCGCTCCTCGGCACGGGCGGGGCGCTCAAGCGACTCGAAGGCTGGCTCGACGAGGCACCGTTCTGGGTCGCCAACGCGGACAACCTCTACGCCGAGCCGCTGGCGGATCTCTGGGCGCACCACCGGGCGGTGGGCGCGGCGGCGACGCTGCTGGTGACCCGCGACCCGGCCTTCGCCGAGATGCGCCGCCTGATGCGGGACGCCGACGGCTTCCTGACCGGCCTCCACGAGCCCTACGATCTGGACGGCGCCGTCTTCTGCGGCGTGCAGCTCGCCGAGCCGTCGCTGCTGTCGCGGCTCCCCGACGGCCCGTCGTGCAACCTCCGCCAGGGCTACCTGCCGTTTCTGGGGAGCGGGCTCCGCGTCGCCACGTGGGAGACGCGGCGCTACTGGGCCGACACCGGGACGCCTGAGCGCCTCGCGGACGCCGTCACGCGCGCCGAGGCGCTGCCGGACCGCGCCGCGCTCCTGGCGGGGTAGGGCGCAGAAACGCGAATCGGCGCCGAGCGGCGCCGATCCAGGTGCGAGCGCAGTCGGCGGCCGGCTCGCGGAGCCGCCGCCGGGCGCGGTCTACTTGCCCATGTACTTGACGAGGATGACCGTGACGTTGTCCTTCCCGCCGTTGTCGCACGCGGCCTTGATCAGCGCCTGCACGCCGCCGTCGAGGTCGTTCTTGTGCTTCTTGACGAGCTCCAACATCTTCGGGTCGGTGACCTCGCCGCTGAGGCCGTCGGAGCAGATGAGGAGGATGTCCCCGATCTGGGGCTCCTCGTGCTCGATGTCGACCGCCACGGCCTCTTTCATCCCGAGGGCGCGGACGATGATGTTCTTGTACTGGAACGCCGCCTCCTCTTCGGGGGTCAGCGCCTGGATCTTCTTGTAGTCGTTGAGGAGGCTGTGGTCCTCGGTGATCTGCTTGATCTCGTCACCGCGGATCCGGTAGCAGCGGCTGTCGCCGACGTGCCCCACGATCGCCTTCTCGTCGACCCACAGCATCCCGACGCACGTCGTCCCCATGCCCTTGTAGCGGGCATCGGACTGGGAGGCCTCGAAGATGTTGCGGTTGGCCAGCTTGACGCCGGCGACCAGCCGGTTCTCGTCGTAGCTGACGGCCCGGTCCATCTTGAACGGCCAGGTCACGTCGTCGTCGCCGAGGGTGTCCTCGAAGAACGCCTTGAGCGTGTCCACGGCGATCTTGCTGGCGACCTCACCCGAGCTGTGCCCCCCCATCCCGTCGGCGACGATGAACAGGTTCTGCTCCGGGAGGAGCAGGAGGTTGTCCTCGTTGTGGTCGCGCTTCATCCCGACGTGGGTGGCACCAGCGTACTGCAGCTTCATCCTTGCCTCGATGACACGCTTCGCGCGCGAGAATTCTCGC
>SBGO01000013.1 GCA_006226565.1 Deltaproteobacteria bacterium | reverse complement strand
GGGCCGCCGACACCCTGGCCGCGATGCCCGCCGCGACCCTCGTCAGCCGCGCGCGGGGTCTCCAGCGCACGGCCAGCGAGCGCCCGGTCGCGAACGAGGCGACGGTCGCCGACCCGCAGCTCTCGGCGGCGCTCGCCGGCTCCGTCCTGCCGGTCCTCCTCGGGCGCTTCCAGCTCGTCCGCAAGCTCGGCACCGGCGCCCTCGGCGAGATGTGGCTCGCCCACGACCGGATGGCGGGCGACGAGCCCGTCGCCATCAAGATCTTCCGGCCGGCGCCCGGCGCGAGCATCGACGAGTTCAAGGCCGAGTTCCGCGACCTCGCGGCGCTGCGCCACCCGAACCTGGTGCGCATCCGCGACTTCGGCCTGGTCGAGGAGGGCGCCGCCCGCACCCTCGCCTTCTACACGATGGACTACGTCGACGGGCCGAACCTCCGCCGCGCCGCCGCCGGCCTCGCTCTCGAGGAGATCTGGGAGCTGCTCGTCCAGGTCGCGCGCGCCCTCGTCTTCCTCCACGGCAAGACCAAGCGCGGCCACCTCTCCCTCAAGCCCGAGAACATCCTCGTCACCCACGACGACGACGGCCGCCCGCGCGTGGTCGTCACCGATCCCGGCAACCCCACCGAGAAGCTCCGCAGCATCCACCGCGGGGATCGTACCGGGCTCCCCTACGCCGCCCCCGAGTGCCTCGCGGGGCTCGTGGCCGGCCCCGGCGCCGATCTCTACGCGCTCGGCGTCATCGCCTTCGAGCTCCACAGCGGCCGCCGGCCGTTCCTCGAGCGCACGCCGGAGACCCTGAAGGCCGCGCACCTCTACGAGATCCCGCCGGACCTCCGGACGCTCCGGCCCGACGTGCCGGCCCCCGTGGCGGAGGTGGTGGCGGAGCTCCTGCAGAAGGAGCCCGGCCGTCGCCCCGCCGGCGCCGAGGCGTGGATCCGGGCGGTCAACCAGGTGGTCGTCCCGCCCTACCCCATCGAGACCGAGGCGACCCGCACGGGCCGCTTCTCGAGCGCCCCGTGGGCCGGGCGCGAACGCGCCCTGAAGGCGCTCCTCGCCACCCTCCACGAGGCCTTCGCCCCGGAGTCGCGCGGCGAGCGCCTCGCGCTGGTCGTCGGCGAGCCCGGCATCGGCAAGGGGCGCCTCCTCGACGAGATCAAGCGGACGGCGCAGCTCGAGGGCGCCATCGTCCTCGAAGGCCGGCCGGCGAGCCGCCACGGGCGTCCCCTCGGCCCGCTCGTGCCCATCCTCGCCGGTCGCTACGGCGGGCGCCTCGACGATCCGGCCCTCACCGGCGAGCAGCGCCGGGTGCTGCGGAGCCTGCTCGGCGGCCGCGAGGAGGAGGAAGAGGCGCCGCGCGCGACCACCATCACCGACCCGCCCGCCATCGATCCCGGCGTCGTGAGCGACCTCCTGCTCCGCGACGTGACCCACCCGACGGTGGTCATGCTGCGCGGCGCCGAGCGCATGGACCGCGTGACGATCGAGGTCGTCGCGCGCACGTGCCGCGCCCTGACGCCGATGCGCGGCGTGGGCGACGAGGCCGCGCTGCCGCCGCTCTTCCTCGTCCTGACCGTGTCCGAGGCCGACCTCGACGCGGCGCTGAAGGCGGTCCTCGACGGGCTGCCCGGCGTCCGCCGGGTGGAGCTCGGGCCGCTCGACGCCGAGGGCGTCACCGACATGCTCCGCGGGGCCTTCGGCCACCAGCCGCTCCCTCCCGAGGCGCTCTCGACGCTGCTGCGCGTCACCGGCGGCAACCCCGGGGACGTGCAGGACGTGCTCTACGCCCTCATCGAGGCCGACGACCTGCGCTTCGAGGACGGCGCCTGGCGCCTCCGCCCGGGGGTGGACGTGCCGCTCCCGCGGAGCGTCGAGGAGGCGATGCACAAGCGCCTCGCCGGGCTCGCCCAGCCGGAGCGGGACGTCCTCGAGACGATCGCGGTCTTCTCGACCCCGGTCCCGGCCAACATCATCGACCACCTCGGCCCGCGCGCCGCCCCCGCCGTGCAGGAGCTGATGGCGCGCGAGCTGGTCGTGCGCCGCCTGGTCGACGACGAGGTGTGCCTCGCGTTCTCCCACGAGCGGACGCGCGTGGCGCTGCTGCGCGAGATGCCGGCCGAGATCCGCGCCGCGCGCCACCGCGAGGCGGCGCAGTGGATCGAGCAGACGCGGCCCCTCGATCAGGCGGTCGAGGCGCTGGCGAGCCACTGGAGCGCCGGCGGGCGCCCGGAGCGCGCGCTCTCGTTCCTCCTCGAGGCCGCCGAGCGCGCCCACACCGCCGGGGACATCCCGCGGACCCTGCAGTGGTACGCCGAGGCGCTCGACGTCCTGCCGAAGGCCGGGATGGGCGTCCTGCGGCGCCTCGAGACCGAGGCGCTCATCCGCAACCGGCTCGGCGCGACGGCGCGGGCCGCGGGGGACCTCGACACGGCCGAAGCCCACTTCACGCGGCTCCTCGAGATCGGCAAGGACCTCGAGGACCCGGGCTGGGTCTCGGTCGCCGTCGACCGCCTCGCCCTCGTGATGATCGACGCCCTGCGCTTCGACGACGCCATCGCCTTCGCCCACCAGGGCTACGAGCTGGCGGTCGCGCGCGAGGACGTCCGCGGCCAGGCGATGGCGCTCCGCCTCCTCGGGTCGGTGCGACGCGAGCAGGGCGGGCCCGGCGCCGGGCTCGACGACCTGCACCGGGCGCTGCGGGTCGCCGGGGACGACCCCGAGCTCGGCGACGTGCGGGCGCGGATCGCGGTGACGTTGAGCTACGCCTACACCGACGCCGGCCGGCCGGCGAAGGGGCTCGAGTGGGCCGAGTGGGGGCTCGCCATCGCCCGCGCCGAGGGCCTCGTCGAGATGGAGGTGAGCCTGCTCATCAACCTGTCGATGGCGGCCTTCCTCGGCGGCCTCCCCGAGCGCGCCCTCGGCGCCTCCCGCGAGGCGATGGCGTTCGCCGAGAAGAAGGGCCTCAAGCGCTACTTCACCCTCGCCCTCGGCAACATGGGCGACACCCTGCGGGTCCTCGGCCACTTCGACGAGGCCGAGGCCCTGCTCCGGGCGGCGCTGCGCGAGACCTACACCACCGGCGCCGTCGACCGCGTGGTGGCGCGCCTCATCGAGCTGACGGCGCTCAGCCTCGATCGCGGCACGCCGCGGCAGGCCATCCCGTACCTGCGCGAGGCGTGGCGCCTGCTGCCGCAGACCCGGGGCGGCGCGCGCCTCGACGTGGTGCTCGCGGAGCTGCGGCTCCGGCTCTGGTCCGACGTCGGCGACCTCCGCGCGTCGGCGGCCGCGACGGCCGAGCTCCTGCGCGAGGCGCTC
>SBGO01000172.1 GCA_006226565.1 Deltaproteobacteria bacterium | reverse complement strand
ACGACCCCGGCGGCCTGTCCGTCGACGGCGACCGCGACGTCGCCGGTCGCGCCGACGCGCAGGAACACGGTCTCGCCGCGCGGGCACCACACCTCGGTGAGGAGGTGCACGATCGTCGGGGCGTCGCGGAGGACCCACGGCTCGGCGCTGACCGCGCCGGGGGGCCCCTCGGTCGTCACGGCCCAGATCCGCTCCTGGCCGGCGAGCGGCATCCGCTGGCCCGGCTCCGGGGAGCCGGCGAGCGCCGCGAGGAGATCCCGCTGTGCCTCGACGACGTCGCTCGTCGGATCGGGCCCGACCACGCGCCAGCGCGTCAGAAAGCCCAACGCGGCGGCTCGGGCCGCGACCTCGGGGCCGTCGGGGGCGTGGTCGAGCAGCTCGAGCTCCGCACGGGCGCTCAGGAGCGGGGCCCCCCGGGCGTCCCGCAGCCGCTCGAGCCAGCGTGCGCGGTCCGCTGGCGGCAGCGCGTCGGTCACCGGAAGCGCCGACAGAAAGCGCGCGTAGGCGACCGCGGTCGCCGGGGCACGCGCGGCTTCGGCGAGCGCCGCCTCGACCTCGGACGCGGGGATGGGGAGCTCGGCCCGCGCAGGCGCAGCGAGACCGAGGAGCAGCGTGAGCAGCGCGAGGCGCGAGAGGGAGGGCGGATGCACGGGGGCATCCTACGTGGTCGCGCGCGCCGGCGCGACGGTTCGTCCACGTGAGCGGCCATTCCCGTGCCTTCCCGGGGATGTTCGAGCGGGCTCGCCCGGGCCGCCGGGGGGGCGGGGGATCGCGCGGCCAAGCGCCAAGCCAGCCAGGGCCGGTGTTCGGTTGCCCTCCCCCGGCCCCTCAAGTACACTCCTCGCGACTCTTTGAAGGCTGGTGGGAACCATGAGCGATACCAGCGTCGACCACCTCGGGGGACGCTACCGCCTGGTCAGTGAACGGGATGCGTTCCCGTTCGGCGAGCTCTGGGAGGCGGAGGACGAGCAGGGGGCGCGGACGTTCGTGCTGCGGTTCCATGCGGAGGTCGAGAACCCGGAGGCAAAGGTCGCCGCGGCCATCGAGGAGTCTGCGAGCATCGACTCGGTGCAGGTCGTCCCGTGGAGCGACGGCGGCGTGCACAAGGGTCGGGGCTGGGTCGCGGCGCCGCTGTTCGGGCCGTGGTCCCTCAAGGAGCACATCGCCCGCAACGAGGGCCTCACCCCCGCGGACGCGGGCCCGGTGATGCACCAGGTGGCGCGGACGCTGGCGTCCGGCGGGCGCGCGGGGTTCGTCCATCACTGCCTGACGAGCGAGTTCGTGCGCCTCGTCCCCATCCCGGAGGGTGGGTACGCGGTCAAGCTGTACGGCTATGGGCTGAGCGGGATCCTGCCGCCCTACAAGCCGCTGCGCCGCAACGCCGCCTTCGTCGGCGTCCCCGACTACATGGCGCCGGAGCTGTGCGCGGGTAAGCCGGCGGACGCCCTCGCCGACGTCTACGCCGTCGGCACGATGATGTACGAGGCGATCCGCGGGCGGCCGCCCTTCGCGCCGACCTTCGCCTCGGCGAGCGCCTCGACGACCCTCAAGCGGCAGATGTACGAGAAGCCCCTGGCGCTGCACGTGCGCTACGGGACGATGGCGCACATCAAGGCGTACGACGCCGTGGCCATGAAGGCCCTGGCGAAGACGGCGCCGAAGCGCCAGGAGTCGATGCAGGCGCTCGAGGACGAGCTCGCGCTCCTGGTCACCGACGAGATGAAGGGAGCGCTGGTCCCCGAGGCCAGCGCCGCGAGCCGGCCGGCCACGACGTCGCGGCGGCTGCGGACCCAGGTCCTGCAGTCGATCCCGGCGGGCGACGAGGAGCTCCTGGCGGCGCGGACGGCCGTCAGCGACCTCAGCGGGACGCTCGAGACCGAGGCCGAGGAGGCCGAGGCCGCGCCGACCGCGCAGGACACCGACAAGCACCGGCGCAAGGCCGACGCCACGCTGGTCTTCGCGGGCCTGGGCCCGGCGGTGCGCGAGCTCGCGCGCCAGCCGCTCGAGGAGCTCGAGGAGGGTCCCCTCCCGAGCGACGAGCCGGCCGAGGAGGAGATCGAGGAGGTCGAGGCCGAGGCGCCGTCGGCCGCTGCGGTCGCCGCCGAGGAGCCCGAGGCCGCCGAGCCCGAGGTCGCCGAGCCCGAGGTCGCCGAGCCCGAGGTCGCCGAGCCCGAGGCCGCCGAGCTCGCCGAGCAGCCCACCCAGGTCGGGATGGCCGCCGCCCCCAGCGACGACCACGACGACGAGCGCCAGGGCGACGACGACGACGACGAGGGCGACGACGAGGAGCCGGGGCAGGCCCAGCGCGGCCAGCAGCGCAAGCGCAAGAGCAAGAAGCGCAAGCGCAAGACCGGCACGAGCCGGCGACCGGACCTCTCGAAGCTCGACGCCGAGGCGCCGGTGGCCGCGGCGACCGCGGCGACGGTGCTCGACGCGCCGGTCGTGAAGCGGACCGGTCGGACGACGGCCGAGACGGCCACGAACGAGGAGCGCGCGGTCGACGCGGCCGCGGTCCCGGCCAAGGGTGCGCGGATCCGACGGGACGAGCAGCGGACCGTCGTCGAGATGGAGGGAATCCCGGCGCCGTCCGCGGTGACGGGCACCGACGAGCAGGAGGACTGGTTCGTCTCGGCGGGCTCGCCGCTCGACGACATGTCCGCCGAGCAGTCGAGCTTCGTCATCGAGAAGAAGCCGCCCTACTTCTGGTACGCCGCGATCCCGATCGTCATCATCATCCTCGTGCTGATCTACCTGCTCACGCAGGGGTCGGGCGGCGAGGAGGCCCGGATCCGGCCGCCGGAGGAGACCTCGCAGGTCCCGACGGCGCCGCAGGGCGAGACCGGGACGGCGCCCGCCGCCGGGCTCGACCACGCGAAGCTGTCGGCGGCGCAGGAGAAGCGCGACGAGCTGCGGCAGCTCGGCGACGAGAAGCCGGCGACGACGACCGAGGACGCCGCGGCCAACGCCGACCCGACCAAGCCTGGCGAGGTCGACTTCCAGGCCGGCGTCAAGGCCCAGGAGGACGGCGACCTCGAGGCCGCCATCAAGCACTTCGAGACGGCGCGCGACGCCGGCTACGAGGGCGCGGCGGCCGCGCTGAGCGCCGCCCGCGAGGTCAAGAGCGTGGCGGACGCCAAGGCGGAGGCCGAGGCGAAGGCCGCCGCCGAGGCCAAGGCTGCGGAGGACGCCAAGGCCGCCGCCGATGCCAAGGCTGCCGCCGACGCCAAGGCTGCCGCCGATGCCAAGGCTGCCGCCGACGCCAAGGCTGCCGCCGACGCCAAGGCTGCCGCCGACGCCAAGGCTGCCGCCGACGCCAAGGC
>SBGO01000214.1 GCA_006226565.1 Deltaproteobacteria bacterium | reverse complement strand
ACGGCGCCGTCGGCCTCGGGGTCGTCGGGCACCACGGCGGGGCGCTCGCCGGGCGGTGTGGGGCGGGGCGCGGCGGCGTGCGCCGACGCCACCACGAGGAGGGCCGGGAGCCACGCGAGGTGGGCGAGGAGAGGGTGGAGCAAGGGCGACCGCTGCGAGCGAGGTGGCGTTGCCGAATCTTGGGTCCGGACGGGACGAGCGCGCGTCGGGCTGGCCGCACTGCCGATCAGATAGGCCACGAGGCGCTGCACCGGCACGTCTTTTTTGCCACGGAGAGCACGGAGCCCACGGAGGGGGGAGCGGGTCGCGCCCGGAATTTCGGCCCGAGCGGCCACCCATCCTTCGTGGCCTTCGTGGTGGAAAGATGTGTGCGATCTCAGAGGGTTATCCCCGGGTGGCCGGTGTTGGGGCTAGCCGTGGAAGAGCACGATCTTGCCGAAGGCGCTGTTCTTCTCGAGGGCGATGTGGGCCTCCGCGACGGCCTCCATCGGGAAGACCTGGTCGACCACCGGCCGCAAGAGCGGCGCCTCGCCCTCGAAGAGCGGCTGGATGCGGTCCTCGAAGGCCCGCGCCACGGCCATCTTCTCCTCGGCCGGGCGGCTCCGGAGCACGGTGCCGACCACGTGGAGGCGCTTCTGGAGCACGGTGACGAGGTTGAGCTCGGCCTTCGCGCCGGCCATCAGCCCCACCAGGATGGCGGTGCCGCGCGGTCGCAGCGCCGCGATCATGTCGGAGAGCGCCGGCCCGCCGACGAGCGAGAGCCCGACCGCCACGCCGGCGCCGCCGGTGACCTCGCGCGCCTTCTTCGCGAGGTCCGCGGTCACCCCGTGCACCCCGACGTCGAGGCCGAGCGAGAGGGCGCGCTCGAGCTTCGCCTCGGTGCGTGTCGAGCCGACGCTGCGGGCGCCGATGGCGCGCGCGATCTGGATCGCGGCCGTGCCGACCCCGCTGGCGACGGCGTCCACCGCGAGCCACTGGCCGCTTGCGAGCCCGCCCTGGAGGACGATGGCGTCGAAGGCCGTCATGAAGGCCTCGGGGATGGCTGCGGCGACGCTCGCCGGCATACCCAGCGGGCGCCGGATGGCCTCGCGCTCGTGCACGACCGCCAGCTCGGCGCAGGCGCCGCCGCCCACCACCGCCATCACCTCGTCGCCGGGCGCGAAGCGGGTGACGCCCTCGCCGCACGCGACGACCGTCCCGGCGAGCTCGAGGCCCGGGATGTCCTTCGGCGAGCCCGGCGGGGCGGGGTACATCCCGCGGCGCTGCAGGAGGTCCGCGCGGTTGAGCGCGGAGGCCGCGACGCGGACGAGCAGCTCGCCCTTCGTGGGGGTGGGGTCCGCGACCTCGCGGAGCTCGAGGACCTCGGGTCCTCCGGGTCTGGTGATGACGACGGCGCGCATGAGTCTCTCCTCGCGGCTGCGTATGATGGAGGCTCGTCTCCGGGGGCACAAGCTTCCGTTGGGGACCGCCGCGGCGGACCGGCGTGCGGTGCACCCGAAAGACGCGCTGACGCCGTTCCAATCTGCTTTACGGCCGGCTCGGGTCGGAGCATGCTCCCGCGCATGGACCGTATGCCCGACGTCAGCGCCTTGCGCGACCGTCTCGGGTCCCTTCACGGTCGGGGGCTCTCCGCTGTCGACGCCGTGGCCGAAGCCGCGACGCTGGCGGCGGATTTGCAGCGGCTTGCCAACGCCGGGATCACCCGGGCGGAGGCCAAGGAGCTCGCAGTCCTCGCCCGCCTGATGGAGGATCCGGCTGGCCGCGTGTTCACCACCGCCATGACCGACCAGGCGTTACGCGCGCGCGTCCCCAAGCGGGTCGCCGAGCAGCTCGCGCACCTGGTCGGGACCATCGGCGCGCCCCGCTATCTCACCGGCTTCGACCGGCTCCAGCTGCGCGCGTTCCGCCGGCTGTCCGGGCTCGCACCGAAGCTCCTGGTCCCCGCCGTGTTACGGCGCATCAAGGGCGAGATGGGGCGCTACGTCATCGACGGCGCGCCGGCCCGGGTCGGGGCGGAGCTGCACGCGATGCTGCGGCGGGGAACCCACCCCAACCTCAACCAGCTCGGCGAGGCCATCCTCGGCGAGCAGGAGGCCGAGGCGCGCCTGGCGCGCTACCTCGACGCGGTGCGCCGGGAGGACGTCGCCGCGGTGTCGATCAAGATCAGCTCCATCGCCTCGCAGCTGGACCTGCTCGCCTTCGACGCCTCGGTCGACACCCTCGCCGACCGGCTCCGCCGCCTCTTCCACACGGCGCACGGTTCGCGCTTCGTCGACCTCGACGGGACGGTGCATCCGACCCTCGTCACGCTCGACATGGAGGAGTACCGCGACCTCCACCTCACGCTGTCGGCCTTCGAGCGGGTGCTCGAAGAGGAGGAGCTGCTCGGCTTCGCCGCCGGCATCGTGCTCCAGGCCTACCTGCCCGACAGCCACGAGGCCCAGCGGCGCCTCGTCGCCTGGTCCCAACGCCGGGTCGCCCGCGGTGGCGCGCCCATCCGGCTGCGCCTGGTCAAGGGCGCCAACCTCGCGATGGAGCGCGTGGACGCGGCGGTCCACGGCTGGAAGCAGGCGCCCTACGCGACCAAGGCCGAGGTGGACGCCAGCTTCAAGCGGATGGTCCACTACGGCGTCGCCGAGGGGCGGCTCGACGCCGTGCGCCTCGCGGTCGCCAGCCACAACGTCTTCGACCTCGCCTACGGCCTCGTCGTGCGCGCGCTCGTCGGCGCGCCCGAGCACCTCGCCTTCGAGATGCTCGAGGGGATCTCGGCGTCGCTGCGGCGGGTCGTCCGCGACGTCGCGGGCGACGTCCTCATCTACGCCCCGGCGGTGGTCGAGGACGAGCTCCAGAGCGCCATCGCCTACCTCATCCGGCGCCTCGACGAGAACACGGCGCCGGAGAACTTCCTCCGCCACGTCTTCGAGCTCGAGCCGGGCACGCCCGCCTGGGAGGAGCAGGAGCGGCGCTTCGTCGCCGCCTGCCGCGACGCCGCGACGGTCGCCGCCGGGGCACGGCGGGATCAGGACCGCCGCGCCGAGCCGGTCGACCCCGACCCCGACGGGCCCTTCGTCAACGAGCCGGACACCGACTGGACGCTCCCCCACAACCGCGCCTGGGTCGAGGCGATCCTCGCCCGCTGGCGCGAGCGCGAGCCCGTCGTGGTGGGGCCGGTCGTCGCCGGCGAGGAGCTGACGGACGGCGGCGCCGGCGTCGAGGACGGCTTCGACCCCGGGCGCCCCGGGGCGGTGCCCTACCGCTGGGTCAAGGCGGACGAGGCGCTCCTCGAGCGGGCGCTGGTGGCGGCGCGGGACGGCGCGGCCGCCT
>SBGO01000502.1 GCA_006226565.1 Deltaproteobacteria bacterium | reverse complement strand
GACCCGGCGCCCGCCGCGGACGACAACGCGACCGCGACCGCCGCCGCCCCCGTCGCCCCCGTCGCGCCCCCCGTCGCGGTCGACGAGGACGGCGAGGCCCTCCCCGACGTCGCCTCCATCGACCTCGACACGCTGGTCGTCGACGCGCCGGTGGCCCCCGAGGCGCGTCACCCGGACCAGGACATCCGGCGGCTCCTCCGGCCGGAGCGGTCGATCCTGGCCGCGACCGAGACGCTCGACCAGAACATCCGCCGCCGCGGCGCGCGCCTGGCGTGGCACGAGGCGCTCGAGGCGCGGCTGTCGGCGGACCTCGACCGGGCGACGGCGGACTTCGAGGCGCTCACGGCGGCGCGCGACAGCGAGCGCAGCATCGTCCGGGACCGGCTCCGCACCATGATCCGCATCCGCGCGATGCCCTCGGCCCGCGTCTTCCTGCGCGCGACCGGCTACGCGAACTACCAGGCGCGGCTCGAGGCGCTCGAGCGGCTGTACGAGGCCGACCGGCGGCGCGTCGTCGCCTACCGGGCGCAGCTCGCGGCGTGGAACGTGGCCAAGGCGGACCTGGCGCGGCGGCGCAAGAACCTGGCGAACGAGCAGGAGACCATCGCCTACCTGCGGCAGGAGCTCGCCTGGGACCGGGAGGAGCGCTCCGCCCTCGAGCACGCCGTGCGCGAGCAGCCGGAGTTCAACGCCGAGCACGCCCGCGAGATCGAGGCCATCGACGCGGTCCTCGTCGAGCAGGCGAAGGGGTGGACGAACCCGTCCTACCAGCGGCTCTACATCGCCGAGACCAAGGGGCAGCTCGCCTCCCCGCTGCGCAACGGCGACGTCGTCTCGCGCTACGGCGTCATCAAGAGCAACGGCGTGACCACGACCCGCCGCGGCATCGAGATGGTCCCCAACCGCCCCACCGACCGCGACGAGGTCCGCGCCATCTACTGGGGCTACGTCGCCTACACCGGCTGGATCCGCGGCCTCGGGCGCGTGGTCGTGCTCGACCACACCCTCGGCTACGTGTCGATCTACGCCCACCTCGACGTCATCGAGGTCGCCGTCGGGCAGAAGGTCCGGACCGGCGAGCCCCTCGGCACCGTCGGCGACACCGGCAGCTTCTACGGCAAGCGGCTCTATCTCGAGCTCCGAAAGGACGGCAAGGCGATGAACCCCGCCCCGTGGCTGCGCCTGTAGCGCGGCGCGCCGTCGGACGCCTCGCGGGGCCGCAGGGCCTCGGGTAGACTCCGCTCGGTATCGGAGCCAGCGAGGTGGACGTGGCGATTCTGGACCGCGTGGTAGACGTCGAGGGCGAGCAGCTCACGGTCGAGCAGCTGCGGCGACGCCACACGGCGCACGTCACCTGGAGCCTGCGCGACATCGCGGGGCACGCCGAGCTGCGGCCGAGCCCGGTGACCATGACGCACGCGGCGGCGCTCCTCGGGTGGGGGACGCCGACCCTCCTCGTCACGACCGCGGCGTGGCTCGAGCTCCTCGCCGTCCTCGAGGGCGCCGGGCTCGACGCGCGCGAGCGCTTCGCCGTCGCCGCCAGCGTGGTGCAAAGCACAAAGATCGCGCGCGGATTCTATCCAACTTCGGCAGTTCTCTCGTATTGCGCCGCACAACTCGCGCCCGAGGAGGCGGCGGCGTTCGGCGCCGGGCTCCTCGCCGGGACGCCGACGCGCGACCAGCTGACGCTCGCGGCGGCCTGCTACGCGGCGGCTCCGGACGCCGAGCTACCGGAGGCGCTCGACCCGGTGCGCTACCTGTCGCTGCCGGCGGGGACCGCGCGGGCGCTCCTGGCGCGGCTCCCGGACGCACGGCGGGAGCTGATCCTGCTGCGGATGCTGACCCCGCGCACCCCGGAGTCGGCCGGGTTCCACCTCGAGGCGGCGGCGGTGGTGGCCGATCTGCTGACGAGCGACGCCACGCGCGCGGCGTACCGGCGCCTGGTGAAGTCGATCCGCGGCCTCGCCCGGAAGAAGGAGCTCGAGGCGATGGTCGCGGCCGGAGGCCCGGAGATCGACGCGGCGGGGGTCTCGGCGCTGATCCGGCCCGCGCTGGCGTTCTGGGAGGAGCACGTCGCGGCGGCGCTCCGGTCGGAGGGGCTCGGGCCGCTGGCCGAGCACGCCGCGCTGATGCGGGTGCCGGTGGCCGACGCGGCGGAGCTGGCGTCGATGGAGGCGTGGACCGGGGCGCCCCCCGAGCGCCGCGTGGCGGTGGCCGAGCACGTGGTGACCGCGCTCGGCGAGGGGTTCTCGCTGGTCGGGATCGAGGAGCACGGCGGCCCGCCCATCGCCCTCATCGCCTACGGCGCGTCGGAGCAACGCTTCGCGCTCCTGCCCGGCGGGACCTTCACCCGCGGGATGTCGGCGGAGGAGGAGGCGCTGGTGCACGCGGGCGCCGCGGCGGCCGGGCTCACCGAGAGCTACGAGGAGTACGGGCAGCTCGTCGACCTGATCCCGACGATGCGCCCGACGGCGGAGGTGCGGGTCGAGCCGTTCCTCCTCGGCCCGGGCGTCGGCGAGGAGCTCGCGCCCGAGGAGGTCGCCGACTGGATCGCCGAGAGCCCGTGGCGTCTCCCGACCGAGGCCGAGTGGGAGTACGCCGCGCGCGGCGGGGTCGCGGGCGAGCTCCACTACCTCGGGACGAACCTGCCGCTCGAGGCGCACCTGCACGCGCTGGAGGAGCACGGCCCGGAGGCGCGCAACCGCTTCGGCCTGTGGGGCTTCGGCCTCCTGCCCGAGATCTGCGCCGACGCCTGGGCCCCGACCTTCGAGGACGCACCGGTCGACGGCAGCCCGCGCACCGGCGACGGCCCGCGCGCGGTCCGGGGCGGCGCGGCGCTGGTCGCTCCGTGGCAGGGGTGCGGGGAGTGGCAGCTCCTGCTGACGGCCATGCGCGGGAGCCAGAGCGGCTGGGACTTCGCGGTCGGGGTGCGCCCCGCGATCGGGCTCCAGGTGTGACCGGAGCGTCGCGCTGCAACGCACGGCCCATGGCCCGCGATCACGCCGATTTCAAGCAGGAATGCGCCAGCCTTGACCGCGTGGCGACGCAACCGCGATAGTCGCGTTGCGTCAATTCCTGACGCGTCTCCCTGACCTGTGCTCCCCTCGGCCCGTCTCGGGCCCGGAGGCGACCGCCGATGAAGCGTACGCTCCGCTCGGTCCTGGCCGCAGCTCTGGTCTTCGGCCCGACCGCCTGCGCCGAAGGCCCGACGCCGCCGGCGGGGCCGCCGGTGAAGATCGACGTCGCGGCCTTGAACCTGACCGGCGTGGGCGACGTCGTGTGGGACCTCGAGGTCGTCAACGGCGCCCCGGAGACCGTCTGGCAGCGGCG
>SBGO01000590.1 GCA_006226565.1 Deltaproteobacteria bacterium | reverse complement strand
CGCGGGATCCCGCCGCGGCGGGCCGGACCGACTGCAGCCTCGACCTCCCGCGGCGCCCCGAGGTGGCGAACGCGGTCCCCTCGGGGGTCACCGACACGCCGCTGTGGCAGCCGCCGGACGCCGGCAGCGCCCCCGCCCACACGGTGACCGAGCACGCCGCGCTCGTGCGCCCACCGCCGCGTCGCGGCCCCCATCCGACGCTCTGGGCGCTGCTCTTCGTCGGGCTCGCCGCCGTCGGCGTGATCCTCTACGTCATCGCCTACCCGCCCGGCACCGAGCACGCCGCACCCACCCCGCCGTCGTCCCCGGCCACGACGGTCGGCGAGCAGGCCCCCACCGCGCCGCCCGTGACCACGACGGCGCCAGGCGCCGGCGAGACCCCCGACCCGGTCGCCGCCCCCACCCCGGACGTGGTCGAGGCCGTGCCCGACGTCGCCGTGACGCCCGACACCGCGGAGGCCGCCGAGGCCGCTACGCCCAGCCCGCCGGTCCCGGCCAACGCCGTTCGACTGGAGAGCGAGCCGCCCGAGGCCGAGATCTTCCTCGGCGAGCTCTCCCTCGGCCCGACGCCGGTGACCCTCACCTGGGACGGCCGGGGCACGGCGCCGCGCCTGCGGGCCGCCAAGGAGGGCTTCCGCCAGCTGACGCTGACGCTGCGCCAGGGCGACGTCGGCCAGGTCCGCAAGCTCACCCTCGTGCCGCTGCGCTGAAACGACGACGGCGGGCTCCATCGGGGCCCGCCGTCCGTGTCGTGCCGCGTGCGCGCGCTCAGCTCGCCGCGGACATCTCCGTACAGACCGCGCGGAGGATCTCGAGCACCTCGTGATACCCCGGCGAGCGCTGGACGAGCGCCTTCGTCAGGAGCACCCGCGACTCGTCGCGGCCCTGGAAGACGTTGATCTCCGGCGGGACCTCGCCGCCCCGGACCTTGTTGGTCGGGGTGTCGGGGTAGCCGGCGCGGAGCAGCGACTCGTAGACGAGGCGCCGCAGGTCGCGATCGATCATCCCGGTGACCGAGTAGCGATCGGTCTCGGTGATCATCTCGATGCGCGCCTCGCCGTTGCCCCAGATCGAGAGCTCGTGCTTGCCGCCCTCGTCGCTCTCCTCACCGTCGATGAAGAGGATCTCGAGGTCGTCGTCGCGGTTGTCGAGGTGGCGCACCCAGAGATCCGCCTGGTCGGACCGGTACTCCGGCGCCGGCGGCTTGCGCTCGGAGGAGCAGCCGCGAACCACGTGGATCCGCGCGAGGCCGACGATGATGACGTCGCCGTTGGCGACCACCTCGTCCTCGACCGCCTCCTCGTTCACGAAGGTGCCGGTCTCGCTGCGGAGATCGGTCACCACCAGCACGCCCTCGTCCCAGGTCAGCTCGCAGTGCTCGGGCTCGACCTCGCGGTTCTCGATGTTGATCTCGCAGCCCTCGCTGCCGACCGCGAGGACGCGCTCGTGCTCGCCGAGGGTGACCGAGGTCAGCTCGCCGCGATCGTCGGAGTAGATGAGGTGGTAGCGCGGCGGCCCCATGTCGAGGTCCTCGCCCCAGTCGTCGTCGCCCCACTCCTCGTACTCGGCCTGCGCCAGCTCCTTGTGCGCGACGTAGTTGACGCGCAGCTCGAAGCGGCCGCAGCGGATGATGTCGCCGTCCTCGACGACGCCACGCCGGACGCGGTCGTTGTTGATGAAGGTGCCGTTCGAGCTGCCGAGGTCGCGGACCACCACCTCGTCGTCGAGGTAGCCGACCGTGCAGTGCTTGCCCGACACGCTCGGGTTTCGGACCTTGATCGTCGCGCCGGAGCGACGGCCGATGAGGATCGGCTCGGCGTCCTTCTCGACGCGCGCCTCCTGCTCCTGGCCGTCGTCGTCGACGTAGAGCAGGTAGACCGCGTGGTGGGCGGTCCGCGGCGCCGCGGGTGCGGGCGCGGGCTCGGGCTCCGGCTCGGGCTCCGGCGCGGGAGCGGCCGGCGGGACCCAGTCGTCGAAGCCGTCGTCGTCCCCCCCGAAGAACGCGTCGGGATCGAAGCCGCCGCTCTTCTTCGGGGCCGGCATCGGCTCGGGCTCCGCCGAAGAGAAGAAGTCGTTCCCGCCGGCCGGCTCGGGCATCGGCTCGGGCGCGGAGGACGAGAAGAAGTCGTCCACCGGCGCCGAGCGGCGCGACCGGCTGGGCGCGGCCTCGGCCGTCTCCTGATCGGCGCTCCGGCGCCGACGGGGCGGCGGATCGTCGAAGAGGGCGTCGATGTCCGCCCCGCGCGACGCGCGACGCGGCGGCTCCTCCGGAGGCGGCTCACGCCGGCGCGGCGGGGGCTCCTCCATCACCGGCTCACGCCGGCGCGGCGGGGGTTCCTCCGGTGGCGGCTCGCGCCGACGCGGCGGAGGCTCCTCCATCACCGGCTCACGCCGGCGCGGCGGGGGCTCCTCCCGAGCGGGCGCGGACCGCCGCGAGGGCGCGTCCGAGAAGAAGTCGTCGACGGCGGCGCCGCCACGGGACGAGCTGCTGCTGCTGCTGCTGCTCCGCCCACGCGACGCCCCCTCGTCGAGCAGGACCATCACGCCACCGCAGTTCACCGCAGTGCCCGGATCCACCCGCGAGCGCCGAATCTTCTTCCCATCGATGTACGTGCCGGCCGTGCTTTCCTGGTCGGTCACGATGACGTTGCCGTTGTTCCAACTGAAGAGGGCGTGACGACGGCTCACCGACGGGCGCGACACGCGAATGTCGCACTCCTTGTGGCGGCCGACCATCACCTCTGGCCGGTTCGGCCCGAGCTCGACGCTCTGCTCCAGTCCGTCCTCTTCCCAAACGAGTTCCATCGACCCTCGACGTTGCCTGTGCGTCGTCGAGGATTCTGGGTTCCAAAGCGCCAATCGTCAACGCCTGCGAGCCCCGAGCCGAGGGATCGTCGGCCCGCGCGCTCCCGACTCGACCGCTGGCGCGGTGACGCGGGGCGGGGACGATCCGGTCGGCTCGCCCCGCCCCGCGCCCCGCTCAACGTTGCGGCGCGAGCAGGAGCTTGGCGTCGTTCGTCGACAGCGTCAGGAGATCGGGCCACCCGTCCCGGTCGAGGTCGCCCACGACGAACGGGGCGTCGGACGGGGTCAGCGCGGTGGCCACCGCGAAGCCCTGCCCGAAGGACGCGCCCGTGCCGGTCCCGAGGAGGATCTCGTAGGCGTTGGTCGAGCCCGCACCGTACTGCGCGACGATGTCGAGGCGCCCGTCGTGGTTGAGATCGACGAGGCGCAGCTCGAGGGGGAGCGTCGTCTGGGCGCCCTGGAACGCCTGCAGCGCGAAGAACGTCCCGGGGACGTTCGGGTTCTGGCGCACGAGCGCGTAGACGTGGCTGCCGTTGCTGCCGCCGAGGCTGGCCACGATGTCGTCGAAGCCGTCCTTGTCGACGTCGGCCACGACGGCGCCGCTGATGCTCGTGTAGAGCGGCGCGGCCGCGCCCCCTGACAGGTTGAGGGTGGTCTTGGTCTTGAAGCAGACCGGCGGCTGCAGGTCGCACGCCCCGATCTGGGCGATGACCACGCACGGCGCGGTGCCGCAGCGGCCGGCCACGAAGGGCTCGCGGTAGTCCTTGCGCCCGAACCAGCCGAAGCCGGCCGACACCACCTGGGTCGGGAAGGTGCTGGTGTACGGATCCGACGGGATCTGCGTGAAGCCCCCGGAGCTGTTCTGCAGGAAGACGTCGAACTCGTCCTGGGACGAGTAGGTCGCCTGGGACACCAGCACGGACGGCACGCCGGCCCCCGCGAAGTCCTCGACCGCGATGACGTTCGGATAGCCGCTCCCGGTCGGGTTCAGCGTGGTGTAGCCGTAGTCGACGTCGAAGGCGCCCGGCGTCGAGAGGATCTGCTGGTAGATCCGCACCTCGCGCCGGCCGATCGTGGAGTAGACGCCGAGGACCACGTCCGGCCGCCCGTCCCCGTCGACGTCCTCGACCACGAGACCGTAGACCGAGGAGACGCCGCTCAGGACGTAGGTCGTCGGGGCGACGAGCTTGCCGGGCTCGGGCTGGAGGCTGACCGAGAAGCGCTGCCCGCCGGCGGTGACGGCGTCGAGGAGGCCGTTGCCGTCGAGGTCCGCGACGGCGAGGCGGTAGACGTAGCTGCCGTCGGAGGCCGGCGCCGACGCCGGGGTCACGACGCCGACGCCGTCGCTGTCGCGCCGGGTCACCGCGGCGCCGAGGTAGGCGTCGTCGAAGAGATCGCCGTTGGCGTCGCCGACCGCGAGCCCCCACGCCTGGTAGCCGAAGGTCCCGAAGCCGCCGGTGGTGGCGCCGAAGCCGCCGTCGGCGCCCTGGTAGAGGACCATCACGGCGGCCCCCGAGGTGCCGCCGCCCTCGGAGCCGCACGACAGCAAGATGTCGGTGCGCCCGTCGGCGTTGGCGTCGGCGAAGCGCAGATCGGTGCCGCCGAAGCAGGTCGGGACCTCCTCGGGCAGCCCGAAGTCGCCGGTGTCCGGGGTCTGCTGCCGGCGGACCGCGATCAGGGTCTCGGCGTAGTAGTCCCAGCGGCTGATGTAGACCATCTCCTCGGCGCCGTCGCCGTCGAGGTCGACGAGCTGGACGCGGCCGTCGCGGGACTGCACCGCCACGCAGCTCTCGCTGGTCGCGTAGCCGCGCGGCCCCGAGGACATCAGCAGGCAGACGCTGTCGGCGTCGTTCACGTAGCCGTAGTACGCGAAGTCCTGGTAGCCGTCCTTGTTGACGTCGGCGTGCCCGAGGCCCGTCGGGCTGCCGGCGCCGAGCGTGACCGGCGTGGCGCCGACCAGCGTCGACCCGTTGCCGTAGTAGCGCTGGAGCGCGCCCGCGCCGATGTAGAAGAGGTCGTTGCGGCGGTCGTTGTCGGCGTCGACGACGACGAGGCTGTCGGCGCTGGCGTCGTTGAAGAAGGTCGGCGCGAAGCCCTGGTAGAAGGTCCCCGGCTCGGAGGCGCTCTGGAGCGCCACGTCGACGTTGTCGGTGTAGCCGTCGTTGAGGACGGCGTCCATCAGGCCGTCGTTGTCGAGGTCGCCGATCGCCATGTCGGTCGGCGACTGGCTGGTCACGTAGGAGGCGTAGCCGCGCTGGTAGCCGCCCGCGCCGTCGCCGTAGCCGACCATGAGCCCCTGGATCGCGGCGCTGTACGAGGTCCTCCACATCGCGTCGTGGCGCCCGTCGCCGTCGACGTCGACCACCTCCAGCTGCTGCGCCCCGGCCATGTAGCGCGCGGCGCCCGAGGTCTCGAAGGAGGGGCGGCACTGCTGGAAGGCCTTGCCCGGGAGCCACGCCACCGCCGCGGCGGAGGTGTCGTCGCGACCGGCGACGATGTCGGTGCGCCCGTCCTTGTCGAGATCCCCGACCCAGAGCCCGTTGACGCCCTTGCCCGCCGCGCCGAGGAGGTCGATGACCCCCCACGAGGCGAGGTCGCCGCCGAGCAGCACCTCCACGGCGTCCTCCTCGTAGGAGCCGACGACGACGTCGACGACGCCGTCGTCGTTGACGTCCCGGGCCGTGACCCGGTGGCCCGCGACGTTGAGCGGGACGTCCAGGCCCTGCGGCGCGAGGTACTGGAGCGGGACGCCCTGCGGCCCGATGACCACGTCGCCGCGGAAGTAGGTCGCCACGCCGCCGCCGTCGACGGTGATGACGTCGAGCTGGCCGTCGTTGTCGAAGTCGGCGACGGCGATGTCGGTCGGCGCGCGCGCGTCGATGACCTGCGCGCCGCAGCTCGAGGACTGGCAGAAGCCGTCGCCGTACTGGCTGATCAGCGTCCGGAGCCCGCCGGAGTCGCCGACGATGACGTCCTGCCAGCCGTTGTGGCCGAGGTCCGCGACGGCGACCGCGACCGGGATCTTCGACACGCCGATGTCCATGCTCCGCACCCAGCCCTGGCCGAAGTCGGAGATGATCGACAGGGTCGGGCCCTGGACGCCGCCGTCGCCCGCGCAGGCGACGACCACGTCGACGTCGCGCGTGCCGTAGACCTCGCCGACGGCCATCGCGATCGGCGGGTTGCCGGTCTGGCCGGGGCACGCCGGCGTCGACGAGAACCCCCAGCCGACGTTGGCCTCGCCCACGACCGACGAGGTGAAGACGTGGAGCAAGCCGTCGGCGCCGCCGAGGGCGAAGAAGCCCTTGGTGTAGCGCGGCGCCGGCTGCCACGGCGCGATGTCCACGAGCCCGGGCGCCGAGAGGTCGAGCTGCTTCGAGATCTCGGTGAAGGCGCCGGGCGAGGTCTGGAAGAAGACGTCCACGATCGCCGCCTCGCGCCCCATCAGGAGCACGTCGTCGAGGCCGTTGCGGTCGTAGTCGCCGATGGCGACCGGCCCCGGCGGGATGGACGCGGTGATGTCGAGCTTGTCGGAGCCGAGGCGCCACGCGTAGCTGACGGAGAAGCTGCCGGTGGTCTTGGCGACGCCCGCGACCCCGTCGATGACGGGAGTCACGCGCGCGGTCACCGTCGCGTCGGCGAGGCCGACGTCGGCGAAGACGTCCCACGCGAAGGCGTGCTCGACGCCGGCGAAGCTCGTGGCGACGCCGCGCGTGCCCTCGCCGTCCGCGGCCGTCCCCGGCCGCTGGGTGGCCCGCCGCCAGACCCCGGTCCCGACGCGGTACTCGACGAGGACGTCGGTGGGGTGCCCGTTGGTCTGGGCGAGCGTGTAGTAGACGTCGCGGCAGCCGCCGCTGCCGCTGACGAAGGGCGTGCCGACCAGCGTCGCGGGGCGCCAGCTCACGTCGAAGCGCTCGCTCCGGACGGTGCCGAGCTGGCTGCTGGCGACGAGGTCGTAGCCGCGCCCGGGCGCGTCGATCTGGGCCGACGAGAAGGTCGCGACCCCGCTCGAGGTGGCGACCGCGGTGGTCGCGCCGAGGAGACCCGGGCCGGCGTTGCGCCCCAGCGCGAGGCCGACGGTGGTCGCGGGCATGTTGGTCGCGACGTTGCCGTAGGCGTCGTAGAAGGCCACCGCGAAGGTCGGCAGCGGGGTCGCGACGTAGCCGTCGCTCGGCTGGGTGGCGAAGGCCACGCTGACCGGCGAGCCGGGGACGACCGTGACGGTGCCGCTGTCGGAGACGCCGCCCCAGGTGGCGGTCACGTGCACGGCGCCCGCGGTGTAGAGGACGATGGGCGACACCTGCGTGGCCCCCGACAGCGTCACCGGCGACGGGATGCTGCCCTCGGGGTCGTCGACGCTCATCGCGACGGCGCCGGAGAAGGTCGTGATGACGTTGTTCCAGGCGTCGTAGGGCGTCACGGTGGCGCTCAGGGTGCCGCCCGCCGTCACCGTCATCATCGAGGGCACGACGGTGAAGTGGTCGAGGGTCGGGCTGGGCGAGACGGTGCGCGTGAGGTCGTCGCTGGAGGCGCCGGCGAGGCCCGTCCCGGAGCAGGTGATGACCCGGGTCCCGGCGGTGCGGAGGGTCGCGGAGAAGGTGTGGGTCCCGCCGAAGGCGGTGGTGTAGGCCGTCGCGGCCGGGAGCGTCGCCTGGGTGTCGTTCGAGGTGAAGGAGACGGTCCCGGTGTAGGTCGGCGCGAGGTTCCCGTAGGCGTCGTAGATGGCGACGGTGAAGTTGAAGGCGGTGCCGGCGACGGCGCTCCCGGTGGCGGGGGTCGCCACGAGATCACGCGGGGCCGCGGCCCTCACCGTGGTCGAGGTCGCGGCGGCGCCCCCGGCGCCGAGCCCGGTGTCGAGGAAGTCGAGGCTCTGGTCGCCGGCGGTCTCGAAGGTGGCCGTCAGGGTGACCGACGCCGGCTGCCCGGCCGGGAAGGTGAGGCTCGAGCCCGGGGCGAGGGTGACGGCGTCGTCGCTCGCGCTGACGTGCACGACGCCGACGTAGCTGGAGACGGTGTTTCCGTAGGTGTCGGTCACGCGGACCACGACCGCGGTGCTCACCCCGGCGGTCACCGTCGGCGGGAGGTCGCTGACCGCGAGCTTCGCGGCCGCCGCCGGCTTGACGTTCGTCGACAGCTCCACGCTGCTGACGGTGTGGGCGACCGTCACGGTCTGGTCGCCCGCGGTGACCAGGGTGACGTCGCTCGAGCCGGTGCCACCGGCGCCGGGCCCGATGGTGAGCGCCGCCGGGGCGATCGTCGCGGCGGGGTCGGTCGACGAGATCGTGAAGCTGCCGGAGATGCCGCCCGTCGCGACGTTGCCGTAGGCGTCGTAGAGCGTGATGGTGATCGTGCGCCGCGTTCCGGCCGTGAGCGTCGAGGGGAAGGCGCTCACGACGAAGCGCGTGGCGGCCCCGGGCTCCACCGTCGTCGCGCGGGTCGCGGACAGGGCCCCGCCGGCGTCGACGGTCACCTGGCGGCTGCCGACGGTCTGGAAGGTGACCGTGAACGTGCGCTGCCCGTGGTCGGCGGCGCCGAAGGGGATCGACGTCGGGTCGAGGGCCGGGTCGTTGGTGACGACCGACGCCGAGCCGGTGAAGCCGGTCGCGACGTTGCCCCAGGCGTCGCGCACGGTCGCGGTCAGCGACTGGGCGGCGCCGGCGGCGACGGTGCTCGGGAGCGCCGTCAGGTCGAGGGAGGCCGGGGCGCCGTGCCCGACGGGCAGCGTCACCGACGTGGACACGGCCCCGTCGGCCACGGTGAGGAGGGTGTCGCCGGCGAGGGTCAGGACGAGCCCCGAGAAGCTCCGCGTGCCGGCCGTGAGCGTCCCGTCGCTCGGGAGCGTCGCCCCCTGGCGCGAGGCGCTGAAGGCGACCGGGCCGGTGTAGCCCGCCGCGACGTTGTCGAAGGCGTCGTAGGCGGTCACCCGCAGGCCGAAGGCGGTCCCCGCGGTCACGCCGGCGGGGGCGTTCTCGATGGCGAGGCGGCTCATCGCGGCGGGCGCGACGTTCACGACCGCGCTGGCGCTGACGTTGACGCTGCCCACCTCGGCGGCGCGGACGGTGGTCGTCCCCGCCGAGCGCAGCACGATGCCGGAGAAGGTGTGGCTGCCGCCGTCGCCGCTCACGAAGGTGTAGGAGGGCGGCAGCGTGGCGCCCGAGACCGCCTGGCCGCTCGTGGCGTCGACCGCGGTGAAGGCGACCGTGCCGCTGTAGCCGGTGATGGGGTTGCCGAAGGTGTCCTTGACGCTCAGGGTCGCGGTCAGCGCGGTCCCGGCCGTGGTGCTCGTCGGGAGCCCGGTCAGCTCGTAGACGATCTGCGCGCCCTGCCCCACCGTCACGCTCGCCTGGCCGGTGAGGCTCGCGCTGGCGAGGTCGGTGACGGTCACGGTCTGGGCGCCGACGGTGCGGAAGACGACGCCGCCGAAGACGTGCTGGCCGGCGTCTCCGGCGCCGAAGGCGTAGTCGCCGGGGAGCGTCGCCTGCCCGTCGGTCGTCGTGAAGTGGACCGTGCCGGTGTAGCCCGTCGCGCGGTTGCCGAAGGCGTCGTTGGCGCGCACGACGATCGAGGTGGTCACGCCGGCGGCGACCTCGGCGTCGCTGGGGGTCACGGCCAGGGACGCCGCGGCGGCCGGGGTCACCGCGACCGTGACCTGGGCCGTGAGCGCGCCGTTGCCGGGCGCCGACACGGTCACCGTCTGGTCGCCGGCGGTCTTCAGCGTCACGCCGGAGAAGGCGTAGCTGCCCGCGTCGCCCGCGGTGAAGGTGTGGGCCGCCGGGACGACACCCGCCGCGTCGCTCGTCGTCACCGCCAGCGACCCGGTGTAGCCGGTCGCGACGTTGCCGAAGGCGTCGTAGAGGGTCGCGGTGAGCGCGAAGGCGACGCCGGCGACGCGCGTGGTCGGCGCCCCGGAGATCGCCACCGAGGCGGCGCCGGCCGGGGACACGTTCACGTTCAGGGTGGCGGTGAGGGCGCTGTTCTGCGGGTCGCTGACGGTGACCGTCTGCGCGCCGGCCTGGGTCACGGCGATGCCGCCGTAGGGCTGCGCGCCGCTGCCGGCCGGGAAGGTCCCGTCGCTGGGCAGGGTGGCGTCCTCGTCGCTGCTCGAGAAGGCGAGCGTCGCGGCGTACCCGGTCGCCGCGTTGCCCCAGGCGTCCTCGGCCGTAACGGTCACGGTGAAGGGCGTGCCGGCGGTGATCGTGCTCGGGCCGTTGATGGCGAGGCTCGCGGCGGCGCCGGAGACGACGGTGACGCCCACGCTCTGGGAGATCCCCTGGCCGGCGTCGGCGGCGGTCAGCGTGTGGGCCCCGGCGGTCTTCAGGACGACGCCGGAGAAGGTCGCCACGCCGCCGCTCGTGCCGGTGAGCGCGACCGGCGCGGGGAGGGTCGCCGCGTCGTCGCTCGTGAGCAGCGCGATGGTGCCCACGTAGTCGGTCACCACGTTGCCGAAGGTGTCCTTCACCGTGACGGTGACGTCGAAGGGCACGCCGGCGGTGGCCGGGTCGGGGATCCCGGTGAGGGCGAAGACCACGTCGGAGCCGGACTCGACGGTCACCGCGACGGCGCCGCCGACGCTGGCGCCGGTGGAGCTGCTCGCCGAGACGGTGTGCTCGCCGCTCGACACCAGCGTCACGCCGGTGAAGACGTGGACGCCCTGGTCGGAGGGCGAGAAGGTGTAGGCCGACGGCAGCGTCGCGAGCGGGTCGCTCGAGGTGAGCCCGACCGTGCCCGCGAAGTCGGTGACGACGTTGCCGAAGGCGTCGACGACGGTGACCGTGATGGAGAACGGCGCGCCCGCCGTGAAGGGGGCTGGCGAGGCCTCGACCACCAGGGCCGCGGCGTCGGCGTGGACGACGGTGACGGCGGCGCTGCCGCTCAGCGTGCCGTCCCCGACGGTCACGGTGCGCGAGCCGGCGGTCCTGAGGACGAGCTCGGTGGTGGTGAAGGCGCCGGCGTCCGCGGCGACGAAGGCGTGGTCGGCGGGGACCGTCGCCGCGCCGTCGTCGACGCCGAAGGTCACGGTGCCGACGTAGTCCGTGGCGACGTTGCCGAAGGCGTCGCGGGCGCTGACGGTCAGGCTCGTCGCCGCGCCGGCGGTCACGGTCTCGGGCAGCCCCGCGACGCCGAAGCTCGCGGCGGCGGCGCTCTCGACGGTGACCTCGACGGTCGCCAGGGTCGCGCCCGAGGCGTCGCTCACGGTGACCGTCTGCGCGCCCGCGGTGCGGAGCACGATGCCGTCGAAGGTGTGCGTACCGGCGTCCCCGGCGCCGAAGGTGAACTCGGCCGGCAGCGTGGCGTCCGGATCGGTCGCGCTGAAGGAGACCGCGCCGGCGTAGCTCGCGAGCACGTTGTCGTAGGCGTCGTAGGCCGTGAGGGTGACGCTCAGCGCGTCGCCGGCGGTGACCGTGGCGGGGGCGCCGCTCGGGCGCAGCTCGGCGAGCTCGCCGCTCAGCACGTCGAAGGCGTCGCTGGTGGCGCTCCCGAGGTCGGCGCTGGCCGCGGTCAGGGCGAGCCCGGTCCCCGGCGGCGCGATGGTGAGGCCGGTGAAGGTCGCGACGCCGGCGACCGCGGTGGCGGTGGTCGTCCCGGTGAGGGTCGCGCCGCTCGCGGTGTCGCCGTCGGCCGCGCGGACCGCGACGGCGTCCCCGAGGGTCAGCGTGACGTCGCCGTGGAAGCGGGTCACGAGGGTGCCGTTGTCGTCCTCGAGGCGGACGGTGACGTCGAAGGGCGCGCCGGCGGTCACGCTGACGATCGGCGCGAGGGTGAAGGCGAGGCCGTGGTCGGCGGCGCAGGCGTCGCCGACGCCGTCCTCCTGGGCGTCCTCCTGCCCGGCGTTGACGACGAAGGGGCAGTTGTCGACGTCGTCGGCGACGTCGTCGTTGTCCCAGTCGGTGTCGACGCAGTCGGCGATGCCGTCGTCGTCCCGGTCCGGGAAGCCGTCGTCGGCGGCGCCGTCGCAGTTGTCGTCGACCCCGTCGCAGGTCACCTCGGGGTCCACGTAGCCGACGACGTTCGTGTAGTCGCAGACGGCGACGTCCTCGGGGCAGAGAACCCCGAAGAGCGCGCGGTCCTGGCCGGCGCAGACGCCGAGGTCGCTGCAGACGACGTCGCGCATGGGCGACAGGTCCGCGTTCTGGACCGTGTTCTCGGCGTCGTACTGGTCGGTGATGCAGTCGCCGTCGAGATCGTTGGTGGCGCTCTCGATGATGTCCGCGAGGCCGTCCCCGTCGGTGTCGACGTTGACGACGCCGTCGAGCTCCGCCCCGTCGACGATCCCGTCGCCGTCCGTGTCGGGGTTCAGCGGATCGGAGCCCAGGGTCTGCTCGAGGCTGTTGACGAGGGTGTCGCCGTCGTCGTCGCCCTGGGGATCGAGGCACACCTGGCCGGCACAGAGGCCGGAGACGCACTGGTCGCCGCTGTTGCAGGAGCTGCCGATGGGCAGCTTCTTGTCCGCAGGACAGGCGCTCAGGACGAGCGCCAGCCCGAACATCGCCAAGGCTCCGGACGCGGAGCGCAGGTCGGTTCTCATTTCTCTTCCCCCCGAATGTCGGAGGACGACGCACGCTGGATTTGCGTGTGGTGCGCGCGCCGACCCAGGGAAAGAAGAACTCCTCGGGGCGGTCGAGTAAAGACCTGATCGCTCAGCGCGAGGAAGCCCGCTATGATGTGCGCCCCCCGCATCTCCTGAGAGGCCGACCGTGAGCACCCCTGATCTCGCCACGCTCCTCGACGTCGCGACCGAGGTCGCCTGGACCGGCGGCCGCCGGACCCTCGCCTGGTTCCAGAGCGGGCTGCGCGCCGAGCGCAAGGCCGACGGCTCGCCGGTGACCGTCGCCGACCGCGAGGCCGAGCGCGTGATGCGCGACCTCATCATGGAGCGCTTCCCCGACCATCAGATCGTCGGTGAGGAGCACGGCACGGGCGGCGGAACGGCGCCGGTGCGGTGGATCCTCGACCCGATCGACGGGACCAAGACCTTCGTCAGCGGCGTGCCCCTGTACGGGACGCTGGTGGGCGTCGAGGTCGAGGGCGAGCCGTCGGTCGGCGTCATCTACATGCCGGCCCTCGACGAGATGGTGTCGGCCGCGCGCGGGCTCGGCTGCCGCTGGAACGGCCGGCCGTGCCGGGTCTCCGACCGGACCGACGCGAGCGAGGCGCTCCTGACCGTGACCGACCTCGACGCGGTGCGCGCGCGCATCGGCCACGAGCGCGGGGACGCGCTGAACGAGCGGGTCTACATGCAGCGCACGTGGGCCGACTGCTACGGCTACCTGCTGGTCGCGACCGGGCGCGCCGAGGTCGCGATGGACGCCGCCATGGCGATCTGGGACTGCGCCGCCCTGATGCCGATCATCGAGGAGGCGGGCGGGCGCTTCACGGCGTGGTCCGGCGAGCGCACCATCGACGGCGGCGACGCCGTGGCGACCAACGGCCGGCTCCACGAGGAGGTGCTCGACCTCCTGGGCGTGCGCTCGTGAGCGCCCGGGCCGGGGTGACGCGGGGGGCGCTGGTCGCGCTGGCGCTGCTGGTGGCGACGCCGGCCCTCGCGGGCTACCCGCCGGCGATGTTCCGGCGGGCGCCGGTGAAGGTCGACGCGCAGTCGGTGTGCGTCCTGTACTTCGACAACAACACCGGCGATCCGAGCTACGAGCCGCTCAAGAAGGGGCTCGCCGACATGATGGTGACCGACCTCGCCGGGGTGGAGGGCCTGACGGTCGTCGAGCGCTCGCGCCTCCAGGACGTGGTGGGCGAGCTGAAGCTCCAGAAGACGAGCCTCTTCGACGCGGCGACGGCGCAGAAGGTCGGCAAGCTCGTCGGCGCGCGCTACGCGGTGACGGGGGCGATCGCGGCGGTGGCGCCGAAGATCCGCCTCGACGTGCGGCTCATCGAGGTGAAGACCGGCGAGGTCGTGCTCGCCGACAAGGTCGTGGGCGTGGCCGACGACTTCTTCGCCCTCCAGGAGCGCCTGTCGAGCGTGTTCGTCATCGGGCTCGGGCGCCAGGTCGCGCCGCCGTCGAAGACGCCGGCCAAGAAGCTCGCGACGGTGCTCGACTACGGCAAGGCGCTGGAGCTGGCCGACAGCGGCGACCCGCAGGCGGCGGCCAAGCAGATGGGCGAGGTCGTGGCCGAGGCGCCGGACTTCACCCTGGCGAAGACGCGATACGCGGAGCTCATGCAGCGCGTCTACGCCGCCAAGGAGAAGCGCGCGTCGGGCCTGGCCGAGGCGGAGACGCGGCTCCTCGCCCGGTGCGACGAGGAGCTGGCCGGCAAGGACGTCAAGTCGCTCCGCGGCAAGAAGCTCGAGCGCTACATCGGCTACCGGGTGATGCGCGGGCACTTCTACCTGGCGCTCATCCAGCGGGTCACGAACAGCCGGAGCCCGTTCTCGCCGACGCCGATCCCCGAGGAGGCGCGCGAGCAGGTCAAGGGCTGGATGGTCGCGTTCTGGGACAACCAGCGGGCGCTCTCCGGCGAGCTGGCCGCCGTCCGCTCCCGCATCCCGTCCTTCGCGCGGGCGGACGACGCCGACGTGCAGGTCGCGCGCGAGCTGGGGCTCGGCTCGTCGCCGGCGCACCTGGCCTTCATGTCGCCCCAGACGGTCAACCGCGGGCTCGCGAGCTTCGCCCTGACGGGCAAGCCCGACCTCTTCGCGAGCGTCCGCCCGGCCGTGGCGCCGAGCCTCGCCGTGCTCGACGCCAGCTACGCCGAGCCGGGGCTCGCGCTCCTCGACGAGGCGCTCGCCGACATCGCCGCCCACGAGAAGCGGTTCAAGGACCGCGAGACGATCCGGACCCTCGACCTCTACGGCGAGTGCCTGCTCGCGCTCGGTCGTCCCGTCGAGGCGATCGCCCGCTGGCAGAAGGTCCTCGACGACTACCCGACCGCGAGCGAGTTCGGGAAGATCGAGGAGAAGATCAAGAAGGTCCTGGCGACGCTGAAGTAGGGCCGACCGGAGCAGCGAGGCGAAAATGTGATGAGGCGGGGTCAGACCCTGCCTCATCACATTTTTCGGCGACCCAACGTCGGAAAGTGTGAAGTGAAGGGGTCTGACCCCATCACTTCACATTTTCTCGTCTCAGAGCTCGATCTCGCCGATGACGAACTCCTCCTTCCGCTCGGTGAGGCGGAAGGTGAGGGAGCGGCGCTTCTCGTTCTTGCGGCCGTAGTTCGTGTAGACGTCGACCTGCAGCGTGACGGCGCCGATCAGCTCGGCGGCGGAGCTGCCGTAGAAGTGCGACTTGATCTTGTAGGTCCCGTGCATCGCGCGCCGCAGGCTGTACTCCTCGGGGCCGTAGCCCTGGGTGAAGTCGCGGGAGACCTTGCCGCCGATGGTCGTGAGGTTGTGGCCGTAGTACGCCTCCTCGTCGCTGGGCTCGACGACGTGGAGGTCCATGTCGGTCATGTCGGCGTCCCAGGTCATGACGATGCGGACGTCCATGTCGAGGTGACGCTCGAGGCGGGCGTCGAGGGGCCAGGTCGCCGCCCCGGCGGCCTTGGCGCGCGCCCACATTGCGTTGAGCTCGACGAGGGCGATGAGCTCGATCTCGTCGAAGCGATCCCAGGTCCCCATGACGACCTTCGCGAGCAGATCGGCCGCACGCTGGTAGTCCGCGCGCTTGGCGGCGGCGTCGGTCGCCGCGTCGGCGCGGCGCACCAGCACCAGCGCCAGGTCGCGGAAGGACTGCGGCTCCTCGGGGCGCAGGCGCCGCACCGTCTCGAACACGCCGGCCGCGAGGTCGAGGTGGTCGAGCTGGGTCAGGCGATGCCCGAGGACGCGCAGGAGCGCCGGGTCCTCGAGCTCGAGCTCGGCGATGTTGCTCAGGACGCGGAGCCCGAGGCGGGCGTCGGTCGCGGCGAAGAGGTCGGCGCAGTCGAGGTAGAAGCCCGGCGAGCCGCCGAACTGCGCGCGCTGCTCGAGGTAGACCGCGTAGCGATTGCCGACCGCGGTCTTCTTCAGGGTCCGCAGGTACGGCGTGTCCGGGTCCCACTTCGTGAGCACGATGGCCGCCTCGGGGCCCTCGTCCTCCCCGTCGTTCTTCCCCTTGGCCTTCTTCTCGGGCTCGGGGGCCGCGTCCGCGGCGCCGCTGTCCAGCTCCATGGCGGCCGGCGGGGGCGCGGCCACCGAGCGCTCCAGCGCCCCCCCGGCGGCGCCGTAGCCCATGGCGCCGCTCTCCCCCTTGGCGTCCTCCTCGGTGCGGTACTTGAAGCCCTTCGGGTAGGTGTACTTGGCGTCGTACCAGCTGATCTCCTTCTGCCAGAGCTCCAGCACGTGCTCGAGCTTGCTGACCTGCTGGGCCTTGGCCTCCTTCGCCCGCTCGGCCATCGCGCGGTCCCAGTCCGCGCGCATCTCCGCGAGCGACGCCGGCGGCCGCACCTCGTGGGTCAGGTACTGATCGAGGCTCTCGAGGACGAGCAGCGAGGTGCCGGGCGTCACGATGCCGTGGGCGCGACCGAGGGCCTTGATGGCGTCGGCGTTCTCCTCGGGGCGAGCGAGGAGCCCACGCAGCTCCTGCTGCGCCCAGAAGCGCTCGAGGAGGGTGCCCTCCTCGGCGTCGGCGGCGCGCACGGTGATCTCCTCGGTGTGCGTCACGCGGCCCGGGTAGCCGAGCTCGACGGTGAGCGTGGCGCTCGCCCCGTCCAGGACGCCAGCGATGGCGAGGGGGCCGAGGGCGGGCTCGGGGAGCCGCGGGGCGAGCTGGGTCACGCGGCCGGCGCTGGCGCGGACCGACAGCAGCGAGAAGACGGGCTTGCCGAGGCGCGCGAGGACCGCCCCGTCATCGAGGCGCGCGAGGTTGAAGTAGACGCCGCCGCCCCGCTGCGCGAGCTCGCGCAGGATGGCGTGGTTGGCGGTCGCCTCGCCGTTGAGCGTGAAGACCGGCGAGCGGAGATCGCCCGGATCGTCGGCGCCGAAGTCCGAGAGGCCGTCGCTGACGAGGACGGTGACGTCGGGGGCGGGGGCGTCCGCCGGGAGCGCGGCCGCCGCGAGGGTCGTGGCGCCGTCGTAGGGCAGCCCCTTCAGGGTCACGGCGAGGCGCGAGGCGTCGGCCGGGAGGCGGAAGGTCGCGGTCGGATCGACGTCGTTGCGGAGGACGACGAGGTCGACCGTCACCGCCCCGAGGCTCCCGAGCCAGCGGCCGAGGAGCGCGATCTCGCGCTCGTGATCGGCGGCCTCACGCGAGCGCGAGGCGTCCCAGACGAGCCGCACGCGGCGGATAGCGGGCGCGGCGACGTCCCGCGGCGGGTCGGCGGCGACCCGGGCGGTGAAGTAGGTGCGGCCGTCGGGGGCGCGCTCGACCTGGACCGGACGCTTGTCGGCGTCCGGGACGAGGACGGCGAGCTCGCGCTCGAGCTTGGCGCCGTGGACCGTCGTCTCGGCGACCCAGCTGTTGCGCCAGCGGCCGAAGGACGGGGCGAGCTTGCCGCGGCCGAGCATGACCGGCGCCTCCTGGGCGCGGACGACCTCGATCCGGAGGTGGAGATCGGCGACCGGATCGGGGAACCGGAGCGGCAGCTGGTACCAGACGCCGTCGTCCTTGTCGGTCAGCTCCGACACCCAGCGCACGGCGACGGTGCGGCTGCCGTGGGCCGGGATCGGGAAGATCCGCGTCCGGAAGGCGTTGCCGCCGACCCACTCGGCGAGGCCGGGGTCGACGCCCTTGCGCACCTCCTGCTCGAAGATGTGGCGCGCCTCGTCCTTGTCGACGATCACGCCGTCGACGAGCTTGCCCGCGACGTCGAGGGCGTAGCCGGACACCGTGGCCCCCTCGGGCAGCGGCACCGTGAGGTCGCCGGCGAGCGCGCGATCGTGCGGGTTGCCGAAGGTCAGCGTGAGGCGCGTCTCGGCGAGGCGGCCGACGACGCGCACGTCGACGTCGGCGCGCTTGACCCCGAGGGTCTCGTGGGAGTCGCCGTGGGCGACGACGAGGGTCGGGGCCGGGACGCGGACCGGCGCGCGCTCGGGGGCGGCGGCGCTCGCGGTCAGGGGCGCAACGAGCAGCGAGGCGGCGAGGATTGCGAGGCGGCGAGCATGCACGGGGGTGCTCCTTGGGTGAGGGGCGTGTGGCTCTACGCGACGTGATCGTCGCGCCAAGCGCGGCGAGCGGCAAGGCCAGCGGGGCGACGTTCGTCCTTGGGACGCCGCTCGCGTCGAAAGGTTTCCGACGGGGTGGTCGAGCCTGACGGCGCCTCCGCGTCACGCAGGCGTCGCGCGGATCGGCGGCGCGATCCGGGGAGGATCGTCCAGGCGCCCACTGGCGAGCCGGGTGGCGCTCTCTGATGACCTTGTCGCGGCGCACAAATAGTTGATATCCGAGGCTGTTCTTCTGAGTTCCCGGCCCAAGGTGCGCCGCATCAAAGTGAACCCCGCTCGTATTCTCCGCCGCCCGAACGGGGGTGGAGCCGTGACGGCGGGCGGCGCTTGGGTCCAAGCTGTCGCGAAGTCTCACGAGAAGCCCCGTCCGTGTGCGCCGCCGGAAGCGCCCGGATGGAACGGCTCGACGCGAGTCCGAATGAAGAAGACCGGTCATCCAGAGGTAACGGTGGGGGGAGAAGGGAAGCGGCGCGACCGAAAGGGAGCGCGCGTCGTCGCGTTCACCGCACCGTCCATGGTGCGTGCGCTCAACGACGCGGCGCTCGAGCTGACGAGCGAGAACGAGGCGTTCCCCATCGACGACGATCACGGGCTCGCGCAGCCGCCGGTCGACGCCGTGACAGGGCGCCGGGAGCTCGCCATCCGCGCGCACCGCGCCCGCACCGCGACG
>SBGO01000133.1 GCA_006226565.1 Deltaproteobacteria bacterium | reverse complement strand
AGCCGCACCGCGATGGTGTCGGCGCCGGGGACGGCGGTGACCCAGGCGCTGACGCCCTCGGCGATCTCGCGCGGCGCGCCGGGGCTCGCGATCGCGGCCGGGGCGGCGAGAGAGACGAGCAGGAGCGACGCGAACGCGAGGAGACGCACGCCGCGAGGGTGGGTGATGCGGCCCCCCGATGTCAATTCATCGCCGTCCTCGACGGCGCTCGCGGCGCGCGAGTCCTGCACGCGCCGGCGAGGCTCCGCCGCCCGCTGCGTCCTCGGCTGTGCCGGCGCCCTATCCGGTCGCTGGAAGGTGATCCTCCTTGCCTGGGATCGTGCGCCGTGCTAGCTACCCACCGCCGGACGGCCGCCGCGCGTCGACGACCGACCGCCATCCTTGTCGAACGCGATGAGGTGGGCTCGCGCCCGCCTTTTTTTATTTGGGATTCAAGTGGCTCAAGAACGGCTCGCAGAGACCATCGAGCGCATCGAAGCGCTCGTCCTCCCCGTGCTGACGCGCGAGGGGCTCGAGCTCGTGGATCTCGAGTACAAGCGCGCGCCGAAGCGGTTCATGCTGCGGCTCCTCGTCGACAGGGCTGGTCGCACCCGCTACCAGGGCTCCGCCCGCGACCCCGAGCCGCCGGGCGAGGGCGTCACGATCGACGACTGCGTGCGCGTCTCGAAGCTCGTCGGCCCGCTCCTCGACGTCGAGGACGTGATCCCCACGGCCTACACCCTCGAGGTCTCGTCCCCCGGGGTGAACCGGCCGCTCAAGACGCCGGCCCACTTCAAGGCGGCGGTCGGGCTGATGGTCCGCCTCAAGACCCGCGTGCCCGTCCACCAGGCCGACAGCTTCTTCATCGCGCCGCTCACCGAGGCCGACGACGAGCGCGTCGTGCTCGACGTGCGCGGCACCCCGGTCGAGGTGCCCTACCGCCTCGTCGCCAGCGCCAGCATCGAATACCAGTTCTGACTCGGAGTCGTCCGGCGCGCCGGACGGGAGGCTCGGACCGTGGAAGCCGATACCATCAACAACCTCAACATCACGCTCGACCTCGTCGCGAAGGAGAAGGACATCCCGCGCGACGTCCTGGTCCAGGCCATCGAGAGCGCCATCGAGACGGCGGCCAAGAAGGTCTTCGGCGAGGAGCGTGAGCTCGAGGCGAACTTCAACTCCGAGACCGGGCAGGTCGACCTCCTCCAGTTCATGCTGGTGACCGAGGACGTCGAGGACGAGGGCCGCGAGATCACCCTCGAGCAGGCGCAGCTGGTCGACCCGGGCGCGGAGATCGGCGACGAGCTCGGCTTCCAGATCTTCTACCTCGACAAGGACAAGGACAAGGCCGAGGCGGAGGACAAGAAGTACGGCGACATCCTCGGCATCAAGCAGTCGCGTCAGTCCTTCGGGCGCATCGCCGCCCAGACCGCCAAGCAGGTCATCATCCAGCGGGTGCGCGAGGCCGAGCGGGCCCGCGTGTTCGAGGAGTACAAGGACCGCCAGGGCGAGATCGTCACCGGCCGCGCGCGGCGCTTCGAGCGTGGCCACGTCATCGTCGCGCTGCCGCGCGCCGAGGGCATTCTGCCGGCGCGCGAGCAGATGCACCGCGAGTCCTACCGGGCCGGCGACCGCGTCCAGGCCTACGTGAAGGAGATCCGCGCCGACGCGCGCGGGCCGCAGATCATCCTCAGCCGCACCGATCCCGGGCTCATCTTCAAGCTCTTCGAGATGGAGGTCCCCGAGATCTACGAGGGCATCGTGCGCATCGTCGCCGTCGCCCGCGAGCCCGGCGAGCGCACCAAGATCGCCGTCGCCAGCCGCGATCCCGACGTGGATCCGGTGGGCGCTTGCGTCGGCATCAAGGGCAGCCGCGTGCAGGCGGTCGTGCAGGAGCTCCGCGGCGAGAAGATCGACATCGTCCCGCACAGCGAGGACATCGCGAAGTTCGTCTGCAACGCCATCGCGCCCGCCGACGTCGTCCGCGTCCTCATCGACGAGAAGAACGACACCATCGAGCTCATCGTCCCCGACGATCAGCTCTCGCTGGCCATCGGCCGCCGCGGCCAGAACGTGCGACTGGCCTCGCAGCTCGTCGGCTGGCGCATCGACATCAACAGCGAGTCGAAGGTGTCGGAGTACAAGGACGAGCTGCGCTTCTGGCTCAGCAAGCACATGCAGGAGTTCGACCCCGAGGACATCGAGTACATGTTCAAGCTCGGGTTCCACTCCGCCGAGAACATCATCAACGCCGACGCCATCGAGCTGACCTCGGTGCCGGGCGTGGACGAGGCCTTCGCCGAGAAGCTCCAGGACCTGTGTGAGGATCTGGTGGATGCGCGCCAGGCGAACAAGCTCTGGGGCCCGGGTGGGCGTCAGGCGTTCCTGGCCCGTGGTGGCTACGACAGGACGGAGGCGAACGCCAACGGTGCCGAAGAATGACCCGGCACGCACCGAGCCGACGCGCGGCTGTGCCGCCTGTCGGGCCCGGCTGCCCCTCGCGGAGCTCATCCGCTTCGCGCACGATGGCGAGCGCGTGGTCGTCGACCTCGACCGCCGCCTCGGGGGCCGCGGTGTAAACATTGGCCCGGCGCGGAGCTGCCTCGAGCAGGCGATCAAGCGCGGAGCCTTTCAGCGCGGGTTCAAGCGGCCGCTGCCGCCCGAACAGGCCCGCATGTTGTTCGATGTGCTCGGGCGGGCGTTCATCACGCGCCTCGCGAGCTACGTCGAGAGCAGTCGGCGCAGCGGCGCCGTGGTGGACGTCGAGCGGGCCGGCGAGGTGGAGCCTCCCGAGCTGCGCGCAGTGTTCGAGGCGTCGGAAGGCGCCCTGCTCGGCGTTCCCGTCCCCCGGGTCCGGGTCACCAGCGCGCGGGCCGCAGCCCGCGTGGCGTGGCTCGCGCGCGGGGTGTCGGAGTTTACTTTCGATATCGCCGGTGGTATGAGACGCCGCCCCGAGGCCCCGGTGCCCTGCGCCAGGGCTCGGGGAGGCCGCACACCCAGTGAGAAGTAATGAGCAAGGTTCGCGTATACGAGTTGGCCAGAGATTTGGGCCTCGAGCCCGCGGCAGTCGAAGATCGTTGCCGCGAGCTGGGTATCGAGGTCCGCGATGGTCACCTCACGACGTTGGCGGCCGATGATGCAGAGCGGGTGCGCAAGGCCCTGCGTGAACATCCGGCGACCGGTGTGACCCAGAAGCGCGTCGGCTCGACGGTGGTCCGCCGTCGTCGCAAGGTGGAATCCGCCGCGCCGACGCCGCCGCCGACGCCCGCGCCGACCCCCGCGACGACGCCCGTGCGTCGGACCCGCGTGGTCGAGGACGCCCCCCGCGAGACCCCGATCGCGGCCAAGCCGGTCG
>SBGO01000057.1 GCA_006226565.1 Deltaproteobacteria bacterium | reverse complement strand
CGACGCGGGCACGCTCGTGGCGGCGTTGGGCGCCTGGATCGCCGCGTCGGGCAACGTCGTCCTGGCGACCACGGCGATCGTCGGCCTCGCGACGCCCGGTGGGCCGGGGGCGATCGTCTCGCGCCTCGTGGCGCTGCGCTGGCTCATCCTGGCTGGGCTGCTCGCCCAGGGCGTGGGGCTGCTCGTCCTCGGCGGGACCTGGCTCGTCGGCGGCCCGCGCCCGGTCGCCCGCGCGGCCGGCGCCGTGTGGCTCGGCTACGTGGTGCTCGCGGCGCTCTTCGTCGTCGGCTACGTGAACGTGGCCTCGAACCTCGTCCCGGTGGTGCTCGGCGCCTCGGGGATGCTGCTCACCGGCGCGGTCCTGAGCCTCGTCCTCTTCGCCGGGGCCGACCGGGAGGCGCGCGGGCGCGGGAGCCTGAGCGCCGCGGCGGGGGCGCTTGCGGTGTGGGCGTTCGCCGCGGTCATCGTCGCGACGCTGGCGGCGGCGGTGCTCCTCGGGTCGGAGTCGTGGAAGCCCGGGCTCGTCGCGCTCGCCGTCCTCGGCGTGGCCGGGGGCGTCGCGCTGGCGGCCGCCGGGGTCGCGGTCCTCCGACCGGTCGCGGCCCGTGGGGCTTGACGTCGCCGCCGTTGTCACCCGTGATCGTCGCGCGCCAACCTGGAGGGAGCGAGATGGGAGACGGAGGACAGTCGGTCGAGCGCGGCGGACCGAAGATCGCCCTCGTCGGCGGCTGGCTCGCCGGCGTCGCGAGCGGGCTCTTCGCGGTCGCGATGGTCATCGGCGCGATGAAGCCCGAGCGCGAGTGGGGGATCATCGGCGGCCTCTACGAGCTCCGCGTCGGCATCTTCGCCGCGTTGGCGGCCTGGGTGGCCGGGGTCGTGTGCTTCGCCCTCGGGTGGATCGCCCTGCGCGCGGACCGGCCGCTGGCGCTGGCGGCCGGTGTGCTCTGGCTCGTCCTCGCGGCGACCGCCCTGATGGTGACCCTCATCGGCTTCACCGGCGGCAACGTGAGCTGGCTGCTCGTCGTCGGGCTCGTCCTCATGCTCGTCACCTACGCGGTGACCGCGGTCGCGCTCAAGGCCCTCCTCGGCCAGGAGCCGGGCGGGCCCGGGGTGTGGGGGTTCAGCCTCGCCGCGGCGTTCATGATCCTGGCGGTGCTGGCGGCGTTCATCCAGATGCCGCTGGTCTTCGTCAGCGCCATCGGCCTGGTCTGGGTCGGCGCCGCCATCGGGTTCATCGGGACGGGGATGGCCTTGGCGGGGCGGTCGCGCGCGGGCTGAGCGGGGCGTCCGGGGGCGACGGCCGGAGCGCGCTCAACCGCGGTCGGGCGCGCCGCGCAGGGCCCAGGTGACGCGCGCGCCCACGAGGGCGAGCTGCAGCACCAGGCCGAGGACGAAGAGCGCGCCGAACACGGTCTTGGCGAGGTCGCTGGGGGCCTCGAACACCCGGCCGACGATGAGCAGCTCGACGTACCAGACGAGCGGCCCGAGCAGCACCTCGGGGCCGAGCTCGAGGCGGGACACGAGCTGCTGCAGCGCGGTGCTGCCGAACGCCGTCAGGGCGGCGAGGCCGATCCCGATGCCGATCTCGCTCGTGCCCGCCGGCGCGCTCAGGTCGATCCAGCCGAGGACGACCGCGAGCCCGAGCAGCGCGGCCCCGAACGGGACGCCGATGACGATCGAGCGGAGCGCGGCGTAGAGGCGCGACGGCGGCTGAGAGGCGGTCACGCGGGCATCCTAGCCGACGGAAACACAACTTTACACGCGCCCAACCCACCGGAAATCGGCGGCCCCTACGGTCCTCCTCGAGCGGACGGTCGGCGCGCGCGAGAGCCGCGCGCGTCGCCGCCCGAGCCCCTGGAAGGAGTTGACGACATGACCACGAGCACCACCGACACCTCTCGCCGCCGCACCCGCCGCCTCGGCCTCGTCCTGGGCGCCGTCGCCCTCGCCGGCCTCGCCACCGTCGCGGCCACCGCGATGGCGCGGCCCCCGGCGGCCCACCGCTTCGTCCACGACCACGACAACATCGACCCGAGCGTCGCGCGGCAGCGGGCCGAGCGCATCGCCGACCGGGTCGTCGACAAGCTCGACGGCACCGAGGCCCAGCGCGCGCAGCTCCGCGGCATCCTGGTCGGCCGGGTGAGCGAGGTGCTGAGCCTTCGCGCGGAAGGGCAGGCGCTCCGCGAGCGCCTCTTCGAGGCCCTGATGCGCACGCCGCGGCCGGACCGCGCCGAGGTCGAGGCGCTGCGCGTGGAGGCGCTCGGCCTCGCGGACCGCGCCTCGCAGGTGCTGGTGGAGACCTTCTTCGAGGCCTCCGAGGTCCTGACCGACGCGCAGCTCGCGCAGGTGCGCGATCGCCTCTCGTGGCTGTACGATTGAGCGGTGAGCGACCGCGCCCTGCTGATCGACGATGACACGCGGCTCGCCGAGATGGTCGCGGACTACCTCGGCGAGCGCGGCGTCGACGTCACCTGCCGCTTCGACGCCGGCGCCGGGCTGGCGGCGCTGGCGGCGGGCGACTTCGACGTGGTCCTGCTCGACGTGATGCTGCCCGACCTCGACGGCTTCGAGGTCTGCCGCCGGATCCGCGCCGAGCGGGACGTGCCCATCGTGATGCTGACGGCGCGCGGGGACGACACCGACCGCATCGTCGGCCTCGAGCTCGGGGCCGACGACTACCTCCCCAAGCCCTTCAACCCGCGCGAGCTGCTCGCCCGGCTGCGGGCGGTGCTGAGGCGCTCGCGCACCGCCCCGACGCTGACGTCGCGGCGGGTCCTGCGCTTCGGGCGCCTCGAGATCGACCGCGGCGCGCGCGTGGTGCGCCTCGGGGGCGAGGAGCGGCGCCTCACCGCGCATCAGTTCGAGCTCCTCGACGTCCTCGCCCAGCACGCCGGCGAGGTGATGACCCGGGACCAGCTGATGCGCGCCGTGCGCGCCCAGCCGCTCGAGGCCTTCGACCGCAGCATCGACGTGCACGTCTCCCGCATCCGCGCCGCCATCGAGGACGATCCGGCCGATCCGCGGCGCATCGTCACCGTCCGCGGCGTCGGCTACGTCTTCACCCTGCAGCCGGCGCCCGGCGAACGCTGAACGGAGGCCGCGCCGTGAAGAAGCGACTCTTCTGGCAGATCTACGGCGGCTTCGTGCTGATCGCGCTCGTGTGCGTGGTCGCCGCGGGCGTCGTCAGCGTGGCGAGCAGCGACGACGCGCCGCCCGCCGCCGTGCGCGGCATGGCCGAGCTCATCACGCGCGATCTGCGCGCCGACGATCCCGCGCTCGGCGACCGGCTCGCGCGCCGGGGCCGCCGGCTGAGCCTCGAGCTGGCCCTCTTCTCGGCGACCGGCGAGCC
>SBGO01000128.1 GCA_006226565.1 Deltaproteobacteria bacterium | reverse complement strand
CGAGCCGCCCGCGCTCGCCCCCCTCCGCCGCGAGCCGGCTCAGGTCGGCCTCCAGATGGGCCCCGGCGTCCACCCCACCGACGGGCGCCGGCGCCCCCGGCATCGCCATCTGAACCGCCCACGTGATCCGCGCCTCGGTCAGCCGCGCGTCGAGCGGGCCCTCCGCGGCCGCGCGCGACAGGACGGCCTGGAGCGCGCCCAGCCGCCGCATCGCGAGCCAGGTCTCGGCCAGCGCGTGGCGGACCTCGGGCACGTCGAAGCGCTCCTTCTCGAGCCGCTCCCCGAGGAGGATGGCGGCGCCGTCGCGCCCCTGGCGCCAGTAGCGCTGGAGCTGGGTGATACAGCCCGCGACGTCGTCGTAGCGCGACTCGGGGGCGGCCTCCCACGCGGCGGTCGCCTCGGCGTCTGCGTGCTTGCGCTCGAGCGCCTCGAGGGCCCCAGAGAGCGCCGGCGCGGCCGCCACGAGCCGCTCTCGGAGCCGCTTCGCCTCGTCCCGCTCGCCGGCCGCCAGCAGCGCGTCGAGGAGGTTCAGCGCGTGGCGCGGCTGCTCGCTCTTGCGGAAGGCGAGGGCGAAGGCCTCCGCCGCGCGCTTGGGGTGCCCCTCGCGGAGGAGCCAGAGCCCGCGCTGATCCTGGACCGCCGGGCTCTGCGGATCGTCCTGCAGCGCGGCCGGGACCGCCTGGGCGAGCCAGCGGTCGCCGACCCGACGCATCTGCCGCACCGACTGCACGAGGGCCTCGAAGGCCCCGCGGTGCGAGGCGGGCACCTGATCGGGCAGCGCGTCGATCGCCGTCCGCACCGTCTGGCGCGTGTCGTAGGCGTGGCCCATCAGGTGCAGCATGTAGGCCGCCGACAGGGCCGCCCGCCGCAGCGCGGGGCCGTCCTCGCCGCGCTCCTCGAGGAGCTGGATCTCGAGCGCCAGCATGATGAGCGCGTGCAGGTCGCTCGGGCGGTCGATGGCCGCGTGCTGGTCGTCGAGCTGGAGCCGCGTCAGGAGCTGGTCGACGTGGCGGGCGAGCGCCGGGGTCGCCTCGCGGCCGAGCCCCGAGTCGGCGAGCTGCTTGGCGTAGGGCAGCGCGTCCACCACGCGCGGCGCCGGCTCGGCGGCCAGCGCGAGGCCCGGGGCGATGAGCAGAGCGGAGAGGAGCGCGGACGCGGCGGCGGAGCGGAGAGGCATCATGCGCGGCATGGTAGGGCCAACCCCGGCGCGACGACCAGCCTTCCCCGCGGGGCGGCTACTGCTCGATGACGAGCGGCCAGCCCGTGACCGACCACGAGCGCCAGGCGTAGGGCGTCAGGATGGTGTTGTCGTAGGCGTCGATCGAGAAGTACGGCATGTAGGCCCGCACGACCTGGAAGAAGCCCTCGCCGGGCCACAGCGCCTGGAGCCCCCAGGCGGCCTGCAGGTCCGGCAGCGGCACGTCGTCCCGGGGGCCGTTCGCCACGATGGTCCAGAAGGGGAAGCCCGAGCTGTGCTGGAGCTGGAGCCAGGTCAGCGACGCGTCCGCCCCCGGGTCCAGGTTCCACTGCAGCCGCAGGCTCCGCAGGACGCCCTCGGCGGTCGGGTTCTTCGGCCGCGCCACCTGCATGAAGGGGCCGATCACGAGGGTGTGGAGCCCCACCGCCAGGGACTCGCCCTCGACGGTCGTCCAGACGCCGCGGAGATCGCTGTGCTCGACCTCCGCCGTCACCGTCCACGCGACGCCGTCCCAGCGCAGGACCGCGCCCGCGTCCCCGACCGCCCACGCCGAGTCGGCCGCGTCGGCGTGGACGGCGGCGAGGCTCCGCGAGGTGACCGGCAGGAGGTCGAACCAGACGCTGCCGTCCCAGTGCATGACGCGTCCGTCGTCGCCCACGGCCCAGACGTCGTCGCTCGCCGTCCCCCAGACCGCGTTCAGGTCGGGGCCCTCCACGTCGAAGTCCGCGAAGGCGCCGTCCTGCCAGCGGCGGACGAGGCCGCCATCGCCGACGACCCAGGCGGCGCCGGTCTCGTCGGCCCAGACGGCGTGGACGGCGGCGGCCGAGAAGTCGGTCGTGATCTGCGCCGTAGCGATCCCGTCGTGGGTCCAGAGGCCGGCGTTGCTCCACATCCAGACGACCCCGTCGACCCCGTGGATCCCGCGCCAGTCGACCTGCTCGAAGCCGGCCGGCATCGTGACCGCGCGCCACCGGAGGCCGTCGTAGCGCATCACGGCGCCGTCGTCGCCCACGGCCCAGACGTCGTCGCCGCCCCACGACCACACCCCGCGCAGGGTGGCGTCGGTCGGGGCCTGCCCGAGGCCCCACAGGGCGCCGTTGTGGATCAGCACCTCGCCGTCGTCGGCGACCGCCCACAGCCGCCCGTCCCCGGCGCCGTGCACGGCGTGGATGTCGACCGAGACCCCGCTCTGGGCGCTCCGCGCGCCGTCGGCGTCGAGGGTGAAGACGGTGTCGTCGTCCGCCTCGGTGATCTCGTCGTAGTGGACGAAGCTCCCCTCGCCGGTCTGGAGCGACGGCGGCACGTCGGGCACCGCCGTGGCGTAGACGGTGTAGCTCGCGTCGTACAGGCTCTCGGCGAAGCGCGCCGGGAAGTGGTCGAGGGTGAAGAGGTTGCGGTCGATCCCCTCGCCCGACTCCGGCATGTGGTAGACGCCGTCGGCGCCGAGGTCGACGAACACGTCCACGGTGTGGAGCGCCGTCTCCGCGCGGCCGGTGGGGGCGCCGTCGAGGCGGATGCGCAGCGTCCGGTTGAGCGGGATGTCGAGGTGGACGTCCTGCTGCCCGACGACGTCGCCCGGCAGCGCGAAGACGTGGCGGCGGACGCCCATCATCGTCGGGACGAAGGCGCCGAGCTCGTCCTCGTAGCCGCCGAGGCACACCACGGCGTACTCGCCGGGGCGGGAGGTGAGCGAGTAGACGCCCTCGGAGTTGGTGCCGGCGAGGTACGACGGCCCCGACGGGTCGCTGAAGACGTCGGGCTGGGTGACGCCGCAGCGGGCGGTGCGCTCGCCCGGGCTCGGCAGGCACTGGATGCCCCCCTCGACGCCCTTGCACGAGTAGCCGTCGGGGCAGTCCTGGTCGGTCTGACAGGCGGTCGTGCAGCGGTGGCCCTGGTCGCCGAGGTCGGTGCAGAGCGCGCCCTCGCCGCCGCAGTCGGCCTCGCTCACGCACGGCTGGCAGAGGACGCCGACGGGGTCGCCGAGGATGAGCCGGTTGTCGCAGCTCCCCGGGGGGGGCAGGACGTACTTGTCGAGCCCGCTGACCGCGCCGGTGAGCGTGCTGTCGGGGAGCTGCTGGGCGCCGCCGCCGCCGCCGCCGCCCGAGGGGCTCGAGATGAGCGGGATGAGCTGCAGCGTCACGTCGCGGGCGTCGAACTCGACCACGCTCGCGGTCGTGTAGTTGTCCTTGCTGGCGGTCACCATCTGCAGCGGGCCGAAGCCGACGTCGCTGAAGGTGAGCTGCCCGCGGTCGTCGGTGAGGCCCTGGTACGGCGTGCCGACGTCGTCCCAGAGGATGACGAAGGCCTCGTCGACGGGCTTGCCGCTGACGATGTTCAGGACCGTGACGTTGAGCGCCTCGGGGATCGGCCCGCCCACGGTGCCGCCGTAGCGCTGGGTCGGGTCGAAGTAGCGGTAGGCCATCGCCAGGCGGCCGAGGACGAAGTCGCTCACGTTGACGTTGCCGACGTTCCCGCGGGGCGCCCGCACGATCATCAGGGCGTCGTCGACGACGCGCTGATCCTCGGCCTCCGCGTCGCCGAAGCGGAGGTTGCCGAAGCCGCCGCGGAAGCCCTGGCCGTGGACGCGCACGATGCGACCGCCGCTGCGGGCGCCTTCCCCGGGGGTGATGGCGAGGATCTCGCCGCGGGCGGGGCTGCGGTACTCGAAGGCCGCCGGGAGGGTGACGCTGCGCGAGCCGTCGCGGATCGTCACGTCGACCCGGCCGGGCGCCGCCGCCGGGGTGGAGACCTCGACGTAGCCGGCGCCGACCCGGGTGATCCCGGCGAGCTTGCCGCCGAAGAGGACGACGCTGTCCGCGCTGAGGTCGATCCCGGACACCTTCACGGTGGTGCCGCCGGCGACCGGGCCGAAGACCGGGTCGAGGGCGCTGACGGAGAAGGCGCGGTCGTAGACGAAGAGGTCGTCACGGGCGGTGACGCCGTTCGGCGCGGTCACCGTGATCGTGGCGGGGCCCGGCGCGCCGTTCGGGGTCGCGACGACGACGAGGTCCTCGCTCGGGCGGACCTGGACGACCGTCGCCGGCTCCTCCCCGAAGGAGACCGAGACCTCGTCGGTCCCTTCTAGCCCGGTGACCGTCAGCGCGACCTGGGTCCCGCCCTGGCTGGTGCCCCGCCCAGGCCAGGCGTTGATCAGGCTCGGGGTGGCCGCCGCGGCGTCAGGGTCCACGTAGGTCCACGCGCCCGCGAGCGTCGTGGTGTCGAGCGGGTTCATCACCACGACGTCGGCCGGGCCGGCGTCTCCGGGGGGCGTCCGCACGGTGACGGCCTCGCCGTGGCCGGGGACGAGGATCTCGGCGACGGCGCCGGCGAAGCTGACCACGGTGTCGGCGTCGAGGCCCCGCCCGTAGAGGGTGACCTCGGTCCCGCCGTGGGTCGTGCCGCTCGCGGGCGAGAGCCAGTCGACGCGCGGCGGGGCGATGTAGCGGAAGGCGCCGGGGAGGACCCGCTGCTCGAAGCCGTCGGTGACCACGACGTCGACGACGCCCGCGTCGGCGGCGAGGCGGGCCGGGAGGGTGCCGACGAGGGTGCTGGCGTCGATGCGCTCGGCGTCCTCGAGGAGGCGATCGCCGATGACGACGCGCGTCGCGTCGGTGAACCCCTCGCCTCGGACCGTGATCGCGATCCCTCCGGCGACCGGACCGAGGGTCGGCTCGATCGCGCTCGCCTCGAGATCGCCCCGGTAGAGGTAGCCGTCGACGAGGGTGGCCTTCTGGCCGTCGGGGAGGACGACGGTGACGTTGACGAGGCCGGGATCGCCGGCGGGGACGTCGACGTTGATCTGCGTCTCGTCGAGGACGAGGACGTTGTCCGCCAACGTGGTCCCGAAGGTGACGGTCGCGCCCGGCGTGATCCCGGCGCCGAAGATCGCGACGCGCTCGCCGCCGTCGGGCTCGCCCACGCTCTCGACCAGGCGCTCGAGGGAGAGCGGAACGAAGGTGTCCTCGGCGTCGCCCTCGCCGGCGTCGGCGTCGGTCCACTGGCTCGCCGACGGGAGCGTCGGGCACGCCGTGAGCGCCAACAGCGCGGTGAGCGCCGTGGCGGCGAGCGGGCGGAGTGGACTTGGCGGGGCTGGGAGCATGCCTCTCCTCGGAATCAGCGCCGGCACGATACAGACTCGCCCGCCGGCACTTCAAGGAAGGGCCACGGCGGACCCGGTTGACGGCGCCCCATCCCCGCCTATCATCGCGGGCGATGGCCGACGAACCCAGCTCGAATCAGCAGCGCATCCTCGACGCCGCGAAGCGCCTTTTCCTCACCAAAGGATACAACGGCTCCAATCTGCGCGACATCGCGCGGGAGGCCAAGGTGTCCATGGGGGGGATCTACCACCACTTCGCGTCGAAGCAGGAGATCTACCAGTCGCTGCTCACGGGCAGCGACGTCACCGCGGACATGCTCAACGTGCTGCGGTTGCTCAGGAACCCGGAGTTCCCGGACAACCTCGCGGACGTCGGCGACGCGATCGCCCTGACGATCCGCAAGCACAAGGACACCTTCAAGCTCTTCTACATCGACGTGCTGGAGTTCGAGGGGCGCAACGTCAACCCCCTCATCCAGCGCTTCAGGGACGGCTTCAGGGACCTCGGGGACCTGCTGCTCGCCCACAAGAAGGACCAGCTCGTCGATCTGCACCCGGCGCTCATCATCCGGGTCCTGCTCGACGTCTTCATCCAAACCCGCCTCGAGGAGGCGGTCCTCGGGATGTCGATGGCCGAGAGCCTCGGCCTGAGCGACGAGGAGATCACGCGCCAGATCGCGCGGCTCCTGCTCGAGGGTCTGATCAAACGGACCTGACATGGACATCAGCGCGATCACCAGCGCCGCGCGCAACGCCCAGGCCGCCTGGGGGCGTCTCTCCCTCGAGCGTCGCGGGGAGTACCTCCAGGAGATCGGCCGCCGCTTCGCCGCCCGTGGCGAAGAGGTCGTCGCGATCGTCTGCGAGGAGACGAAGAAGTCGCCCGGAGACGCGTGGTTTGCCGACCTCGTGCCGAACCTCGACCTCTTCGACTGGTGGACCGGCAAGGGGCTCGAGGCCATCAAGCCCCAGAAGGCGCCGATCTCGCGCCTCAAGTTCCCGGGCAAGCGCGCCACGCTGAGCTACGAGCCGCGCGGGGTCATCGGCCTCATCTCGCCGTGGAACTACCCGGCGGCGCTGCCGCTCAGGACCCTGGTCCCGGCGCTGATGGCCGGCAACGCCGTCCTCTTCAAGCCGAGCGAGGTCACGCCCGAGACCGGCGCGCTGCTCGTCGACATCTTCAACGGCGTCCTGCCGCCGGGCCTCCTGAGCCTGGTCCAGGGCGCCGCCGAGGCGGGCGAGGCGGTCATCGACGCCGCCGACCACGTCGTCTTCACCGGGAGCGTCGCGACCGGGCGCAAGGTGGCGACGCGCTGCGCCGCGCAGCTCAAGACGGTGAGCCTCGAGCTCGGCGGCAAGGACGCCGCCGTGGTGCTCGCCGACTGCGACCTCGAGCGCACGGCCCAGGGGGTCTTCTGGGCGGGCTGCTCCAACAGCGGCCAGAACTGCGCCGCGGTCGAGCGGGTCTACGTCGAGCGGCCGATCTACGACCGCTTCGTCGGCGCCCTCGCCCAGCTCGCCGCGCGCGCCGACGTCGCGCCCGTGGCCACCGAGGCCCAGGACGCCATCGTCCGGCGCCACCTCGACGACGCCGTCGCGCGCGGCGCCAAGGCGCACGGGACCTACCCCGGCGCGGTCATCCTGACCGACGTCCCCGAGGACGCGCAGGTCATGACCGAGGAGACCTTCGGGCCGCTCATCCCCGTCGTCCCCGTGGCCGACGCCGAGGAGGGCCTGGCCCGCGCCAACGGCACGCGCTACGGGCTCACGACGAGCCTCTGGACCAAGGACGTCAAGCGCGCCGAGGCCCTCGCGGAGCGCGCCGAGAGCGGCGTCGTGACGATCAACAACGCCTCCTTCACGGCGGCGATGCCGTTCGCCCCGTGGTCGGGCCGCCGCGAGAGCGGCCACGGCGTGACCAACAGCCACCTCGCCATCCTCGACATGGTCTCGCCCAAGTTCGTCCTGGTCGACACCAACAAGGACCCCGAGGCCTGGTGGTTCCCGCTCTCGGGCGACGCCCTCGCCCTCGCCCGCGACACCCTGGACTGGCTCACCGCCCAGGGCACGGCCAAGCTCACCCGCACCGTCGGCGTCCTGCGCGGCATGAAGCGCCGCGTCGGCGAGCAGAAGGGCTGGTTCCGCGGCTGAGCGCGCTCAGGCGCCCTGCAGCACCGGCAGGAAGACCTCGCGGAGCGGGTCGACGTTGATCTCGCCGACGCCCTTGACCCGCAGCCAGTCGTCGCGCGAGGCGTCGGGCTCGAGCGTCGCGAGCTGCTCGAGGAGGCGGTTCGAGGCGATGACGAAGGGGGCGACGCCGCGCTCCTTGGCGGCGTTGAAGCGCGCCTGCTTGAGCTGGCGGAAGAGGTCCTCGGCCTCGGCGCTGAGCTCGGCCGGCGGGGTGGTCGCGGCGCCGCGCGCGGGCTTCGTTCGCTCGCCGAAGGGCGGGACGTCGAGCTCGAGCTGGAGCTTCCGCCACATCGCCTCCTTCCCCCGGTCCGTGAGCATCGGGTAGCGCCCGGTCGTGCACCCGTCGCGGCCCAGCGCGCCGAGGAGCCCCACGAGCGCCGCCTCCGACATCGTCGAGAGGAGGCCGTAGCTCTTCGACGCGGCGAGCGGGTCCTTGAGGACCTCGCGGCTCCGGCTCCCCTTCAGGACCCGCGCGATGATCCGCGACGAGAGCCGCCCGTGCGCCCGCGCCACGGCGCTGAGCACCTTCTGGACGATGATCTCCTCGTCCTCGTCGAGCCGCCGCGGATCGCAGCGCGGCTCGGGCTCCCGGGCCGCGTCCCGCGCCGCCGCCGGCGACGTCACCTTGACCCCGTCGAGCCCCGCCTGGGGCTTGCAGTTGTCGCAGCTCGCCCCGTCCTCGGACTCCGGGTCGCAGCCGAGCACGCGGTCGCCGAAGTAGCGCAGGATCGCCGCGTGGCGGCACTCCTCCTCGTAGGCGTAGCGCACCATCGCGCGGAGCTTCTGGCGCTCGCTCTCGGCCCGCGCCGTGCGCGCCGCCGGCGGCAGGTTCTCGCCGCCGTTGTCGATGAAGAACTCCTGGACCCGCGTGTCGGCGTACGTGAAGAGCAGCGTGCACCACGCCGGCTTCCCGTCGCGCCCGGCGCGCCCCGCCTCCTGGTAGTAGGCGTCGATGCTGCCCGGGACGTCCCAGTGGACGACCGCCCGGACGTTCGGCTTGTCGACCCCCATGCCGAAGGCGTTGGTCGCGACGATCACCAGGTCGTCGCGGGTCGCGAACGCGTCCTGCGCCGCGGTCCGGGCCTCGTCGTCGAGGCCGCCGTGGTAGACGACCGTCTCGATGCCGGCCCGCCCGAGCTCCAGCGCGGCCTCCTCGCAGTTCTTCCGCGTCGCGCAGTACACCACGGCCGGCCCGCCGGCCTTCTCGATGATCTCCCGGGCGTAGCGGGGCTTCTCCTTCATGCGCCGGATCGGCAGCACCGCGAGGTGGAGGTTGTCCCGCAGAAAGCCCGCCACCGTCACCATCGGGTCGCTGAGCTCGAGGCTCCGCACGATGTCGAAGCGGACCTGGGGCGTCGCCGTGGCCGTGAAGGCCGCCACGCGCGGGACGCCCAGCTCGCGCGCGACGCGCCCGAGGTTCTGGTAGTCGGGGCGGAAGTCGTGGCCCCAGTGCGAGATGCAGTGGGCCTCGTCGATGGCGAAGAGCGAGATGGGCAGCCGCTGCATCGCCGCCCACGCGCCCTGGAAGCGGAAGCGCTCCGGCGACACGTAGAGGAGCTTGATGCGGCCGTTGGCCGCGTCGTCGAGGACCTGCCGCTGCTCGCCCATGTCGAGGGTGCTGTTCAGGTAGGCCGCGGCGATGCCCCGCTCACGGAGCGAGTCGACCTGGTCCTTCATCAGCGCGATGAGGGGCGAGACGACGACCGTGACGCCGTCGAGGAGCAGCGCCGGGAGCTGGTAGCACAGCGACTTGCCGGCGCCCGTCGGCATCACCCCCACGACGGGGCGCCCGTCGAGGATGGCGTCGACCACCTCGCGCTGCCCCGGCCGGAAACGGGAGAAGCCGAAGTGACGCTCGAGCGTTGCCGTCACCACGTCCATGGCCGGCCCTGATACCCCACGGCCGGATCGCGGACAAGCATCGATCCACGGAGATCGCCGGGATCACTCGATCTGTGGGGGAGGGGTGGGGGCGATCCAAGCGCCCGTAATCTTTTTGTGAATACCCCCGCGCGAGGCGCCGTCCGAGCCCCCTGTCGAGGCCCGTCCGAGGTAAGCCATGCGTCACGCCAAACTGATCCCCCTTCTGGCCGCATCCACGCTGCTCGCCGTGCTCCCCGCCTGCGGCAGCGACACCACCTCCAAGCTCATCCAGGTGGGCGACGAGCACGACGCGACCCACCTCTTCGAGCCCGGGACCGACGGGCGCGAGTGCAACTCCTCGGCCGCCTGCGAGGACGGCGACCTCTGCACCGAGAACCGCTGCGTCGAGCACACCTGCCGCACCTTCACCCTCCCCACGGAGGAGTGCTGCGAGACCGAGACCCTCTTCTCGGAGACCTTCGACGGCACCATCGCGGACGGCGTGACCTTCTCCCAGCTCAACGGCGACGCCGGCTGGCACGTGCTCGGCGGCCGCAACGCGAGCCCGCCCGACGCCCTCTACTTCGGTGACCCCGAGCGCATGACCTACAACGTCGGCGCCCACGTCGCCGGCGAGGTCCGCCTCCCCGCCGTCGACCTGCCGCGCGACCGCGAGACGGTCCTGACGCTCCGCCTCTACGCCCTCATCGAGACGAACCCCCAGTACGACCTCTTCGACGTCGTCGCGGACGTCATGCAGGACGGGCAGGTCGCCTCGACCACGACGCTCCTCGAGAAGCGCGACCTCCCGGTCGACTCGTACCTCGGCTTCGCGCTCGTGTCGGCGTCCCTGAAGGACCTCGCCGGCAGCACCGTGGTGGTCCGCATCCGCTTCGACTCGGTCGACGACCTCAACAACGGCTACGAGGGCGTCTGGATCGACGACATCCAGCTCCTCGCGAGCTGCCCCCTGCCGGCCGCCTGCGCGGTCGACGCCGACTGCGACGACGGCGACGCCTGCACCGCCGAGGTCTGCGCCGAGGTGGGCTGCCTGGCGACCAACGTCTGCAACCTCCCCGACGACAACGGCACCGTCGAGGACGACCCCTGCGCCAAGCCCGACGCGCCGGCGGACTGCTGCACCTCCGACGCCGACTGCGAGGACGGCAACCCCGCGACGGTCAACGTCTGCGACGGCGCGACCTGCGCCGTGACCCTCAACCCCGACATGTGCGTGACCGCCGCCGACTGCGACGACGCCGACGTCTGCACCACCGAGACCTGCAACGCCGACGGCGTCTGCGAGTTCCAGGGGACCATCGGCGCCGGCTGCTGCGTGCCCGGCTCCCAGCGCATCGCCGACTTCGACAACGAGACCCTCCAGGGCATCTACGTCACCGACAACTTCGAGACGGGCATCTTCTGGACCCCCGACCTGACCCGGTCGACCTCCGGCAAGTTCTCGCTCTACTGCGGCGACCCCGTCACCCAGACCTACACCTACGACCGCCGGGTGAAGTCCTCGGCGACCACGCGCCCGCTGGCGATCCCGAGCGGCGGCACCACGCGCCTGGTCTTCGATCTCTTCAAGGCGACGCGCACCGCGATCAACTACGACGTCTTCCAGGTCTTCGTGCAGCGCGACGGCGCGCTCCTGCCGGCGTGGTCGTCGAAGCTCCTGACCAACGGAACGACCAACGGCGCCTGGCAGCACATCGTGGTCCCGCTGACCGCGTACGCGGGCCAGGAGGTGCAGCTGCGCTTCGTCTTCGACTCGGTCGGCGTGCCCCCGGAGAGCTTCGAGGGGACGTACATCGACTCCCTCGGTCTCGAGACCGGCTGCAACTGATCGCCGCAAGAACACGGGGGCTGTGGCCCGGTCGCCTTGTCAGGCGGGGTGGGGCCACCTAAACTCCCCCGTCATGAGCACCCACACCAAGCTCGGACGGCGTTCGTTCCTCGGTGTCGGCGCGGCGGTCGTGGCCGGAGCCGGCCTGACGAGCCTCGTCGCCCGCGGCACGCGCGGCGCCAGCGCCCGATTCTCGCAGCTCGAGGGCTTCCCCGACTGCCCCGTCGAGGTCACCGCGACGCTGCCCGGCGTGCCCGACGGCGCGCGCGGTCAGGCCCGCCTCTACATCGCCACCCCGCGCGAGACCCTCGCGTACGAGCTCGGCGAGGTCCGGGTTCGCGACGGTCGCGCCACCGTCGAGGCCGCGCTGACCTATCCCTACGAGGAGCGCGTGCCCGGCCGGTACGGCTATCTCGTCGAGGTCGAGGTCGCCGGCACCCGCGCGCTGACCCCCGAGGCCGCCGGCTACGGCGTCCGCGACATCCGGTGGTTCGGCTGATGCGGCGCCGCGGCCTGCTCACCGGAGCGCTGCTGGCGAGCCTGCTCTTCGCCCCGTCCGCCGGGGCCGAGGACGGGGACTTCCCGCAGCTCAAGATCAACTACGTCGACGTCTCGCAGGCGCCGAAGGTCAACGTCTACTTCTCCATCCTGCTCGGCTCCATGCGCCCCGCGGTCGAGGACGACCTGCGCGAGGTGGTGCTGGCGAAGAAGCCCGAGGGGGCCAAGCAGGAAGACCTCTTCAGCTTCGTCGACGGCGAGGTCGTCTGGCCGAAGTCGATGTCGGACGAGGAGAAGAAGCAGAAGGGGGAGAACCCGCCGACCCTGCTGCCGGCCATCGACGCCGAGATCGGCGCGTCCATCGTCGTCGTCGCCCCGGGCTTCCAGGACGAGGACTACATCGGCGCGCTCGGCGAGCGGTCGCGCAACGGCACCGGCATCTTCTTCAAGAAGCTCGGCAAGACCAACGACATGAACGTCGTCTGGTACACCGACGACATCTGGACCTACGTCTACACCGAGGGTCGGACGACCCAGCTCACGAAGCTGTCGACGATGGTCCCGCAGTGCGCGAAGTGGAAGCGCGAGCAGGCCGAGAAGTTCGGCGTCGAGCCCGACCCCGACGAGGCCGCGGCCGTGGGACCGGTCAAGGGGCAGGCCGAGTGCGGGCTGGCCTCGGCCTACGACGAGATCCCCGGGGCGGTGAAGAAGCGCCCCATCGCGGGCTTCTGGCCGCAGCTCTTCGGCATCACCCCGGTCATCTGCGCTGACGTCAAGGAGGGCGAGCGCCCGTCCTGGGATCGGCACTCGGTGGGCGGCGGCGCCGAAGGCGAGAGCAAGTCGCTGACGAACCCCGACGGGCTGACCGCCATCGACGTCGCGCTCAAGATGCTCATCGACGGCGGCAAGCCCGGAAAGCCCAAGATCCTCGTCCTCACAGGCGACGGGCGCGACGGCTACGTGCACCGCTGGGACGACTGCCGCATCAAGTTCGAGCGCGACTGCGGCGAGGACCCGGCGGTCGCCAACCTCTCGGGTCGCGCGCAGCGGGCGGCGCTCAACAAGTGCGTCGACGACCAGATGAACAAGGTCCGCGCGGACGAGCAGGGCAAGTTCGCGCAGAAGGTCGAGACCTGGCTGGCGCTGGCGAAGGGGGCGGGCATCCGCATCTTCAGCGTCATCCACCCGACCGGGTCCAAGTACCAGCACGACCGGCTCGAGGTGCTGGCGTGGCGCACCGGCGGCACGGCGCGCGTCGCCAACGACGTCGAGGAGGTCGTCAGCCAGTACGAAGACCTCATCAGCGAGCTGAACAACCAGTTCGTCATCACCTACGCCGATGACGCGGCCGTCCCGGACGCCGAGATGCAGTACGTGATCCAGGCCAAGGTCGGGACCAGCAAGTACACGTCGAAGCCGTTCAAGCAGCAGGTCGGCAGCGTCATCGAGAAGCCCTTCCTGGCCGAGGTGAAGGACCTCGGCGAGGGCAAGCTCGGCAAGACCGGCTTCCTGGTCGTGCTCATCGCGGTCGGCCTCGTGCTCCTGCTCATCCTCCTCAAGATCGTCAAGAAGTTCGCCAAGAGCGGCGAGGGGGCGGCCAAGAAGGCGGCCAAGGGCGGCAAGGGGGCGGACAAGGCCAAGGCGAAGGCCAAGGAGAAGGCCAAGAAGGAGGCCCTCAAGAAGGCGAAGGCAAAGGCCAAAGCCAAGGCCAAGAAGGGTTAGCGCGTGCCCGATACCAACAACGAGATCATCATCGGTGGCCAGCGGTTCCCTCTGCAGGGGATCACCGTCGTGACCTACGAGGACGTCGGCGGCTACAGCTTCCCGGCGAAGAAGAACGAGGCGCTCGCGAAGACCGGCTCGGACCTCTACACGGACCGCTACGTCAAGGGGAAGAAGATCTCGACTTACGAGTCGCTCGTCGAGTCGAAGGCCATCACCCAGATCATCATCCACACGGACCTCGCCCGAGACTCGGCGAAGTGCTTCGACGTGCTCGTCGGGCGCGGCCTGTCGACCCACTTCATGGTCGACTGGGACGGGACCATCTACCAATCGCTCGATCCGCTCTACACGGCCTATCACGCCGGTGAGAACAACGGGAACTCGATCGGTATCGACTTCAACAACCTCATGAAGAACCTCGTCCGAGAGCCGACGGCGCCGCCGTACAACTCGGACAGCGAGCGCTTCGCGGAGATGTCGAAGAAGGAGTACCGGCGCCCGAAGAGCGGTCGCATGACCATCAACGGCGGCAAGGTGCAGTCCTGGGGCTACACCGACCCGCAGTACCAGGCGCTCATCGCGCTCCTGAAGGTCCTGACCGACCAGCTCGAGATCCCCAAGCAGGTGCCCTTCGACGCCAAGGGCGAGATCGTCCCCGACACCCTGATGGACCCGACCTACCCCGGGGTCGTCGCCCACTGGCACGTCTCCGCCGACCGCTGGGATCCGGGTCCGGGCTTCGACTGGGAGCGCGTCTACTTCGGCCTGCAGGGCGAGTACAACTCGTTCCCGATCCTGCTCGACGGGCAGACCAACATCAACAACCTCCTCGAGCCCGCCAAGGTCAAGGAGTACGCCCAGCAGTTCTACGACGCCAACGAGAAGGACGGCGCCGGCGGCTGGTACCCGATGGGGATGAACCAGACCTGGCACGGCGGCATCCACCTCCCGGGCAAGAAGGGGGACAAGGTCCTCTCGATGTTCGACGGCGTCGTCGTCGCCGCGCGCTTCGGGACCGAGCCGGTCAAGCTCGGCCACAACAACTTCATCGTGCTGCGGCACGACATCCCCATCCCGTCGCGCTCGGGGGGCGATCCGAAGATCTTCACCTTCTACTCGCTCTACATGCACCTGGCGCCCATCGACTTCCACAACATCGCCGACGACAGCCCCAAGTGGGTCCAGGAGGTGGCGCGTCTCGACGCCGGCAAGTCGAAGGCCGAGGAGGAGGAGCGCGAGGGGAAGAAGAACGACGGCGAGGAGGGCGACGGCGAGGGCGAGGGCGCCGCGGCCGAGGAGGAGGACGAGGGCGCGATCATCGTCGAGGGCGACTGGGACAAGAAGATGCAGTACCTGGAGGTGTCGCCCGGGTTCGGCGCGCTGCTCAAGCAGCAGCGCAACAAGAACCGGCGCATCGCCCTCTTGCCCTACACCGAGACGCCCATCAAGGTCCGCGCGGGTGACCCGATCGCCGAGATCGGCCAGTGGGGACCGAGCCCCGACGAGTGGCGCTACATGCTCGAGGTGGAGGTCTTCGCCGACCCGGCCAAGCCCTGGAAGGAGGCGGTCAACCTCAGCATCCACGGGCGCTGGCTGGTCGAGCTCGACGACGACCTCGGCTCCGACCTCTTCGTCGAGGACCCCGAGATCCTGGGCCTCTTCGGCACCTCCCGGCGTGCCGGGCTGTCGCTGAACCCGGCGCGGGTGCTCGCCCCCGCCGACATCCAGGAGTTCTTCACCGTCCCCGGCGAGTACATCGAGGAGCGGCGCTACCTGCACAAGGTCGTGACGCGCCACATCAGCGAGTGGAGTGACGCCGTCGACTGGGTCGGGGCGCTCACGAAGGCCGAGGGGTGGGGCGCCAAGACGGACGACTTCCGCAAGATCCTGCGCGGCTCGTCCCTGGCGAAGGACGCCATCCAGACCATCCTGCCGTGGATCTGGCTGTCGAAGGACGTGGCCGAGCACATCGGCATCGACACCAAGGAGTGGCGGGGCATCCTCGACCACTTCCACCCGATCCAGTTCCTCATCTGGCTGACCTTCCACTCGAGCCAGCGGCTCCAGGTGGTCAGCCGGGGCGTGTCCAAGGCGCGCCTCAAGAAGCTGAAGAAGGAGGCGGAGGAGAAGGCGAAGGAGGCGCGCTTCCAGGAGCGGTCCGGCTTCGGCGCCAGCTTCTTCATCGAGGACTCCGAGGAGCCCAACGTCGGCAAGGCCCTCGACCGCTGGCTGCGCGAGTGGGATCAGGGCGAGTGGGAGCGGACCTTCAAGGACGAAGAGTAGAGCCGCGTCGGAGGTCGACCCCGAGACGCGTTTTCGGGGTTGCCTCACGCGGGATCATGGATTACTTTGCGCCGCGCTCCGCGGAGGAGTGGCCGAGTGGTTGAAGGCAGCGGTCTTGAAAACCGCCAGACGTGAGTCTCGGGGGTTCGAATCCCTCCTCCTCCGTCGCCTCACCACCGCGGGATTGAAAACCGAATAGAGCGACATCGTGAAGACGACCGGCGACGGTCGGGACACCGTGTCCGTGAAGCGTCTGGAGAAGTGGCCGAGTGGCTGAAGGCGCACGCCTGCTAAGCGTGTGTAGGGTTTAAAGCTCTACCGAGGGTTCGAATCCCTCCTTCTCCGTCCAATGTCGCCGCCCGGCTTCGTGCCGGGCGGCGGCCGCGTCCGCCGCAAAGAGCGACGCGCGAGAAACGGATCGGTGAGCACGCGATTGGCGTTGACAGATGCCGAACGCATGCATACCTTCCGTCACCCGATGCACTGGTAGCTCAGCTGGATAGAGCAACGGTCTACGGAACCGTAGGTCAGAGGTTCGAATCCTCTCCAGTGCAATCCTACCCAAACCCCACGGCGAGCGTGCCGTGGGGTGGGCCTCGCGCCCGTGATCTTTGAGAACACGACGGCGGCACTGATGAGTGAAGTCGATCACGACGCCCTCCGTATGGAGCAGGCGATCGCGCTGGCGCGAGGAGCAGCCCGAATGGGCAACGTCCCCGTGGCGGCGATCGTCGAGGTCGATGGCGAGGTGGTTGCGCAGGCTTCCAACCTGCGTGAGGTCCTTCAAGACCCCACCGCCCACGCCGAGCTGCTCGCCCTGAGCGCAGCGGCCCAGCGGCGCGGGACCTGGCGTCTCGCCGACGCGACCCTCTACGTCACGGTCGAGCCTTGCGCGATGTGTGCTGGAGCCATCCAGCAGGCCCGCGTGAAGCGCGTGGTGTTCGGGGCGACGGAGAGCAAGACCGGAGCGGTGGTGAGCACCCACCGGCTGCTCGACGGGACGGCGACGAAGGTCGAGCAGCTCACTCACTATGCCGAGCCATGCGCGCGGGTGATGAGCGAGTTCTTCGAGCAGCTTCGGCCCAAGCACTAGGGCGAGCTGCGAAAGGTTTCATGGAGAGTTGGCCGAGTTGGTTGAAGGCGCCTGACTCGAAATCAGGTGTACGTTAACGCGTACCGGGGGTTCGAATCCCTCACTCTCCGCCAGGCCGCCCGCCCGAGTCTCTCGGGCGGGCGGTTCGCTACTCGCGTCCCGCCGCGCACGTGGAGAGATGACCGAGTGGTTGAAGGTGCACGACTGGAAATCGTGTGTAGGGTTTATAGCCCTACCGAGGGTTCGAATCCCTCTCTCTCCGCCAACGCGCTTCGGACCCGGCGTCTTCGGACGCCGTGTCCGTTTATGGTCGGGACCTGCAATGGTCTGCTTGCGAACTCCGCCAGGTCCGGGAGGAAGCAACGGTAGTAGGCAGGTCATGTGCTGGGTCCCGGCCCTCCCTACATGAGAATCAAGGCCCGGAAGGCGAGCTCCTTCCGGGCCTTTTTTCGTTCCGGCGACCGACGCGGCGCGCGCATGGTCGCCGGGCCCGGGTTCTGGTATACCGCCGACCGACCTGGAGGTTCGTCGTGTCCTATCTCGTGCTCGCTCGCAAGTGGCGCCCGCAGGGGTTCGAGGCCATCACCGGCCAGGAGCACGTCACCCGGACGCTGACCAACGCGATCGACCAGGACCGCGTGCACCACGCGTTCCTCTTCTGCGGGGCGCGCGGGGTGGGCAAGACCAGCGCCGCCCGCGTCTTCGCGCGCGCGCTCAACTGCCGCCGGGCCTCGGGCCCGACGGCCGAGCCGTGCGGCGAGTGCGAGGCCTGCGTGGAGATCGCGGCCGGGACGAGCCTCGACGTCTTCGAGATCGATGGCGCCTCGAACCGCGGCATCAACGAGATCCGCGAGCTGCGCGACGGCGTCGCCTACGCCCCGCAGCGCGACCGCTTCAAGATCTACATCATCGACGAGGTGCACATGCTCACCACGGAGGCCTTCAACGCCCTGTTGAAGACCCTCGAGGAGCCGCCCCGTCACGTGAAGTTCATCTTCGCGACCACCGAGCCCCACAAGATCCCGGTCACCATCCTGTCCCGCTGCCAGCGCTTCGACTTCAAGCGCATCCCGCGGGCGACGATGGTGGCCCGCCTCGGCGAGATCCTCGCCGCCGAGGACGTGCGCATCGACGAGGCCGGGCTCCGCGTCGTCGCCCGGGAGAGCGAAGGCTCGATGCGCGACGCGCTGAGCCTCCTCGACCGCATCATCAGCTTCTGCGGCAAAGAGGCCACCTACGAGCAGGTCGCCGAGGTGCTCGGCGTCGCCGACCGCGGGTGGCTCGCCGGGCTCGTGCAGGCCGCGCTCGACGGCGAGGTCTCCGAGGCCCTCGGCGTCGTCGAGGGGGCCTTCGAGTTCGGCCTCGACCTGCGGCAGTTCGCGACCGACCTCGTCCACTACCTCCGCGACGTCATCGTCCTCAAGGTCGCCGGCGAGAAGGGCGGGCTGACCGACCTCTCCGCGGAGGAGACGCGCGCCCTCGTCGCCATCGGCCAGAACCGGAACGTCGAGGACCTCCAGCGGCTCGCCAACATCGCCATCAAGACCGCCGAGCGGCTGGCCCACGCCAACTTCCCGCGGCTCGAGCTGGAGATGGCGGTCATCCGCATGTGCAGCCTGCGCCCGCTGCAGCCGATCGGCGAGCTGGTGCGGCGGCTCGAGGCCATCGAGCGTCACCTCGCCAGCGGCGCGCCCCTGCCCGATCCGCCGCCCTTCGGCGGCAAGGACGAGCGCGGCGCGCGGGTCGATCCCGCCCGCTTCACCGCGACCCGGCCGACGCCGACCCCGGCGGCGCCCGCGCCC
>SBGO01000364.1 GCA_006226565.1 Deltaproteobacteria bacterium | reverse complement strand
GCTCGCTGTCCGCCTCGGCGACGCCGCGCCAGAGGAGCTCGGCGACGGCCTCGAAGGAGAGCCCCGCGGCGGCCAGCTCGGTCGCCGGGCGGCCGCGATAGACGGGGCCGTCGCCGGTGATCGCGGTGATGGCCGTCTCCATCGCCGGCTCGCCGGAGCGCGGCACGCCGCGGACGGCGGACGTCTGCCCGGAGCGCACGGCGGCGCGGTTGCGGAGGCGCTCGACCTCGGCCCGGAGGTAGAGGCTCGCGCGGCCCTCGGTCGGAATGGCCGTGAGCAGCCCGCGGCTCACGTAGGCGTAGAGGGTCGCCCGCTTGACGCCGAGGATCTCGGCGGCCTCACGGGAGTCGATGGTCTCGGTCGCGGCGGTGGGAGTGTCCATGGCCCGAGGTTGCATCAATAGATTGATCAACTCAATAGGTACGCGACGAAGGTCGCCCGGCGCTTCGAGACATTGGCCGCCCCATCGGAAGCGTGATCGGCGTTCACGCTTCGGGTCCACGATGAAGCGTGGACGTCGTGATTTCAGAGGATTCGGGAGGTCGCTGAGCGTGGCGGACCAGCCGGCCCGTGCGTTGTGCCGAGCGCAATACCGGGCGGTTTTTGATTGCTATTACAAATCATCGTGATAGCTGCCGGCCCAAGACGCCACTCCCAGGGCGTCGACGGGCGACGCGGACCGCTCGTCGCTCGAGGTCGGGATGCCGCGGCTCACGCCGCGGGGAGGCCGTGATGCAGACTGTCATCCGTCACCGTTTCGTGTGGGCGTTGCCCGCCCTGCTCCTGCTCGGCTGCACCACGGATCTCCAGGGAGGCGGGCCCGAGCTCGCCGTGAAGGTCGCGCCCCTCGGGCTGACGGACCTGTCGGACGCCCACTACACGGTCATCGTGCGCGCCGGCGACGCGGACGGCGCGCTCGTCTGGGCGGGGAGCTTCACCTCGAACGAGGACGGCCGGCGTGGCGGCGCGCTCGCCGCGGCCGTCCCCTGCGACGCGACGGCGGGCGCCCACAGCGTGACGCTGCTCCTCGACGCCCTCTACGACGCGCGCGGCGACCTGATCGCGCCCGAGCGCTACCGCAACCCGACCCCCATCACGGTCGACGCCCAGTGCGCGGAGGGCACCCTCTCGTCGGTCGCCTTCGACATGACCGTCTCACGCCTCCAGCACGCGGCCCTGCTCGGCGAGTCGGCGACCTTCGGCGGCATCAGCTGCGCCGCGCGGGTGAGCTGCGAGCGCGAGATCGACGGCCGCGACCTCGACCTCCTCGCCAACCCGCGCGTGCAGGGTCGGCCGGACATGACGGCCGTCCTCGAGCTCGCGTGCACCCGCGCGACCGACGACGCCACCCGCCTCTACCTCGACGACCCGATCATCCGCTGCGACGGGCTCGCCGACGACATCGTGGTCGACGCCTCCGGCCTCGGGCTCGTGGACCTCGCCGCCGAGCCGAGCCGCAACGTCGACGGCTACCTCTTCGCCGCCGCGGTGAACCGCGACATCCAGGCCAGCGCCGACATCGCGCACTGGACCGTCGCGCTCGGCCTCGACGAGGCGACCTTCGCGACGGCGGGGCGCTGCCGGCTCCTCGGACGGGCCTCGGCGTCGGTGCTCGAGCTGCCGATGATGCGCGCGGGCTGGGAGCTGCCGCCGAGCGCGGTCTACCCGGTGCTGGCGTGGGACGTGGAGCTCACCGACGCCGTCGGGCGCGTCTGCACCCTCCACGAGGTGAGCGACGACGACGGGGTCGAGGTCCGCTACGCCGGCTTCGGCGGCGCGGAGAGCGTGTTCCTCTCCGACACCGACCCGGTCTGCCTGCGCCACCGCTTCGCGCCGACGGCGAACGCGGTCTCGAGCGCGCTGCCGTACTGATCCGCCCCGGCCGCCCCCCGGGATTGCGGGCGTCCCGCCCGCTACGGCCGCCCGCGCCAAGAGACAACCGGTCTCTCGCCTTCCCCCTTCGTACGGGCGAGGACGCCCGCAGCCCTCGCGGGAGCTCCGCCGGCCAACATGCGCCGTCAGATCGGCGGACAGTCGGTCGGGAACGGCTCGCCATGCGCCTTGCCGGCCCGGAACGTGAAGCTCCGCTCGTAGGCGCTCCACGCGTGCGACGTGATGCCGTTTCGGGTCGAGGCGTCGTAGCGGTGGCAGCCGGCGACCGGGACGAGGTGCACCTCGCCGCCGGTGACGCCGATGACCCCCGCGTGGCGCGCGGCCACGCAGATGGCCGAGTCCGCGGTGTAGACGCCGGTCCCGTAGATGGCGCCGGCCTCGACGCCCGAGCAGCGGCACACCGCGGGGAGCTCGGCGCCGACCTGCTCGAAGGTCTGCGGGCACATCGTCCCGGCGGCCGCGCACGTGCCGTCGCCGTAGTTGGGGAAGAAGAAGCTCTCGCCGTAGGCGCCCCAGGCGCGCGAGGTCACGCCGCCGGCGGTCGAGCCGCTGTAGCCCGCGCAACCCCCGGCCCCGCGCACGGTGACGCGGCCGCCGCCGGCGTGGACCGCGCCGGCGTGGAGGGCGGCGCGGCAGATGGAGGAGTCGGCGGTGTAGATGCCGGTCCCGAAGACCTCGCCGCCGGGCTGGGCGGGGCAGACGCAGCTCCGCTCGAAGCCGGGGGCGTGCCCCGGAACGACGGCCCAGACCAGCGGGCACGCCTCGGGATCGGGCAGCACGCACGCCCCGTCGCCGTGGCCCGGGAAGTAGAAGCTCAGCTCGTAGGCCCCCCACGGGGCCGACGGGACGCCGTTGGCGAAGGTGCCCCGGTAGCCGGCACAGCCCCCGGCGCGGCGCGCGCGCACCTCACCGCCGGTGGCGGGGACGGCGCCGGCGTGGACCGCGGCCACGCACAGGTCCGAGTCGGCGGTGTAGGTCGCCGTGCCCCAGATGGGGGCCGGCGCGACCGGGCCGCACGTACACACCACCTCGCCGTTCGCGTCCGCCTGGTGGCGGGCGAACGGCCCACCGCACGGGGCTGACGCGGACGCGTCGGGCGCGGTGGTCGCGAGGAGCGAGAGCGCGACGGAGACGACGAGCGGCGCGTGGAACATCGGGCACCTCGGCGGCAGCTCGTCCACGGTAGCGCCGTCGGGCGCCGATGACCATGGACGCGCCGACGTGCGCCCCGTCAGAGGCGCTTGGCCTCCGCGCAGGCGGCGGGGTCGCCGGCCGCGCAGCCGCGGTCGAGGTAGCGGCGGGCCTCGTCGCGCCGATCGCGCCCGCGGTAATGGCGCCCGAGGTACGTGCACCCGACGGCGACGCCACGATCGCAGAGATCGAGCCAGAGCTGGATGGCGCGCGCCTCGTCCCGCGGCCCGCCGCGCCCGTCGGCCCAAGCCGCGCCGAGCTCCGCGCA
>SBGO01000215.1 GCA_006226565.1 Deltaproteobacteria bacterium | reverse complement strand
CGCCGAGCCCGCCGACGCCGAGGCCCTCGCGCGCGCCTGGGCCATCGCCCCCCACGCCTACCTCTGCGCCGCCGCGCTCGCGCTCCAGCACGGCGGCGTCCACACCCGCCAGCCCGTCCGTGACGTCTTCGTCGGCGCCGCCTGGCAGGGCCTCGAGGCGGTGCAGCTCGCCGCCAAGATCGCGCCGCTGGCGATCGGGACGCCCCTCGACGCCGTCGCCGACGCCCTCTGCGTCTCGGCGCACGTGGTCCGCTGGCTCTCGCACCGCGCCTGATCGCCGGACCGACGCGAGACAGCGGCCCCGGGCTTCGGTATGAAGCCGGGATGACCACGCTCCGCACGCTGCTGTCCCGGCCCCCGAAGCTCGTCTTCCTCGACTGCGACGGCGTCATCTACGACACCAACCGCCTCAAGTGCGACGCCTACCGGCACGCCCTCGCGGGCTACCCCGAGGCCGAGGTGGACGCGGTCGTCGCCCACCACAAGGCCACCGGCGGCGTGTCCCGCTTCGTGAAGCTGCGCCGCTTCTTCACCGAGCTGCACCCGGTCGCCGACGTCGAGGCGGCGCTGGCCCCGGCGCTCGAGGCGTTCAGCGACTACTCCCGGGAGGGCTACGCCCACCTCGCGCCGCGCCCCGAGGCCCTCGCCTTCGCCGCGCACCACGGCGGGCCGGCGCGCGTCTACGTCGTCTCCGGCGGCTCCGAGGCCGAGCTGCGCGACGTCTTCGCCCGCGCCGGGATCGCCGACCGCTTCACCGCCATCCTCGGCTCGCCGCTGACCAAGCGCGATCACCTCGAGGCCGTCCTGGCCGAGCGCGGCGTCGCCGCCCGGGACGCCCTCTTCATCGGCGACGGCTGGGCCGACTGGGACACGACGCGCGCCCTCGGGGTGCCCTTCGTCTTCCTCGCGGAGATGTCGGAGTGGCACGACGGGCCGGACATCGTCCGCGGCTCCCCCGACACCGCGGTCGCCGCGACCTGGGAGGAGCTGCTCGACGCGGCAGGGATCCCCGCCGCATAGCTGGACCACCGCGCGGTTCCGAACCATCCTGGGGCTCCCGGGGGCTCGCCGTCGCCGCCGGCCGCCGTCCCCTCCCCCTACTCGGAGCCGCCATGCGCCACGCTCGCCACGCGCCGCTGCGTCACATCCTCATCGCCGCCGCCCTGACGCTCACCGTGTGCCGCCCCACGGACGGGACCACCGAGGGCGACGCCATCGAGGACGCCGCCGAAGACGCCGCCGGCGACACCCGGACCTCCGCGGACACCGTCAACGTCGAGGCCCCCTGCGGCACCGCGCGGGTCCGCGAGGACCTCGCCATCCCGACCCTCGACGATCAGCGCCTCCACGGCTGGCTCTACCGCCCGGCGGCGCCCGACTGCCCGCTCCCGACCATCCTCATCCAGACGCCCTACTCCGCCGACGCCGCCTACGCGACCTTCGTCGAGGAGGGCGAGGGCCGGCCGCTCACGAGCACCCCCTTCTACAACGTCGTCGCCGTCGACTGGCGCGGCCGCTTCGGCTCCGCGGGGCTCCCCGAGGCCAACGACCCGGCGCGGCGGCTCCAGGACTCCTGGGACGTCGTCGAGTGGATCGCCGCCCAGCCGTGGTCCGACGGCCAGGTCGGCACCTGGGGCGTCTCGGCGCTGTGCGGCGTCCAGTACCGGACGGCCACCGGGCCGAAGCCGACCGCCGCCCACCCCGACTTCGCCGACGGCCCGCCCCCGCACCTGCGCGCGATGGTCCCCATCATGTGCGCGGCCCGCACCGAGTTCGATCACATCTACGTCGGCGGCGTCGCGCGCCTCGAGGGCACGCTCGCGCTCGACGTCCTCGGCTTCGGCGTCGGCGCCATCTACCTCGGCAACCCGCGCCACAACCTCGCCTGGACCCTGGCCGAGAGCGGCGTCGACCTCTCCCGGGTGAAGGTCCCGGCGCTGGTCGTCAGCGGCTTCTGGGATCTCCGCCCGGACACCACCCGCGCCGCGTTCCACGAGCTCCTCGCCGAGAGCGACCCGAGCGTCCGGGACGCGCACCGCCTCCTCATCGGGCCGTGGATCCACTTCGCGACCGGAGGCGCCGTGCAGGCCGGCGCGGGCCGCCCGCTCGTGGCCGCCGAGCAGGTCTTCATCGACGGCGACCGGGTCATCGACGCCGACAGCATCGCCTTCTTCGACCGCCACCTGCGCGGCGTGCCGAGCGCCGCCGACGCCTGGGACGTCGTCCGCTACCACCAGGAGAACGAAGGGTGGCACGGCGCGGACACCTGGCCCCCGGCCGAGGCCGAGACGCGGACCTTCTACCTGACCGACGCCCTCGCCCTCGACGCGACCCCGCCCTCCGCGGGGACGGTGGAGCTGCCCTACGACCCCGAGGATCCCTCCCCCACCCTCGGCGGCGGCACGCTCTCGCCCTACAACTGCGTCCTGTCGGATACCCCGACGATCTGCGCCTTCACCGCCGACCCGGGGAACGTCCTCCTCCACGGCGCCCTGCCGCAGGACGCGCTCCGCGACCGGGCCGATCAGCGGACCTTCGCCACCGCGCCCCTCGACGCGCCGCTCCGCCTCCTCGGCGAGGCCCGCCTCGTCATCGACGTCGCCACGACCGGCGAGGACGCCGACGTCGCGGTGCGCGTCCTCGACCTCGACGCGGCCGGGAGCGCGCGGCTCATCGGCGACGGCGTGGCGCGCGTCAGCGCCCGCAACGGCAATGACCGCTACGACTTCGTCCCGCCCGGCACGCGCGCGACCGTGACCGTCAGCGTCCTCAACGACTTCGCCTACACGCTCCCGGCCGGCCACCGCCTGGGCGTGATGGTGAGCGGCAGCAACTGGCCGCTCTACGCGCGCAACCCAGGCGACGGCGCGGTCTACGTCTCCGACGACCTGCCCGACGGCGTCGCCGACACGTTCACCTTCGGCGTCCCCTCGACGACCGTCAGCCTCCGCGGCACCCCGCGCGCGGTCACCCACACCCTCTTCCTCGACGGCGCGAGCCGCCTCGAGATCGGCGTGGCGCCCTAGCGCGAGGCGACCCGGTGCCGCGCCTCGCGGTGGCAGGCGGCCACGGCGAGGAGGCCGGCGCCGAGCAGGATCGGGCGCACGAGGTCCTCGCCGAGATCGACGGTGGCCGCGGCGAGGACCCAGGCGAGCGCCACCGCGTAGCCCACCGAGAGGCGCGGGCGGCGCAGGACCGCGAGGGAGAGCCCGCCCCCGAGCGCGGCGGAGGCCACGCCGATCGCCACCGCGGCGGTCACGAGGTCCGCCGAGACCCACGCCGGCACGTCGAAGGCCAGGGCGACGCCGGCGAGGAGCGGGCGCAGCAGCACGTAGCCGGCGACCAGCCCCGTGACCC
>SBGO01000390.1 GCA_006226565.1 Deltaproteobacteria bacterium | reverse complement strand
GTCGACGTCGCGGAGGCCGTGGTCGACGAAGACGACGGCGCGCAGCGGCCACCGCGCCGACGCGCGCGCGAGCGCGTCCACCAGCGCGACGGAGTCGGCGCCGCCGCTACAGGCCGCCACGATCGGCGTCCCCACCGGGACCCCGCAGGGGCCGGCCAGGGCCTCGACGACCGCTGCAGCGACTTTGTCCGGGCCGGTCACGGGGGGAGGCTCGCACGACCTCCCCCGGCGGACAAGCGGGCGCCGCACCCGCCTGGCATCACGTTCGAATCTCGAAACGCGCCTTGTCCGGGCGTCGCCGCCGATGGTAGGTCACGGCACTCGACAGATCAGGAGGACCCGATGCGATACGTCCAGGCCGTCGCGCTCCTGGCGCTGCTCGGCGCCGGCTGCGGTGGGGGCAACGGCGGGTTCACGCTGGGCCCCGAGGCGCAGATCGACATCTCGCCCACCGTGATCGCGTTCGGCGACGTCCCGCGCGGCGAGGTCGCGCGCCGCAACGTCACCGTCCATCACGTCGGGACGAGCGGCGCCATCAAGCTCGAGGTCGCCCTCGAGACCACCTCCCCCGACCTGACCATCGCGCTCGTCGAGAAGGACATCCTCCAGCCCGGCGAGACGGCCCGCGTCCAGATCGCCTACGCCTCCGACCACGACGAGCCGGACGACGGCGTCCTGGTGATCTCCCACAACCTCGAGGGGAACCCCGAGACGCGCATCCCCATCTCGACGCCGGGCCAGCGCGGCCGCCTGGTGGCGAGCCCGAGCGTCCTCGACTTCGGCATCGTCCAGGCCGGCGCCCCGCGCAAGCTCCCGGTGACCATCTACAATGGTGGGACCGCCCCCGCGACGCTGACCGGCTTCTCCGTCGCCGGCGACGCCGACGCGGACTTCGTCGTCGACCTCCCCACGGGCACCGTCGTGCCGCCCGACGGGCAGGCGACGATGCAGGTCACCTACGCGCCGAGCCAGCGCGACTCGGACACCGCCATCCTGACCGTCGAGACCGACCGCGACGACGTCACCCTCGAGCTCGACATGACCGGGGAGGAGGAGACGCCCGTCCTCGTCACCGAGCCGAGCCTCGTGCAGCTCGGCTGGACCGCGCCCTTCGCCACGACCTCGCGCGAGGTGGTGGTGCGCAACGACGGCAACTCCAACCTCGTGCTCGAGTCGCTCCAGCTCTACGACGCGCCGTCGAGCCTCCACCTGACCAACGTCCCGACGCTCCCGAAGACGCTGCGGCCCGACGAGGCGGTCGTCATCGGCCTGGTCTTCAACCCGCGCGACGAGGTGCCGATGAGCGGCGCCCCCCTCGCGATGATCGGCATCACGTCGAACGACGAGGCGAACAACCCGCTCAACGTCCCGGTCTACGGCGCCGCCGGCTACCCGGGCATCACGGTCGTCCCGGCGGACACCATCGACTTCGCCTACGTCGCCGAGGGCTACACGGCGACCCGCTCGGTCGTCGTCTTCAACGAGGGCGCCTCCGTGGTGACCGTCACCGGCGCGCAGCTCGTCGACCCGACGACCGACGAGTTCGCGTTCCCGGGCGCCGCGCTCCTGCCGAAGACCCTCAACCCCGGCGAGGCGGTCGAGCTCGAGCTGAGCTTCGAGAACCAGGGCGGCGCCGAGGGGATGGAGACGGCGCGCTTCTTCATCAACACCACCGATCCCGTGGTCCCCGAGTACCCGCTCGACGTCGTCGCGCGCCGCGCCCAGCGCCCGACCTGCGAGGCCGCCTTCGTGCCCGATCTCCTGGCCTTCGGCGCGCACCGCCCCGGCGAGCAGGGGCTGGCGACGATGAAGGTCGTGAACTTCGGCTCCGGCAACTGCGAGTACCAGGAGTACGACCTCGTCGGCTGCCTCCAGGCCGGCGCGAACGCCTCGATCTACTTCGAGTGCGACGATCAGATCGCCTTCAACCCCTTCACCGTCGTGAGCGAGCCCGCGCCCGGCGAGGTGCTGCCCCCCGGCGGCGTCCTCGACTTCGACATCCGCTTCGACGCGCCGTCGATCGAGACGTCCCCCTATGGCCGCGAGTCGTTCTACGCGCGCATCGCGCTCATCATGACCGACCCGAACTCGAGCCACTTCACCTTCGTCGCCCCCGAGGGCGGCTGGGGGCGCGGGGTGAACCTCCGCGCCGAGTCGGCGGTCCCGCTTGTCGACGTCACCCCGCCGCGGATGCAGTTCGGGCTCGTGCGCACCGACTGCCAGAGCGAGGTGCGGCAGATCCGCGTGGCCGCCACCGGCCCCATGCAGGCGACCATCACCGACATCGACACCTCGGAGTGCGGCGACGACGTCGTCATCGACGTGCCCGCGCTGCCGGCCGTGGTCCCCGGGTTCTCGTCGCTCTACCTCGACGTGCGCTTCGCGCCCGAGTCCATCGGCGACACGGCCTGCACCGTCCGCGTCGTCAACGACTCCGACAACCTCCCCGTCGGTGAGGTCGTGGTGAGCGGCGCCGGCACCGACGTCGTCCACCAGGTCGACAGCTACCTCCAGATCCCGGCGCCGAAGGTCGACGTGCTCTTCGTCATCGACGACTCGGGCTCGATGGGCGACGACCAGCAGCGGCTCCAGGAGGAGCTGCCCCAGATCGTGCAGATCGCGACCGACTGGGCCCAGGACATCCACCTCGCCGTCACGACGACCGACACGGTGCTCGTCAAGGGGCAGTTCCAGGGGGTCCCGCGCTACGCGACCAGCGAGACCGACCCGACGGTCTTCGCCCACAACCTCGTCGTGGGCACGACCGGCCACTACATCGAGCGCGGGCTCGAGGGCGCCTACCTCGCCCTCTACGATCGCTCGGTCCGGACCGACATCGCCTGCCTCAACCTGCCGGGCCAGTGCCCGACCGACGACGGCGACGGCCTGCCGCTCTCGTGCATCGAGGGCTACTGCAGCGGCCGCAACTACGGCTTCCTGCGGGACGACGCCGAGCTCGTCGTGATCATCGTCAGCGACGAGGAGGACGGCAGCGATCGCCCGGTCCCGTTCTACGTCAACGGCCTCGCCAACCTGAAGGCGCCGAACTCCGGGGTCGGCGTGATCCTCCACGCGATCATCGTGACGGCCGACGGCTGCATCGGCGGCTTCGGGACGCCCGGCTTCCGCTACATCCAGGCGGCGGAGGCGTTCGGCGGCCACATCTCCAACATCTGCGGCAACGACTTCTCCAAGGAGTTCCTCGACATCGGCCAGCGCACCTTCGGCCTCAAGGATCGCTTCTACACGTCCATGCCGGTCGCCCCGGGGACCCTCGTCGTGAAGGTCGCCGGCGAGGTCTGCAGCGACGGCTGGGGCTACAACGAGGCGACGGGCGCCGTGGTGTTCGAGGAGGGGTCGAGCTGCTTCCCCGAGTTCAACGAGCAGGTGGAGCTCGAATACGACGTGTTCTGCGTCGAGCCCGCGCCGTAGATCCGATCTCTCGCTGCATCGCACACGCCCCAGGGCTGGCCCGAACACACAATTCGGGCTAAGTTCCGTCTGGATGTTTCTCGGTGGTCGATACCGCCTGCTCAGCGCCCCGCTGAGCACAGGCAGCTTCGGGTCGGTGTTCGTTGCGGAGGATCAGCGGATGCCGCGACGCGTCGCGGTCAAGATCCTGCATCCGCAGCACGCCGAGAACCCGACCGTCCGCGCACGCTTCAAGCGCGAGCTCGAGGCCGCCTGCCGCGTCTCCCACGAGAACGTCGTCAGCGTCTTCGACATCGGGGAGGATCCGAACCTCGGGCTCTACTACGTCATGGAGCTCGTGCGCGGGACGCCGCTCAAGGACTACCTGACCGGTGAGCCGCTGCCGTGGCCCTTCAGCTACCGCGTCGGCTACCAGCTCGCGCGGGCGCTGCACGCGATCCACGGCGCCGGGATCGTCCACCGCGATCTCAAGCCGCAGAACATCATGCTGGTCGAGCGCTCGAGCCTCGACGAGCTCGTCAAGGTCCTCGACTTCGGGATCGCGGCGCTCAAGTCCCAGGACGAGGAGACGGCGGACGTCGAGCTGACCGGCGCCCGCATGGTCCTCGGGACGCCGCCCTACATGAGCCCCGAGCAGACCTACATGAAGAGCGACCGCGAGCGCCTCGGGCTCGAGGTCGACGCGCGCAGCGACATCTACTCGCTCGGGGTCATCCTCTACGAGATGGCGGCCGGCCGCCGCCCGTTCTCCGGCGACGCCCACGACATCGTGGTCGCGCACCGCCTGACGCGCCCCATGCCGCTCGATCGGATGGTCGGCGTCAGCGTGCCGCCCGAGTTCGCCGACCTCGTGATGCGGTGCCTCTCGAAGGACCCGAAGGAGCGCCCGGAGTCCGCCAAGGACGTCGCGCAGGCCCTGAAGGACTGCGAGGACCGGCCGGTCCGCCGCTGGACCGACGTCAAGGATCCGATCGATCCGCGCGAGCTCTCGACCCAGATGATGGAGCCCGTGCCGCTGCTCGAGGAGCCGCCCCAGCAGCAGGTGGGCACCGAGCCGCGCCTCGAGGTCCCGAAGGAGCCGCCCCACCGGATGCTGTGGGCGCCGCTGGCCGCGCTGGCGGCGGTGGCGCTGCTCACGGTGGTCCTCTTGATGCAGCGCAGCGAGCCCTCCTCCCCCCTCGACCAGACGAAGGTGGATCGGGTGGCGCTCGCGGGGACCAGTCCGGCGGCTCCGCCGACGCCTCAGGTCGACGCGACCGTGGGGAGCGAGACCGGCGCGGAGACCCGGGTCGCGGCGGCGACCAGCGGCCTGACCGGCGAAGCGCCCGGGACGACCGCGCTCGCCAACGCGGACACCGAGAGCGAGCAGGCCGACACCGCGGTCGCGTCCGCGAACGCCCCGGAGACGGAGGGCGGAGACACGACCCAGGTCGCCGGGACGGCGCCCGAGGCCGAAGACGCGACCCCGGGGACCCCCGACGCCGCGAAGACCCCGATGATGACGCTGGTCCTCCTGACCAACCCGCCGGGCGCGACGGTGAAGCTCGGCGACGAGACGCTCGGGACGACGCCGGTGAACCTGAAGTTCGAGACCGCCACCAAGCGCGAGATCGAGCTCGTCCTCGCCAAGAAGAAGTACAAGGACCAGTCGGTCACGATGGCGCTGGGACCGGAGCTCGCGGGCAAGGTCATCACCGTCAGCGAGGAGCTGAAGCTCCGCTGGGGTGGCACCGGCGGCACCGGCGGCACCACGAGCGGCCCGAAGGACGACAAAGACCCGTTCAAGGATCTGTGATGTCGGAGACCACCCCTCGTCGGCCGGGCGCCGCGTGGTGGCGCCGCACGCTGAGGGCCGCGGCCTTGGTGCTGGCCCTCGGGGTGGTGCTGTCCGCGCACGGTGAGGCCTTCGCAGGCGACGCGGTGCTCGCGCGCCAGCTGACCGACCGCGGCATCGAGCTCCAGAACAACGGCGAGCACGGGCGCGCGGTGGCGCTCTTCGACGCCGCCCTGGCGGAGATCGACCACCCGAAGATCCGCTACTTCCGCGCCAAGTCCCTGCGCGCGCTCGGTCGCTTCGACGAGGCGCTCAAAGAGTTCACGCTCATCCGCGACGAGCCCCAGGTCGCCAAGTACCGCGACGAGATCGTCGTCTTCATGAACGACATCCAGAGCGACAAGGAGCGCGCGGAGCTCGAGGCGAAGCTCGAGGCCGAGCGCAAGCGCCGCGAGGAGCTCGAGCGGGAGCGCAAGGCGCTCGAGGATCAGGCCGAGCAGACGGCCATCGAGCGCATGAAGAACCGCCCGCGCGGCCTCCTGCCGCCGATCGCCCAGCGGCCGGAGCCGGGGGCGCCCAACGAGCGGATCGTGCCGCTGGTGCCGGCCTTCGTGGCGCCGTCGGGCGAGTACACGGGCGCGCTCGAGGTGGCGAAGTACACCGAGGCGCTCGACGACTACGAGACGAACCTGACCCTCGCCAAGACCTTCACGGTCGTGGCCGTCGTCGGCGTGAGCGTCGGCGTCGGCCTCGGCGCCAACCCCGCGGGCGACGGCAGCGCCAGTGACGGCGCGCGCCAGGCCGGGCTCGCGGTCGGCGTGGTCGGGCTGATGTCCGGGCTGGTCGCGGCCGTGCTGTGGCCCGACGAGCCGAAGGATCTGCGCCCGGCAGCGCCGGCGCCCGAGACCCTGGGGCCGCCCGAGGACGCGACGGCCGCCACGGAGCGCGCGCGGCTCGGGAACTGAGTCGCCGGGGTCCAGATCCTTTTTCGCGGTAGGGCGTCGTACTCCGCATTCGACGCCGCGTCCGTCGCCGGGACGCCCATCCGTGAGGGAAAACCATGGCTCACCGTGCTCGCCTCGTCTCCATCGCCGCCGCGCTCGCCGGTGTCGCGCTGCTCGCGGGCAGCGCCTCCGCGGCCGGGCTGCTCCTGCCGAAGGACGGCTCGATCCCGCCGCTCGCGCTCAAGCACCACCGCGTCAACATCGACGTCCGCGACGGGACGGCGGTGACGACCATCGAGCAGGTCTACCTGAACTCGACCCCGCGGATGCTCGAGGCGACCTACCTCTTCCCGGTGCCGGACGACGCGGTCGTCATGGACTTCCGGCTGATGATCAACGGCAAGATGCAGAAGGGCGAGGTCCTCGAGAAAGACCGCGCCAACCAGATCTACGGGGACATCGTGCGCCGGATGCGCGACCCCGGCATCGTCGACTGGATCGGCAAGAACCTGTTCCAGGCGCGCATCTTCCCGATCCCGGCCAACGGTGAGCAGAAGATCACCATCCAGTACACGCAGGTGCTGCCCTTCCTCGACGGCACCTACAAGCTGAGCTACCCCCTCAAGACGACGCAGGGCGCGGCGCAGACCCTCGAGGACCTGACGCTGACGGCGCGCATCGCCAGCCACGTGCCGATCAAGACCGTCTACTCGCCGAGCCACAAGATCAGCGTCTCGCGGCCGAACGAGAACGAGGCGGTCATCGGCTTCGAGGGGGACAAGGTCGTCCTCGACCGCGACTTCTCGATGTACTTCGGCGTGTCGAAGAAGGACGTCGGCCTCAACCTCATCACCTACCGGCCCGACCCCAAGGAGCCGGGCTACTTCCTGATGATGGCGGCGCCCAAGGCGGTCTTCGACACCGACGAGATCCAGGGCAAGGCCATCACCTTCGTGCTCGACACCTCGGGCTCGATGACCGGCGTGAAGCTCGAGCAGGCGAAGAAGGCGCTGGCGTGGTGCCTCGACCACCTCGGCGACGACGACCGCTTCAACGTCATCCGCTTCTCGAGCGACGTCGAGACCTTCGAGAAGAGCCTGGTCGCGGCGAGCAAGGCCAACGTCGAGGCCGCCAAGCGCTTCGTCGACGGCTTCGACGCCGCCGGCGGGACCGCCATCGACGACGCCCTGAGCGCCGCGCTGGGCGCCGACGTCGGGCAGGAGACCCACCTCGTCCTGTTCCTGACCGACGGCCGGCCGACGGTCGGCGAGACCGAGCCCAAGGCGATCCTCGAGCGCGCCGCCAAGGCGAACGGCAAGAAGGCCCGCGTCTTCGCCCTCGGCATCGGCGACGACATCAACACCCACCTGCTCGACGCGCTCGCCGACAACAACGGCGGCACGAGCGCCTACGTGAAGCCGGGCGAGGACATGGACGCCCAGATCGCCGCGCTCTACAACCAGATCGCCTTCCCGGTCCTGACCGACATCGACCTGGACATCAACAAGATCAAGACCTTCGCGGTGCTGCCGAGCAAGCTCCCCGACATCTTCCGGGGCGGGCAGCTGATGATCATCGGCCGCTACCGTGGTGCGGGCGACGCGCTGATTCGGCTGACCGGCACGATGACCGGCAAGGCCCGGCGCTTCGACTTCGAGGAGACCTTCCCGGCCGAGCGGAGCGAGAACGAGTTCGTGGCGAGCCTCTGGGCGCACCGCCAGGTGGGCTTCCTGCTCGACCAGATCCGCCTCAACGGCGAGACGGCGGAGCTCAAGGCCGAGGTCGTGCAGCTCGCCAAGAAGTACGGGATCGTCACGCCCTACACGAGCTACCTGGTGGTCGAGGACGGCGCGCTGACGACGCCGCGCCCGGTCCGCCCCATCGACCCGATGCCCGAGCCGCGGCCGCGCCCGGTCGTGGTGCCGCGTCACACCAAGGCGGCCGAGGAGCGCGCCCCGGCGGCCGGCTTCTCCTACGACGACGACGAGGCCGAGGCGGCGGCGGTGCGGTCGGCGACGGCGAAGAAGGACGCCTACGGCGCAAGCTCCGGCGCGGGCGCCGTGGACGCCGCGAAGGCCGTGCGGCGGCTCAAGGAGAAGGACCGCGCCGGGACCGAGGTGAGCGCCGTCCGCCGGGTCAGCGGCCGCGTCTTCAGCTTCCGCGCCGGCCGTGGCTGGGTCGACAACGACGCGACGGGCGCCGAGGACATCGTCATCGCGCCGTACTCGCTGGCGTGGATGACGCTCGCGGCGGAGCTGCCGTCGCTGAAGGACGCGCTCGCCCTCGGCGACCAGGTGACCCTGAAGATCGGCAAGCTGACGGTGGTCGTCCGCGCCGGCGGCGAGACGAAGCTCGACGCCAAGACCCTGGCGCGCATCAAGGCCGCCGCGAAGTAGCGCGACGCGCTTCCCACAGGACGACGCCGTCGGGGCCACGAGGCCTCGGCGGCGTCGCCGTCTTCAGCTCGGGTCGCTGAGGGTGACCAGCTCGGCGTCGGCGTCGACGACGTCGCCGACCTCGGCGAGGACCTCGACGACCTCGGCGTCGTAGGGCGCCTCGAGGGTGTGCTCCATCTTCATCGCCTCGAGGACGACGAGCGGCTGGCCGGCGCTGACGCGGTCCCCGGCGGCGACGTGGACCTGCAGCACCTTGCCGGTCATGGGCGCGCGGCAGCCCCCCTGCTCGCCCTCGTGCTCGGCTTCGGGGAAGCGGGGCACCCGCGCGAGGTGGAGGTCCGTGCGCCCGATGAGCACGTCGACGCCGTGCTCGCCGAGGCCGATCCGGGCCCGCCGCAGGCGCCCGTCGAGCTCGAACCGCAGCTCGGCGCCGTCCCAGCTCACGACGCACGCGTCGAGCGCCGCGTCGCCGACCGTGACGCGGAAGCGGCCCGGCCCGGTCGCCCGATAGAAGACGTCGCGGACCACGTCGCCGACCCGCCACTGCACGTGCTCGTCGCGATAGCGGCTGGTGCGGAAGCCGAGGGGGAGCGCCGGCAGCAGCGTCCGCTCGGCGGCCCGACCCACGACCTCGACGAGGGTCACGGCGACCGCGGCGTCCCGGACGTCCTCGTCGGCCGGCGGCGGCGGCGCCCAGCGGCCGAAGTGATCGGCGATGAAGTGGGTCGTGAGCTCGCCCGCCACCCAGGCCGGGTGGCGGAGCACGTCCACGAGGAACGCGCGGTTGGTCCGCACGCCGAAGACCGCGGCGCCCGAGAGCGCGAGCGCGAGGCGGCGCGTCGCCTCCTCGCGGCTCTCGCCCCAGGCGATGACCTTGGCGAGCAACGGATCATAGTGGATGGAAACGACGCCGCCCGGCTCGACCCCGCTGTCGACGCGGAGCCCGGCGACGTCGGGGAAGCGCCAGCCCGACAGCGTCCCGGTCTGCGGCAGGAAGTCGGCCGCGGGATCCTCGGCGTAGAGGCGCGCCTCGATGGCGTGGCCGCGCCGGGTCACGTCCTCCTGCGCGATGGGCAGGGGGTGGCCGAGGGCGACCTCGAGCTGGAGCCGCACCAGGTCGAGGCCGGTCACGAGCTCCGTCACCGGGTGCTCGACCTGGAGGCGGGTGTTCATCTCGAGGAAGTAGAAGTCGCCCCCCTGCCCCATCACGAACTCGACGGTGCCGGCGGAGCGGTAGCCGATGGCCTCGCCCGCGCGCACGGCGGCGGCGAGGATGTCGGCGCGGAGCGCGTCGTCGAGGGCGACCGAGGGGGTCTCCTCGAGGATCTTCTGGTGCCGCCGCTGGATGGTGCACTCGCGCTCGAAGCAGTGGATGACGGTGCCCTGGGTGTCCCCGAGGATCTGCACCTCGATGTGGCGCGGCTTGTCGATGTAGCGCTCGAGCAGGAGCGCGCCGTCGCCGAAGGCGCTCTTGGCCTCGCGGCGCCCGGCGGCCAGCGCGGCGGGCAGCTCCTCGGCCACGCGCACGATGCGCATCCCCTTGCCGCCGCCCCCGGCGGAGGCCTTGACCAGGAGCGGATAGCCGATGTCCGACGCCGCGGCGAGGAAGGCGGCGTCGGACTGATCGCCCCCGTCGAAGCCGGGGATGACGGGGACGCCGTGCTCGCGCATCAGGACCTTCGAGGCGATCTTCGACCCCATCGCCCGGATGGCCGCCGCGGTCGGCCCGATGAACGTGACGCCCGCGTCGGCGCACGCCTCGGCGAAGTCCGCGTTCTCGGCCAGGAAGCCGTAGCCCGGGTGGATGGCGCCGGCGCCGGTGCGGCGCGCGGCCTCGAGGATCCTCGGGATGGCGAGGTAGCTCTCGGCGCTCGGCGCCGGGCCGAGCAGGACCGCCTCGTCGGCGTCGCGGACGTGGGGGGCGTCGCGGTCGGCCTCGGAGTAGACGGCGACCGTGCGAAAGCCCATCGCGCGGCAGGTCCGCAGCACGCGCCGCGCGATCTCGCCGCGGTTGGCGACCAGCACCGTGTCGAAGTTGGCCACGGCAAGCTCCTCAGTGCCGGAAGACGCCCCACTCGTTCGAGCGGGCGACCGGAAGGTTGTGGGCGGCGGAGAGCGCGACGCCGAGGACCGAGCGCGTGTCGCGCGGGTCGATGATGCCGTCGTCCCAGGTGCGCGCGGTGGCGAAGAGCGCCTGGCTCTCGCGCTCGATCTGCGCGGTGATCATCCCCTTGGCGAGGGCGAGGCCCTTCTCGTCGACCTCCTCGCCGCGCCGGGCCGCCGACTCGCGCTTGATGATGTCGAGGACGCCCGCGAGCTGCGGCCCGCCCATCACCGCGATGCGATGGTTGGGCCAGGTGAAGAGGAAGCGCGGGTCGAAGGCGCGCCCCGCCATGCCGTAGTTGCCGGCGCCGTAGGACGCGCCCGTCATCACCGTGAACAGCGGCACCGCGCTGTTCGAGACGGCGTTGATGAGCTTGGCGCCGTTCTTGATGATGCCGCCCTCCTCGTACTTCCGGCCGACCATGAAGCCGGTGATGTTCTGGAGGAAGACGATGGGCGTGCCCTGCTGGTTGCAGAGCTGGATGAACTGCGCGCCCTTGTTGGCCGACTCGCTGAAGAGGATGCCGTTGTTGGCGAGGATCCCGACGAGGTAGCCGTGGATGTGGGCCCAGCCGCAGATGAGCGTCGGGCCGTACTCGCGCTTGAACTCGGCGAAGCGCGAGCCGTCGACCACCCGCGCGAGGACCTCGCGCTGGTCGAAGGGGATGCGGAGGTCGCTCGGCACGATGCCGAGCAGCTCGTCGGGGTCGTAGGCCGGGTCCTCGACGGTGGCCAGGTCCGGGCCGGCGGGCTTCTTCCAATGGAGGTGTGCCACGATTTGACGGGCCAGGCGGATGGCCTCGACCTCGTCCTTGGCGAGGTAGTCCGAGACGCCCGAGACCCGCGCGTGCATCGCCGCGCCGCCGAGGGCCTCGTCGTCGGTGACCTCGCCGGTCGCCATCTTGACGAGCGGCGGGCCCGCCAGGAACACCTTGGCGCCGCCGTCCACCATGATGGTGTAGTCGCTCATCCCCGGGATGTACGCGCCGCCGGCGGTGGCGTTGCCAAAGACGCAGCAGATGCTCGGCAGACCGAGCCGACTCCGCCGCGTCAGGTCGCGGAAGGTCTGGCCGCCGGGCACGAAGATGTTGGCCTGATTGGGCAGGTCGGCGCCCGCCGATTCGGTCAGCGAGATGGACGGCAGGCCGTTCTTCTCGGCGATGTCGGCGAGGCGGAGGCTCTTCTTCAGCGCCCACTCGTTGACGGCGCCGCCCTTGAGCGTCGCCTCGTTGGCGGTGATGAGGCACTCGACCCCGGAGACGAGGCCAATTCCGCCGATGACGCCGGCGCCGCTCCCGACCCCGCGGATGCCGTGGCCGGCGAGGGGGAGGAGCTCGAGGAAGTAGCCGTCGCGGTCGAGGAGGAGCTCGATGCGCTCACGGGGGAGGAGCTTGCCGCGCGCGACGTGGCGCGAGGTGTACTTCTCGCCGCCCCCGGCCCGCGCGGCGGCCAGGGCCTCGGAGATCACGCCGAGCGCGGCCTCCATCGCCTCGCGGTTGTCGCGGAAGCCCTGGCTCTTCGGCCGGACCGCGGTCGGGAGCTTTCGCATCAGAGAAACCCCGTCGTGAGTGGAATGCCCTGAGATTGCCGGAAGTTGGAAGGACCACACAGAGACTGGCGCCGAGCCTTCACATACTCTATGCTCGCCACAGCGAGCGCCCGATCGTGCAGAGCGCCGGGCGTTCGCCCGCCCCCGGGACCGGTTCCCCTCATGCGCCCAATCATCATCGCGTCGCTCCTCGCCGTCCTCCCCCTGACGGTCGTCTCTACCCCGTCCGCCCAGGCCAATGTGGATCTGCGCCGTGTGGACTCGAGCCTCGTCGACCTGCCCTTCGGCGGTGACGTCGACGCGGTGTCGAGCTGGGTGCGGCAGCGCCTGGAGCGGCTCTTCGCGCCGCGCCTCAAGGCCGCGGTAGACGATAATGACCGCGCCAAGCTGCGCGCGCAACTCGACCGCGAGGTGGACGACTTCAACGCCCACCTGGTCGCGTTCGACGGCCGCCGCACCGGCTACGAGGTCAGCCCCGTCGCCGGCGAGTTCATGGCCGGGAGCAACGAGTCGATGCTGGTCCTCCGGGACCCGGACGGCGACCACTTCTTCTTCCTCATCGACGGGAAGATGTGGAAGTACGCGCGTATGCTGCCCATCGACAACCCCTTCCCCGACCGCATCGCCGAGCAGTCGCGGCGCCTCAAGAAGCCCGACCAGGTCGACACCGCGCGCGAGGACGGGCCGGAGCCGACGGCCGTCCGCGCCATCTGGACCGGCGACACGCTGCGGCTCCGCCTGTGGAACCGCCGGCTCCTCTACGGCTACGACCTGATGGTCGTCGAGTACCGCCCGCTCGCCGACAAGATCGACGAGCTGCGCGGGGGCCGCGTCTCCAGCAAGCTGGCCCCGAAGATCGACGACAACGTCGACTCCTTCCTCCTCGACGACGGGGTCGACGAGGAGGAGCTCCTCCGGAAGAAGAACCAGGGCGCGCCTGAGAAGTAGGATGAGGCGCGGGCGCAGCGCGCGCGGCTGCGCCCACGGGCCTCAGTTGGGCGGGAGACAGAGCCCGTACGCTGCGTTCTCCGTCAGCTCGGCGCACCGGTGGTCGGCAGGGCATTCCGGGTGGGACGTGCTGCCCAGCTCGCCCGCGGCGGCCGAGCACATGTAGCGGCACGCGAGCGCGCCGTCGCCGAGGTCGATGCAGAGGCCGAAGGGCGCGCAGAGGTCGTAGTTCTCGAGGCCGGCCGCGGCGCAGGAGGCCCCGTACTCCAGCGCGGGCACGTTCATCGCGCAGCGGTCCATTCCCCCGCCGAAGAGCTCGGCCGCGACACACGTGCCCCAGCTGTCGCACTCGGTGCGCGGCCCAGCGTGGTCGTAGACGCAGCCCTCCGACACGATGCCCACCGCGAGCGGCACGCCCCCGGAGGTCAGGCCGATGCACGAGCAGGTCTCGTGGTCGGACGCGTTGGTGCAGTGCCCGGCGCCGTCCGTGTCGGCCGCGGGGTCGCACGGCACGGCGCAGCGCGGACCGCCCGCGAAGCCGATGCAGAAGAGCCCGAGGCCGCAGCGCTCGTCGTCGTCGATGGCGCCGCTCGCGTCGAGGTCCTCGCCACAGCGTCCCCCCTCGGCCACGGTCCCCGTCGTCGCCACACACTGGGAGGCGGTCAGGTCCTGGCTTCCCGGCGCGCACCACGCGCCGTCGGGGCAGCCGCTCTCGGCGTGGTCGACGAAGGGTGAGCACCCCGGCGCGCAGGCGCCGTAGGCGAGCGGCTCCCCACCCGAGACGAGCCCCGTGCACCAGCTCCCGGCGTCGCAGCTCCCCGGCGCGCTCGCCGCGGCCTGGGCGTCGCAGAGCGGCAGGCACGTCTTGCCGATGCCGACGTCGAGGCAGATCGACCCGGAGACGCAGTCCGAGGACGAGGTGCACGCGTCGCCGTCCGGCGTCGCCCCAGCCCCCTTCGGGATGCACTCGCCCGTCAGGCCACCGGAGACCTCGTCGCGCTCTCGCGGGACGCACCAGGTGTCGGCGGGGCAGCCGCCCTCGACGAAGGCCGTGCAGAGCCGGGCGCAGCGCCCGAGGTCGGTGGGGTAGCCGAGGAAGTCGATGGGAACACAGCTGTCCTCCGGGTCGCAGCCGGTCCCCGCCGCGGCGTCGCACTCCGGGGCGCCGCAGAAGCCGTCGAGGCACAAGAGCCCCGCGCCACAGTCCGCGTGGTCGATGCACGCGCTCTGGGCCTCGCCCGCGCCGGTCGGGACGCACGCGTAGGCGCCCGGGCCGGCCGGAATGCAGCGCTGTCCCTCGCCGCAGCCCTCGGTCGAGAAGAACCCGTCGCACTCCGAAGCCATGCAGAGGTCGTCGTCTCCGCACCACCGGCCGACGGGGCACGCCGCCGCGCTGTCGCAGGCGCGGGCGCACACGCCGCTCCCGCCCTCCTGGGCGAGGCAGGTCCACGGCGCGTCCTGCGTTCCGGTCGGGTCGCAGCTGTCCCCATCGGCCCGACACGCCGCGGGGTCCCACGGCGTGACGCGGCTACAGCGGAGCGCGACGGCGCACGGATAGTCCTGCTGCGGGCCGACGAGGCCAGTCACGGCGTAGCCGTCGGGGCAGAGGAGCTCCGTCGTGTTGCTCCCGCCGGTCCCGCCGAGGCGCTCCGCGGGCGCCGGGCAGTGCGTGCCCGCGGCCGCGCCGACCGACTCGCAGAGGGGCGTCACGCTGTCGAGGGCGTCGCCGTGCTTGACGACCGCGCCGACCATGACCTTCCCGTCGGGGCAGATCGCGGGGGGCTGCCCCGCGCCCCCGGTGCTGGTACCGAGGGGGTCGGCCGCCGTGGTCGCGCCCGTGAGGTAGCCGCCCGCGCCGACCGCCTGGCACTCGAGCGCCACCCGGTCGAGCCAGGCCCCCGCCGCACCGCTCACGCCGACCGCGAGCTGTCCGTCGGGGCAGCCCAGGGTGGCCGACGTGCCGCCACAGGTCCCCGCGGTCGCCGTCGACGCCTGGTCGTCGCCGGTGACGACGTAGCCGACCCGGTTGCACACCGGGTGCGCGGCGCAGTCGGCGCAGCCGCACCCTTCGACGCTGGGGTCGCAGGTCCCGTCGTCCACGCAGCTGGCGTCCGAACAGGCCCCGACGCCGCGGCAGTCGGCGCAGACGCAGTCCTCTTCGCCCGCGTCGCAGACGCCATCGTCGACGCAGCCGTCGCAGAGACAGCCGTCGAAGCTCGCGGCGCCGCAGTCCGAGCCCGACGCGGCGCAGCTCACGGCGTCGCCCTCGAGGCACTGGCCGTCCACGGAGCAGGTCTCGCCCTCGTCACAGGTGCCACACGACCCGCCGCAGCCGTCGTCGCCGCACGTCCGGCAGCCGCAGCTCGGGGCGCAGAAGCAGGTCTCGCACTGATCGGTGAGGAAGCCGGCGCCGCCGAGGACCGCTCGCACCGGCTCACACTGCGGGTCCCCGCACAGGCTCGCGAGCCCCGGGACGTGGAAGGTGTCGCAGGACGTGTTGCAGCCCTCGGCTTCGTAGGCCGCGACGAGGGCCGCGACGCAGGGGCCGGCCTGCTCGGAGAAGATCGCGCACGCCTCGTCGGGGCTCGCGCCGGAGAGGGGGGGCAGGCACTCGGTCACGAGCCCCACGCAGCCCCCGGGCCGGGTGTCGGCGTCGTCACCGACGTCGAGGGCGTCGGAGGTGGACGTGTCGCCGGCGACGTCCGCGTCCGCCGTGTCGTCCACGGTCGTGTCGGCGCCGCTCGAGCCCCCGTCCGAGGAGCAAGCGGCGAGCAGGAGGGAGGTCAGGACCGCGCCGACCGGGACGCACGAACGCACACGAGGCTTTTGCATTCGCACAGCGTATGGCTTTTGTGCGAGCGCAACAATCGCAGAACCGCAAGGCGGCTGCGGGGCGCCCTCAGATCCCCGCGGTCCGACGGAGTCGCTCGACCTCGTCGCGCGTGAGGCGGCGCGTCTTTCCGAAGGTCAGCCCCTTCGCGGTGATGCCGGCGAAGGCGACGCGCTTGAGGCGCGCGACCTGCTGCCCCACCGCCTCGAAGATGCGGTGGACGTGGCGATTGCGGCCTTCGGTCAGGGTGAGCCGGATCCAGTCGGCGTTCGACTCCCGGCCGACGAGCCGCGTGACCAGGACCTTGTGGGTCGGGCGCCCGTCGAGGGGGATGCCGTCGGCGACCTTCTGCAGGTCGTCGTCGCTGATGCGCCCGCGGAGCTTCGCCTCGTAGGTGCGCGGGACGTTGTTCTCGGGGCGGAGGAGGCCCTCGGCGAGGCCCGGCTCGTTGGTGAGCAGCAGGACGCCCTCGGTGTTGAAGTCGAGGCGCCCGACGTGGCCGAGGTGCGGCGTGTCCGGCGGCAGCAGCCCGTAGATCGTGGGCCGCCCCTCGGGGTCCTTGCGCGCGCAGAGGACGCCGCGCGGCTTGTTCATCACCAGGGTCAGCGGCCGCGCCGCCGCGAGCTCGCGACCGTCGACCGCGATGCGGTCCGTCGCGCGCACGCGGGTGCCGAGCTCGGTCACCACCTTGCCGTTGACGCGCACGCGGCCCGCCTCGATGAGGCGCTCGCTCTCGCGACGCGAGGCGACGCCGAGCTCCGCGAGCCGCTTCTGAAGCCGAATTCCGGGGGATGTTCCAGTCACGCGCGCATCGTCCGGGCATCACTCACGCCGGTCAAGCGTCTTCGTCTCGAAGGGCCCAGATCAGGCAAAGTTGCTCTCGATCATCTTTGACCACCAGGGTGCGAAAAAAAATTCGCACTGCGCGAGCGACCGGCAACCTCGCGACAAAAGACAGGGAATCGCCCATCCCACCTCGTCCGTTGGAGAGGCGTCCCGAGGGCCGGGGTTGAACCGCCCCTCCCCGGACCCTACCCTGGGTGCGTAAGAGACTACGCACCCATCCCAGCAGCGTGACCGAGCAGAGGCGAACGTGAAGATTGCAGTGATCAGCGACTTGCACCTCGGGAACGGCGGACGCCTGGACGAGTTCGGGCACGACGACGCCGAGTTCCTCCGCTTCCTCGACTTCCTCGAGGGCAACTTCGAGCGCGTCGTCCTCGCCGGCGACGTCTGGGAGACGCTCTACTGCAAGTCCCCGCGCCAGCAGGTCCGCGAGCTGCGGATGTGCCGCGAGGCCCACAAGGACATCGCCGAGCGCTTCGAGCGTCCCGCCTACCAGTACCTGCACGGCAACCACGACATCGTGTCGGGCAACATCCTCGGCGCCCCCGAGGCGCTCCACCTCGAGGCCGACGGGACGCGCATCCTCTTCACCCACGGCCACCAGCTCGACTGGGTGGTGAGCCGCGCGCGCTGGCTCTCCGAGCTCATCGTGTGGGCCGGCGCGTGGGTGATGCGGATGGGGCTCCGCCCGCTCAAGGCCGTGTCCGAGCGCGTCGAGACGCTCCTCCGCGGCGAGTCGCGGGACCGGCCGGAGAAGGACCGCTTCCAGCTCGCCTCCATCCAGATGGCGACCCAGTCCGACGCCGACATCGTCGTGACCGGCCACACCCACAACGGCATCGTCACCCACCACGGCGACCGCCTCTTCATGAACAGCGGCTCGTGCTCCGGCGGCGCGTTCTCGTGGCTGAGCCTCGACACGAAGGCCGGCGCCTACGCGCTGAACAACGGCTGGTAGCCGCCCCGACGCCCGAAAGACGAACGCCCCGCGGGCCGAAGCTCGCGGGGCGTTCGCGTTCAGCGCGGGCCAGGCCGCCTCAGGTGGCGAGCCCGAGGGCGAAGTCGAGCTGCTCGAGGGCGAGCCCGTAGCCGGCGTCGGCCCCGAAGAGCGCGGCCACCTGCTGGGCGAGGGCGAGCAGGGTGTCGAAGTCGTGGATCTCCGCGCGGGCGACGAGCCCGATGCGGGCCGCGTTCTCGCGCAGGCGCCGGGTCGGGACGCAGGCGACGCTGCGGGCGGCGGCGGTGTCCACGACGCCGAGGCGGACGAGCTCGCGCGCGACCCAGAACGGCGCCTCGACCCACTGCGAGCCGAGCAGGTGCTCGCGGAGGAGCGCGACGAAGGCAGCGCCGTCCTCCGCGGCGCGCAGGGCCGGCATCAGGTCGAGCTTCATCGACGCGCGGCGGGCGATGAAGCGCGAGTGCACGATGCGCTCGAAGAGCGCCCTGCCCCACGGCTCCTCGCCGGTCTTCTCGAGGGCGTCGAGGCACTCCTCGAGCCCCTCGCCGTAGCCGAGGGAGGCGAAGAAGGTGGTCTGGCGGAGCCGCCGCACGAAGGCGAAGACCGCCGGCTGGACCGGGAGCCCCTCGACCAGGGTCGCGAGGGTCCCGAGCTCGACGAGGAGCGCGAGCTCGGAGCCGGTCGGCTCGACCTCGACCCCGAGGGTCGGGGCGTCGAAGGCCGGCCACCCCGAGAGCGCCTGGTACCAGCCGCTCACGCGCGCCGCGAGGGCCGCCGTGTCGGCGTCCTCGAGGCTGACCGTGGCGACGGCCGGCCA
>SBGO01000317.1 GCA_006226565.1 Deltaproteobacteria bacterium | reverse complement strand
TCGCCGCGGCCACCGTCGACGCCCTCCTCGCGGGCTTCGACCCGACCACCCACGACCTCGCCCAGCCGGTCGCCGACGGCCGCCCCGGGCACCCGCTGCTGCTCGCCGGGCGCCTCCTCGCCGAGCTGCGCCGGGCGACCGCCTACCCGACCGGGCTCCGCGACATCGTGAACGCGGCGCGGGCCCGGGCGGTCTGGGTCCCGGTCGCCGACGCCGCGGTTCACGCCGATCTGAACACCCCCGAAGCCGTCGCGGCGGCGCGGCGCTGACTCGCGCCCCCGTCCCGCCGCTCGGGTTGTACGGGCCGTGAAGCGGTCCTATCGTCCCGCCGCCCACCCACGCTCCAGGAGACACGCCATGCGACCGCCGCGCTTCCTCTTGCTCGCGCTCCTCATGTTCGTCGCGCCGCTCGCGCAGGCGCAGGCGCAGGGGCCGACCGCCGCCGAAGAGACCGGGGCGAGCGCCGTCCCCAAGGGGCTCGAGAGCGCCCGCGCCACCATGCGGACCTTCCTGACCGAGGCCGTCGCCGCCGCCGACGGCGACGGCTCGGCCCACCTCGACGCCGCCGCCGCGTGCCTCGACCTGTCGGCCATCCCGGCGCCGTCGCGGGTCGACTCGGGGCGGGACCTCGCCATCAAGCTCAAGGAGATCCTCGACCGCATCCGGCTCGTCGACTACGACACCATCCCGGACGCGCCCGACGGCTCGCCCTACGTCTTCGACCGCGACGAGGCGACCGGCCTCGCCATCACCATCGCCCGGGGCAAGGACGGCGGCTGGCGCTTCACGACCGACACGGTCGCGGGCATCGACGACCTGTTCCGCAGCCTCGAGTCGCGCACCAAGGTCGCGGGCGTCGCGGGCTCGCCGGCGAACCTCTCACCGTCCCTGTGGCTCCGCTCCAAGATGCCCGACGCGCTGAAGAACGTGGGCTTCCTGATGGAGCACTGGCAGTGGCTGACCCTCATCGTGCTCATCATCCTCGGCACGCTGATCGGGCGCCTGGCCCGCATCCTCCTCTACGGGCCGGTCAGCCGTCGCCTCGACAAGCGCGACCTGGGCGTCCCGCGCGAGCTCGTCACGCGCGCGCTCAAGCCCCTCGGGCTCATCGTGATGGCGATCTTCTGGATCGTCGGCCTCAGCTGGGTCGGCCTGAACCCGGACCTCCAGAGCTTCTTCGTCGTCATCGTGAAGTTCCTCGCCGCCTTCGGCGTGGTGCGCTTCGCGTTCCGCATCGTGGACATGATCTCCCACGTCCTCGCCCGCCGCGCCGAGGCCACCGAGGGCCGCTTCGACGACCTGCTCGTGCCGCTCTTCCGCAAGTCGATGAAGGTGGTCATCACCGCCATCGGCGTCGTCTTCATCGCCGACGTGGTCGGGGTCTCCCCGGCCAGCCTCCTCGCCGGCCTCGGCCTCGGCGGTCTGGCCATCGCCCTGGCCGCCCAGGACATGGTGAAGAACTTCTTCGGCTCGCTCACCGTGCTCCTCGACCGCCCCTTCGAGGTCGGCGACTTCGTCGTCATCGGCGGCAACACCGAGGGCACCGTCGAGGAGGTCGGGTTCCGCTCGACCCGCATCCGGACCGTCGAGAACTCCCTCATCACGCTGCCCAACGCCAACCTCATCTCGGCCAAGGTCGACAACCTCGGGGCCCGGAACTGGCGCCGCTTCAAGACCACCATCGGCGTCACCTACGACACCTCGCCCGAGAAGCTGCGCGCCTTCACCGAGGGCCTGCGCGAGCTCATCAAGAACCACCCGCTCACCAAGAAGGAAGGCTACGCGGTCTACTTCGACGGGCTCGGCGCGACCTCGCTCGACATCCTCTTCATGACCCACTTCGTGACCAAGTCGTTCGACGTCGCCGCCAAGGGCAAGCACGACCTGCTGCTGTCCATCGTGACCCTCGCCAGCCGCCTCGGCGTCGAGTTCGCCTTCCCGACGCAGACCGTCATCGTCCAGAAGGGCGGCGACGCCCCGGCCAGCGCGACCTACGCCCCCGCCGACGCCGCGCGCGTCGAGGAGGACCACCGCCTCGGCCGCGAGGAGGCGCTGCGCATCCTCGGCGAGGCTACGACGCCTGCGCCAGGTCCCGAAACGACTTGAGCCGGTTGCCCACCGTGCGACGAGACACGCCGAGCGCCTCGGCGGTCTCGTCCTGGGTGAGGCCGCCGAAGTAGAAGCAGGCCGCGGCGTCGCGGACGTCCTCGGGCATGGCGCCCATGAGCCGGCTCATCTGGACCCGCGCGTCGAGGGAGACGTCCGCCTGGCGCGTGGCCGGCGCGACCTTGACGTCGATGAGGCGGCGGCGGCGGGTGTCGTCGCGCTTCACGTTCAGGCAGTGGTTCATCGTCACGCGGTAGAGCCAGGTCCGCGGCGAGGCGGCGTTGCGGAAGCCGTCGCGGTGATCGATGGCCTTGATGAAGATGTCCTGGAGCGCGTCCTCGGCGTCGTGGGCGCTCCCGAGGACCGACTGCGCGCGGCGACGGACGGCGGCGCCGTAGGAGCGGTAGAGGTCTTCGATCGCGGTCATCTCGAGGGCGGCGCTGGTCATCGGGTCTCTCCGAGCGTGGTGTCGCCGGGAAGGACCACGGGCGCCGCGCGGGTAAACCACGGGTCGCGTCTTTTTCGTTCGACACCCGAGCCGCGCGGCGGGTGCAAGCGTGCCCCGTCGTTCTCGCACGAAGCCCCTGACGGGCTCGGCGTGGGGAGGGGGGAACGCCGAGCTCGCCAGGGGCTGAAGGGGACTCTCTCGGTTCTCTCGGTCAGGGTCTCGAGGCTCTCGCTGAGCGGAGCGGGCGGCATCGTCGGCGAGAGCCAGGGTCGCACGCGGTGGGCCGCGGCGCCGACCGGCTCAGCAGACGGGGACGCCGCTGATCGTCGGGCTGTTCATGGGGTGCTCCTCGCGTGCGTTCATGGCGCGGAGAAGAGCAAGGGCCGTGCCAGCCTCGCGCGAGGTCCCTCCAGGCCGCGCGCGACAGGGCTCGGACGCAGGTTCTATGCGGCTCTGTGGTTCGCTCGCGGCGGCCGGCGCCGGCGACCACCGCGTGCCCCCAAGCGCGGCACGGTTGACACACCCGTCGTGTCCCTGGGGAGATCCTTCCCACCGTGGGCGGCGATCGCGACGTCGGAGGCCGTCGTGAAGACGTTGTGCACCCCTGCGACACGGATGTCGCACCCCGCGCCCGGGGCCGTTTCCTGGCGTTGACGGGCGTCGCTGCGCCATCATCGACGCGATGACTCCCGCCGCATCGCTCCGCCCTGGGCCGCCGCTGGTGCTCGCGCTCGTCGCGGTCGCCGGGTGCGGACACGTGGCCGGGACGCGCTCGGGCGGCGCCGCGCCCGCGGTCGACCCGGAC
>SBGO01000438.1 GCA_006226565.1 Deltaproteobacteria bacterium | reverse complement strand
CGAGGCCGCGCCGAGCACGCCCGTGGTGGACGAGGCGAAGGCCGAGACCGCGGCGGCGGTGGTGGCCGCGGTGGCCGAGGTGCCGGAGCCGGCCGCACCGGAGGTGCCGGTGGTGGCGCCGGCGGCGCCCGTGATCCCCGAAGGGGGGCTCCTCGTCGGGGAGCAGGCGCTGGTCGAGCTCTTCGAGCGGACCTCGCCGTCGGTGGTCTTCATCACGACCCTGCAGGACGTCCGCCGGGGCTTCGGGATGGACGTCTACCGCGTGCCCCAGGGCAGCGGGACCGGCTTCATCTGGGACGACGCCGGCCACATCGTCACGAACTTCCACGTCATCGCCGAGGCGAGCGAGGCGGTCGTGACGCTGTCGGATGGCCAGGAGGTGCCGGCGAAGCTGGTCGGCGCCGCCCCGGACAACGACCTGGCGGTGCTGAAGATCGACGTCCCGGCCGAGCGGCTCCACCCGATCGCCGTCGGCACCTCGAAGCAGCTCAAGGTGGGGCAGTTCACGATGGCGATCGGCAACCCCTTCGGGCTCGATCAGACGCTGACGACCGGCGTCGTGAGCGCGCTCGATCGCGAGATCGACGCCATGAGCGGGCGCCGCATCTTCGGCGTCATCCAGACCGACGCCGCCATCAACCCCGGCAACTCCGGCGGGCCGCTCCTCGACTCCCACGGGCGCCTCATCGGCGTGAACGCGGCCATCAAGAGCCCGTCCGGCGCGAGCGCGGGCATCGGCTTCGCCGTCCCGGTGGACACGGTCAGCCGCGTCGTCCCGCAGCTCATCAAGTACGGCCGCGCGGCGCGCCCGGCGATGGGGGTCTCGCTCCTGTCGCGCCAGATGTCCCAGCGCTTCGGCGTCGAGGGCGTCATCATCCGCGACGTCCGGCCGAGCTCGCCGGCCGCCGAGGCGGGCCTCGCCGGCCTCGCCTACGACCAGCGGGGGCGCGTGCGCCTCGGCGACGTCATCGTCGGCGTCGACGCGGAGCCGGTCGTGGACGCCTCCGACCTCCTCAAGGCGCTCGATCCCCACGAGGTCGGCGACGTCGTCACGATCGAGGTCGACCGCAACGGCGCCCGCCGCGAGGTGAAGGTGCGGCTCGCGGCGCTCCGCTAGCGCGCTCCACCGTCCCGCTTTCGGGGGGCGGTCGGTGGCCCACGCCGCCACCGGCCGCGCCCGCTACAGCGCGTCGAGGTCCCCGGCGCCGTAGACGACCCGATCGATGTGGCCGTTCGCGCCCACGTAGACGAAGCGCGGCACCGACCAGGCCTCGTAGGCCCAGTGGACGGGGTAGGGCTTCGGGTCGATCGCGACGCGCAGCGGGAAGGGCTCGGTCCAGGCCATGAAGAAGGCGTCGAGGAGCCCGACCGGGTCGCGGCTCACCGCGACGATCGGGAGCTCGCGCTCGCCGCAGCGGGTCATCAGCGTCGGCAGCGCCTTCTTGCAGGGCTTGCACCACGTCCCCCAGAAGAAGAGGACGTAAGGCTCGCCCGCGGGTGGCGGGCCGCCGCGGTACCAGACCAGGCGCTCCAGGCTCGGCGCGACGGCGCCGGCCTGGGGCCCGGGGAAGCGGTGGGAGGCGGGCTCGCGCTCGGCCGCCTCGGGCTCGGCGGCGTCCTGGGACGCGACCGACGTCGACGGGTCCCCGCCTCCGCGTGGGCCGCCGCTGGCGCAGCCGGATCCGATCAGGACCGCGCCCGCGAGCAGCGCACGCCGGGAGGCGCGGCCCCTCACGGCTTGCGGGTCGCCACCTGCATGCACGAGCCGGCGTCCTTGGAGTAGCCGACGCGGAAGGGCAGCTTCTTCACGCCCTTCGTCTCCTTGTACGCCGTCGCGAGCTCGCGCTGCACGCCCTCGGTCCAGAGGTGGTAGGCGCGCTCGAAGTCGCCGTAGAGCGTGACGTCGAAGCGCTTCACCAGGTCCTTGTAGTCGAGGCCGGTCTCGTCCTGGACGATCACCGGCGCGCGCTCGAGCAGCGCGTCGCGGATGACCGAGAAGAACGGCTTCTGCATCAGGTGCGAGGCCGCCTTGGTGAAGGTCGTGTGCGCGGCGGCGGCGGTCAGGAAGGTCTTCGCCTCCTCGTGCTTGTCGAGGTAGCTGTCCGACAGGTCGAGGTGCAGGTAGTCGAGCGTCACCGACTTCCCGTCCGAGGTGCGGGTCAGCGCGAGCCGGACCGAGTCCCAGGTCTCGACCGCGTCCGCCGGCCCCGGGTGCGGCTCGAGCTCGCCGCCGGCGCCGATGCGCATCGCGGTCACGGCGTCGACCGTGTAGCCCATGCGCGCCGCGAAGGCCATGAGGACGGGGGTGATGCCCTCGACCGTCCGCTCGTGCCCGGTGTCGGCCTTGAGGTCGTCGGTGCGGAAGTAGCCGCGGCGAGCGAAGTCGCTGAAGCCGCGCTTGAAGATGTCGAGGTAGAGGCGCAGGTGCTTCGGGTTCATCGCGTCCAGGCGCGGCACGTGGCCGCCGGTCTGGAGCGCCACCAGGATGTAGCGGCTGGCGTCCGGGTAGAGCTGGACGACCGTGGGGAAGTCGGGGCCGGAGAACGGGTAGAAGATCGTCTCGTCGGCGGTCCCCTTCAGCTCCTCGGCGGCCCAGCTCATCATCGGGGTGGCGATGCGCTTCCAGTACTTCGCCCACTTCGGCGCCACGTCCTTGGCGTAGGCCTCGATGCGCTTCTGGTCGGCGCCTTCGCCGGAGAAGCCGTCGGTGGTCATCCCGGCCAGGAAGCGCGCCGTCTCGTCGGGGGTGTGGGCGGACGCCGTCGCCGCGCCGAGCAGCAGGGTCGCGCCGAGCGCGAGGGGCAAGAGGAACGTGGTGGTGCGTGTCAGCATGTCATCCTCCGGAGTCCTACCCTGAACGCCGCGGTTCGCGCGCTTAGTCCGCGACCTCCGCGCTGGCGGCGGAGTGGCGCCCGTTCTCACACGGGCCGCGGAAAATCGCAAAGACTCCGAGCGACCGGCGATCGGGGCGCGGAGGGCGTGCGTCGGCCCCTCTATGATCGACGACCGTGCCTACGGCGGAGGGCCTTGGGCGGCTTTCACGACATTGGGGCGTGTCGTCGGCGCGCGGATACGGGGTGTGTAACCGGACCCGGACGGCGCAGGCCGTTTTCCGCTGCGGTGCAGCGAGATCGTGCCAGGACCCGCGGAGGGCTGCGTCGCGAATCGAGGCGGCATTCAGGTGCGGCGCAACTTGCGGTTCCTCCCGCGGTCGCCCATAACCGATCTGAGACCGCCTTCGTCGTCTGGAACCCTCCCAAGTACCTTGAGACCCGCTGCCCGGCCCGAACCGCATGGCACGCGCGTGAACGTCCATTGGGCGTTCGTGCTCGCGGCGCTTGCGCTCGTGTCCTGTGAGCCGGCG
>SBGO01000426.1 GCA_006226565.1 Deltaproteobacteria bacterium | reverse complement strand
CCACCCCCGCCCCCGCGCCCGCCGACGCGGAGACCCCGAGCCCAGGAGACGTCGAGGTGCACGCCGACGTGGACGACTTCAAGTACCAGGTGGACCAGTTCGCGGACCTGCGCATCCTGCGCTACCGCATCCCGGGCTTCGAGGAGCTGTCGCTCCCGCAGAAGAAGCTGGCGTACTTCCTCTACAAGGCGGCGCTCTCCGGGCGCGACATCACCTACGACCAGAAGTACGAGCACGGGCTGCTCATCCGCCGCACCCTCGAGGCCATCGACGCGACCTGCGAGCGCGACAAGGCCGGCCCGGAGTGGGAGGCCTTCGCGACCTACCTGAAGCGGGTGTGGTTCTCCTACGGCAACCACCACCACTACTCGACCAAGAAGTTCTTCCCCGAGTTCACCAAGGAGGACTTCGCCAAGTTCGTCGCCTGCGCCGACCCGAAGGCGCTGCCGCTGGCGGACGGCGAGACGCCGGAGCAGCTCCGGGCCCGCCTCGAGCCGATCCTCTTCGACGCGACCGTCGCCGCCCAGGGCGTCGTGCTCGACCCCGAGCAGGACATGGTCGTCGCCTCGTCGAACAACTTCTACGGCCACGGCATCACGCAGCAGGAGGTCGAGGCCTACTACGCGGCGAAGAAGGACCCGAACGACCCCCACCCGGTCATGCCCGGCCTCAACTCCAAGCTCGTCAAGGGCGAGGACGGGCAGCTCGTCGAGCGCGTGTGGAAGATCGACGGGATGTACGGCGCGGCCATCGCGGAGATCGTGAAGTGGCTCGAGAAGGCCTCCGAGGTCGCCGAGAACGCCGAGCAGAAGGCCGCCATCGACACCCTCGTCCACTACTACCGGACCGGTGATCTCAAGGACTTCGACACCTACTCGGTCGCCTGGGTGAAGGACATCCACAGCCGCCTCGACGCGGTCATCGGCTTCATCGAGACCTACGGCGACGCGATGGACATGCGCGCGACCTACGAGGCGATGATCTCGCTCAAGGACGAGGAGGCGACCAAGCGCATCGCCGCCATCTCCTCCCAGGCGCAGTGGTTCGAGGACCACTCGTCCATCCCCGACGCCTACAAGAAGCCCGACGTCCAGGGCATCACCGCCAAGGTCATCACCATCATCGTCGGCGCCGGGGACTCGTCGCCGTCCTTCCCGATCGGCGTGAACCTCCCGAACTCGGACTGGATCCGCAAGGAGGTCGGCTCGAAGTCGGTGAACCTCGGCAACATCGTCCACAGCTACGTCGAGGCCGGGAAGTCGAGCGGCATCCTCGAGGAGTTCGCCGGCTCGGCCGAGGAGATCGCGCGCGCCAAGGCGCACAACGACCTGGCGGACCTCCTCCACACCGACATGCACGAGGTCATCGGCCACGCCTCGGGGCGGCTCAAGGAGGGCGTCGCGACGCCGACCGAGACGCTCAAGAACTACTCGGGGATCCTCGAGGAGGGGCGCGCCGACCTGGTCGCCCTCTACTTCCTGATGGACCCGAAGCTCGTCGAGATCGGCGTGATGGAGAGCCTCGAGGTCGGCAAGTCCGGCTACGACGACTACCTGCGCAACGCGCTGCTCGTGCAGCTCGCGCGCGTGCCCCTCGGCGAGCAGCTCGAGGAGAGCCACATGCGCAACCGCGCCATGGTCGCGCGCTGGGTCCTCGAGAAGGGCGCCGCCGACCACGTCGTCGAGCTCGTCGAGCGGGACGGCAAGCACTACGTCCAGATCCACGACTACGACAAGCTCCGCGGTCTCTTCGGGCAGCTCCTGAGCGAGGTGCAGCGCATCAAGTCCGAGGGCGACTACGAGGCCGGCAAGGCGCTCGTCGAGGGCTACGGCGTCAAGGTCGACCCGACGCTCCACGCCGAGGTCCTCGCGCGCTACAAGAAGCTCGGGATCGCGCCCTACGCGGGCTTCATCAACCCGCGCCTGGTGCCGGTGATGGACGGTGAGGAGATCGTCGACGTCAAGGTCGAGTACCCCGACGACTTCGCCGCCCAGATGCGCGAGTACGCGCGTGACTACGGCTTCCTCCCGACGGTCAACTGAGGCCGATTGGGCGACGCGCCCCGGATCCTCCTGGTCGGCGGCGGCGCCGTCGGCCAGGCCTACGGCTTCCACCTGCAGCGGGGCGGGGCGCGCGTCGCGTTCCTGCTCAAGCCGCGGCACGCCGCCGCGGCGCGTGCCGGCTTCGCCGTCTATCCGCTGAACACGAAGGCCGGGAAGCGCCGCGAGCCGACGCGCTTCTCGGGCTTCGACGTGCGGACCGACGTCGGCGAGGTCGCGGCCGAGCGGTGGGACCAGGTGTGGCTCTGCCTGTCCTCGACCGCGCTCCGGGCGCCGTGGTTCGACGCGCTGTGCGGGGCCATCGGTGACGCGACGCTCGTATCGCTGACCCCGGCCCTCGACGACCACCGCTACGTGACGGCGCGCTACCCGGCGGAGCGGGTCGTGGCCGGCATGATCAACATGATCAGCTACCAGGCGCCGCTGCCGGGCGAGGTCGTCCCCGAGCCGGGCGTCGCCTACTACCGGCCCGGGAGGAACCCGTTCTCGGGGCCCGACGCGGGGCGCGTCGCCGCCGTCGTGGCGGCGCTCTCGGCCGGCGGCTGGAAGGCCCGGCGCGTCCGCGACGCGGCGCGCGCGGCGAGCTTCGGCTCGGCGATGATGATGCCGGCCCTGGTGGCGCTCGAGCTCTCGGGCTGGTCTCTTGCGGCCGTGCGCCGGAGCCCGGCGCTGAGGACCGCGGTGGCGGCCTCCGGTGAGGCCATGCGCGTCGTCGCGGCCTACCGAGGCGAGTCGCGGCCGCTGTCCCGGCTCGCGATGCGCCCGTGCGTGCTGCGGCTGGTGACGCGGCTCGCGCCGCGCGTGCTGCCGCTCGACGTCGAGACCTACCTCCGCGTCCACTTCGAGAAGGTCGGCGATCAGACGGCCTTCATGCTCGAGCGCTACGCCACCCTCGGCGCCGAGCGCGGCGTCCCGACGCCGGCGCTCGAGGCGCTCCGGGCGCGGCTCGCGGCGGCGCGTCAGGCGAAGTAGCGGTAGAGGTCGACCCGGTAGGGCGAGACCTTGGCGGCGGTCCGGTCGCGCAGGGCGGCGATCATCGCGTTCGCCTCGAGCGCGGCGGCGGCCGGGTCGGGGGCGTCGTCGAGGGGGCTCACGTAGACGAGATCGCGCTCGTCGAGGCCGAGGCCGGCCAGGAAGCCGACGGTCTCGGCCTTGTGGCGCGGGGCGTCCTCCGGGCGGACGGCGCCGGTCAGGACGGTGATGCCGGCGCCCACGCCGCCGGCCCGCATGGTGGTGACGGCGTCGGCGAGGGGGGCGAGGTCGGCGGGCTTGCCGAGCTGCGCGCGCAGGCTCGGGGCGCCGGTC
>SBGO01000119.1 GCA_006226565.1 Deltaproteobacteria bacterium | reverse complement strand
GCGGTCGCGCTGGGGGCCGGCGGCGCCGTCGCGTCTCAGCTCCTCGCCGCCACGACCGAGGGCGTCGGCACCGTCGAGGCGCCGCTTCAGCGCTTCGCCTTCGGGGGCTGCCTCGTCGACAGCGCCGGCGGCGCGATCCTCGACCGGATCGTCGCCGCCGACCCCGACCTGATGCTGTGGCAGGGCGACAACATCTACGCGAACACCCACGACCCGGTGGAGCTCGCGGAGAAGTACGCCGTCCTCGGGCGAAACCCGCGCTTTCGGCGGCTCCGCGCCGCGTGCCCGAACCTGGCGGTCTGGGACGACCACGACTTCGGGCTCAACGACGAGGGCGGCGACCACCCGACGAAGGTCGAGTCCCAGCGCGTCTTCCTGAGCTTCTGGCGGGTCCCGCGCAGCGACCCCCGCTGGCTCCAGGAGGGCGTCTACTTCTACCACGAGGTTGGCCCGCCGGGGCGCCGCGTCCAGCTCGTCTTCCTCGACGGGCGCTACCACCGGAGCGACAAGAAGCTCGGCGCGCAGCGGCGCGGCACGATGCTCGGCGAGGCGCAGTGGCGCTGGCTCGGCCAGGTCCTCGACCGCCCCGCCGACGTGCGCTTCATCCTGTCGGGCATCCAGGTCGTCAACACGGACTACGGCGGCTGGGAGCGCTGGGGCCAGTTCCCACACGAGCGCGAGCGCCTCTTCCGCGAGGTGCGCGAGCGGCGCCTGCCCGGCGTGGTGATCCTGAGCGGCGACATGCACCACGCGGAGATCTCCAAGGAAGACGGGGCCTTCGGCTACCCGGCCTGGGACTTCACGAGCTGCGGGCTCGACCAGCACGAGAACGGCGAGTGGGCCAACACGCGACGCGTCGATCGGCTCTACAACGCGCCCGGCGGCAAGTTCGGCCTGGTCGACCTGAGCTGGGGGGACGCGCCGACGATTCGCGTGTCGATCCACGACCTGGGTGGGGACATCGTCCTCGCCCGCGAGATCCCGCTGTCGGAGCTGGTCCCGCCCGCCTGAGCCGCGCGCGGTGACACGCCGACGCCGGGCCGACCAAGGAAAACCCTTTGTCCTCGGCGCATAGGGGGGCTACGGTCCGCGCCGCACGCGGGAGACCGCCAGTACCGAGCTCCGAGGTGGACATGGTCGAGACGCCGAACCCAGCGCCCGTCCGCGGCGCTCGCCCGATGCTCGTCGCCTTCGTGACGGTGCTGCTCGATCTGCTCGGCTTCGGGATCATCATCCCGATCCAGCCGTTCTACGCCGAGCACCTCGGCGCCTCGCCGACCCTCGTGACGCTGCTCGGCGCGAGCTACTCGCTGATGCAGTTCCTCTTCGCGCCGATGTGGGGGCGCCTCTCCGACCGCATCGGGCGGCGGCCGGTCATGCTGACGAGCATCTCGATCAGCATCGTCGGCTACGCCATCTTCGCCTCGGCCGACACCCTCTGGGTCCTCTTCGCCTCGCGCATGCTCGCGGGCTTCGGCGCCGCCAACATCGGCGCGGCCCAGGCGATCGTCGCCGACACCACCAGCGGCAAGGACCGCGCCAAGGGGATGGGGCTCATCGGCGCGGCCTTCGGCATCGGCTTCATCATCGGGCCGGCGATGGGCGGCGCCCTCGGGCAGCTCGGGCCCGAGGCCCCGGCGTGGGGGGCCGCCATCCTGAGCGCCCTCAACCTCGGCCTCGCGCTCCGCTTCCTCCCCGAGACGCGCAAGGTCGGCGAGGCCGCCGCGGGTCACGGCCGCCGGTCGATCATCTCCTTCCACGCCATCGGCGAGATCGCCGGCCGCATCAACGTCGGCCGCCTGCTCCTCATCGTCCTCGTCAGCGTGACCGGCATGGCGCTGATGGAGCAGGCCCTGCCGCTCTTCATCGAGCGCCTCTTCGTCCCCTTCGCCAGCTACGCCGCCGGCTCGCCCGAGGCCCACGCCCGCGCCGCCGCCCTCACCGCCTACGTGCTGGTGGCCGTGGGGCTGACCGCGACGATCGTGCAGGGCGGGCTCATCGGGCGGCTCACCAAGCGCTACGGCGAGCGCACGCTCATCCGCGTCGGCAGCGCGCTCATGGGCATCGCCCTGGCCCTGATGCCCGTCGCCGGCGCCGCGGACAGCTTCGCCGGGCTCATCGGCTCCGGCGTCCTGCTCGCGCTGGGCTCGGGCATGATGAACCCGTCGATCATGTCGTTCCTGTCTCGCTCCGTGTCCTCGGACGTGCAGGGGGCGGCGCTCGGGCTCAGCCAGTCGCTCTCGGCGCTCGGGCGCACCATCGGCCCCGCGTTCTCCGGCCTCCTCTTCGAGGCCGGCCACGAGATCCCCTTCTTTTCGGCCGCAGGCACGCTGCTGGTCGCGGTGATCGTCGCCCTCGGGCTCAAGAAGCTCATCGACGTCAGCGAGCACAAGGCCTGACGCGTCGGGACCGGCGCCCCGTCGCCGGTCCTATCCACCGAGAACGTGTGAAAAAATCGAGGCCCGATCCCGCGATCGCACACGTCTTCGGCCGACGCGGAGCGCCCCGGGTGCGGTTGTCCGCGTTGGGGTCCCGTGCTACTCCCGTGGCTCCGCCGGAGCATCGCGAGGGAGCTGATGGCCGCCACCGCCGCGAGTTTCTACGACCAAGCGCTCGAACGCGACGACCTCGCAGCGCTCTTGGCCCGTGACGAGGTGACGATCAACGAGATCGTCGAGGGGCTCTATCACGGGCAGGCCGTCGTGCGACGGAACGCCGCCGTGGGCGCGTCCCTCGTGCCGGACCTGCCCGACCCGGGGCGGGCGCTCCTGAGGATGAGCGCCAAGGACTCCGACGAGGTCGTCCGCGCCGCGATCATCACCGCGATGGCGCAGGGCGAGTACCCCGCCGACCTGGCGATCGCCATCCTCTTCGACGGCCTCCTCGACAGCGTCGAGGACCTCGCCGAGGCCGCCCTCGAGGGCATCGAGCTGCGGCTGACGCGCGCGCCGGCCGAGGTGCTCCCGCTCCTCGCCGCCGGGCTCCGCGCGCCGCACCCGCTGGTCGCGAAGGGCTGCGCCGCGACCCTCGTGAAGTTCGGCGACCAGAGCGTCGACGTCCTCGTCCCGATGCTCGGCGACGGCGACCCGACCGTCCGCCGCCTCGCCTACGACGTCCTCGAGAACCTCCGCTGGAGCGCCATCCCGCAGCTCGTGGCCGCGCTCCAGGACGCCGTGGCGCGCCCGCTCGCCGCCCGGCTCCTCGGCGCCATCAGCGAGCTCCCCGCGCCCTCGGTCGCGCGCCTCGAGCAGCTCGCCACCGGCGCCGACCCGGCCCTGGCCGAGACGGCGACCCGGGTCCTGCGCGAGTCCCGCCGGCCGAAGGCGCCGCCGCACCGGACGGCGCCCCTCGACGTCCCGATCGAGGGC
>SBGO01000696.1 GCA_006226565.1 Deltaproteobacteria bacterium | reverse complement strand
GCGACGTTCCCGACGAGCGCCACGAAGCGCCCGCGAAAGCGCGGCTGCTCGCGCGCGAGCCAGTCGAGGACGCGCCGCGCGGCCTCGGCGCCGGCCGGCTCGTTGCCGTGTACGCCGCAGATCGCCACGACCAGCGGCCCGGGGCCTCCCGGGTCGCCGTGGGCGCCAATCCATCGGTCGGTCGGCGGGTCAGGCAAGGCTGGCGAGCTGCTCCTCCATCCACGCCGTCGCGACCTTGAGGAGGTCGGTGTTCGTCACCATCCCGACGAGGAGCCCGGACTCGTCCACGACCGGCAGGCAGGTCACCCGATGGTCGCGCATGAGCCGCAGGGCGTCCACGGAGAGGCAGTCGGGGCTGACCGTGACGGGGTCGCGGATCATGATCTGCTCGATGCTGATGGGCCCCTGGTCCGGCTTCACGCCGGCCGCGAGGATCTCGAGCAGGTCGCGCATCGTCACGAGGCCGACCAGGACGCCGTCCTCGTCCTCGACCGGCACGTGGCGCACGTGCTCCCAGTGCATCACGCTCGCCGCCAGGTCGACGAGGTCCTCTGGCCGCAGGGTGAAGAGGTCGGTCGCCATGTACTGGCTGACGAAGCGGTAGCTGTCGCGCCAGTCGTGGGTCTCGTTGAGCGCGGCCAGGCGCCACGTGTGCACGGGCTGGTTCTTGTGCTGCCGCTCGAGGCTCGCCAGGACCAGGGCGCGGTGCCGCTCGTCCCGGGTGCCGCTGTCGCCCATCGCCTCGAGCGAGCCCAGCATCCACTGCGCCCCGGTCTGCCCGGTCCGGACGCGGGACTCGATGATTTCCATGTAGCGGTTGATGTCGTCCGCGGCGATGCCCTTCGACGCGAGCCCGTCGCGGGCCTGCGGGATGAGCACGTCGCGGATGAGGTCCGCCGCCTTCCAGTCGCGCCCGTCGGCCCACGCGAAGTTCGCCCGGAGCCCGAAGCGCGCGGCGTTCAGGAAGTTGTGCTGGGCGTCGTCGAAGCTCATGTGCTGGGTGATGTCGTCGTGCTGCTCGCCGAGCCCGGTCATCAGCCCGAAGAAGAAGGCCGCGTTCGCCACCTCGTCGGCGGGCGTCGGCCCGGACGGGAGCGTGCGGTGCTCGATGCGCAGGTGCGGCACGCCGTCGGTCACGCCGTAGCACGGGCGGTTCCAGCGGTAGACCGTGCCGTTGTGGAGGCGCAGCGCCGAGAGCTTCGGGGGGAGGCCCTGGGCGATGAGGTCCATCGGGTCCTCGTCGGCCTCGGTCGACAGGAGGATGCGGTAGCGCGCGATGTCCTCCTGGAAGAGCTCGAGGATGGAGTTGCGCACCCAGCTCGAGCCGAAGCTGACGCGCGGCCGCAGCCCGCGCGCCGACTGGTGGGTCGTGCGGTTGTCGATCGACTGCTGGAAGAGCGCCACGCGCGTCTCGCGCCACAGGCGCTGCTGCATCAGGAGCGGCGAGTTCACGCTCACCGCCATGACCGGCGCCGTCACCGCCTGGGCGAGGTTGTAGAGGCGCGGGAACTCCTCGGGGCTGACCTGGAAGTGCACCTGGAAGGAGGTGTTGCACGCCTCGAAGAGGATGTTGTCGTGGTCGAAGCGCAGCTCGTCGTGGCCCTTGATCGACAGCGAGAAGGCGCCGCCGCGCATCCGCTTGAGCGTGTCGTTGAGCTGGAAGTAGCGCGGCATCGGCGTCATCGCGTCGAGGCCGAGGTGCTTCTTGGCGATGGTCGGCAGGATGCCGGCGAGGAGCACGTCGACGCCCAGCTCTGCGGCGACCCGCCGCGCCGTGCCGAGGTGCTCGACGATCTCGTTCTCGATGTTGCTGAGGCAGGTGCCGCCGAAGACCTGCGGCTCGAGGTTGAGCTCGAGGTTGAAGCGCGCGAGCTCGTTGGTGAACTGCGGCGGCAGGCGCTCGAGCATCTCCGGCGCGGCCATCGCCGGGTTCCCGTAGGGGTCGACGAGGAACATCTCCTGCTCCGCCCCGATGCGGCGCACGCCGCGCTCGATCATCCCGCGGTCGAGCATCGTCCGGAGGGCGAAGAGATCGTCGAGCAGTCGGCGACTGAACTGGCGAAGCTCGGTGGTGTCCAGCCGCTGCTTGACCTGCTGCTCACCCATGTTTCACCTCGATGGGGGACGCCCCAAGCGTATGCCGGTCTTTCGCGCCTGCGCAAGCCGACCCGGCGCGCCTGTAAACCAACTATACGCGCATGGCGACCATGTCGGCGTCCGGGGGCGGGAGATGCCGCGGAACCGCGCGCTGCGCGCCATTCCGAAGCTGGCACGGGGGTTGCTCATAGGCCGGGTGCACCGACCACTCGGAGGACCCCATGCGACTCGCCCCCCCGCTCGCCCCCTGGCTCATCACAGGGCTCGCCCTCGCCTTGAGTGGCTGCCCGCAGTTCGACGACCACGGCCCCGCCATCCCGACGCTCGGTCCCGTCGCCGTCGGCGACCAGCTCCTGACCGCCGATCAGTACGACCAGTCCCTCGTCGCGGTGTCGGTCGACGCCGGCCGCGTCGAGGCGATCAAGCGCATCCCGCTCGCCGGCGAGCCGAGCCTGCTCGCGGCGCTCCCCGACCAGCGCGGCGTCCTCGTCCTCGAGCGCGACACCGAGACCCTCGAGCGCGTCAGCGTCCCCGACGGCGCCGTCACGACCTTCGAGGTCGGCGCGGCCTTCGAGGGGCTCTCCATCTCGCCCGACTCGAGCGCGGCCATCGCCTACTTCCCGCCAGGGACCGCGACCGCCGTCTTCCACAACGCCAACGAGATCGCCTACGTCGACCTCGACCCGAGCACGCCGCCCGAGGAGGCCGTCGTGCGGCGCACCCTCGCCTCCCTCGGCGGGGCCCCGCTCGCGGTCTACCCCTCCCCCGAGCTCAACGGCCGCCGCTTCGCCTTCGTCCTCTCCGAGGAGCACGTCGCCATCCTCGACCTCGCCGACCCCACCGCCCGCGAGCGCTCGGTGCCGCTGGTGAGCCTCAACACCGGCGGCCAGCGCACCCCGAAGGACATCCGCTTCGAGGTCGACGAGACCGGCGACGAGCCCGCCCTGTGGGCCGTCATCACCACCCTCGAGGGCAACAGCGTCTACGCCCTGCGCGTCTTCGACAGCGTCCCCGAGGAGGCCGAAGGCGCGAGCTTCGACGTCCGCCTGACCCAGCTCGCCGGCTTCACCTCCGGGGGCGACGTGAGCCTCACCCAGCTCCCCGACGGGCGCCTGGTCAGCCTCATGGTCAGCCCCGCCAACGGCACCGCCACCGTCACCTACCTCGAGAACGGCAACAGCGACACCGTGCAGCTCGGCGCCGGCGTCAACCGACTCGACACCTACTTCGAGGAGGGGCGCCCCATCGCGGTCATCTACCGCTCCGGCGGCACGGCCTTCCACATCCTCGACATCGGCGCCATCGAGGAGAAGAAGGACAAGGCCTTCCGCACCCGCTACGCGAACCACGCGATCCAGAGCCTCCTGCCCATCCCCAACACCGCCTTCTTCGTCGCCTTCCACAACGACACCGACGAGGCCGTCAGCGTCATCAACGCCGACACCGACCGCGTGACCTCCTTCGGCCGCACCGGCTACGTCCGCGACGTCATCCTCAGCCAGGAGCTCGGGCGCCTCTACCTCCTGACCCGCGTCGACAGCGCCGACTACCTGGTCAACGTCCAGCTCGGCAACTTCCACCCGACCGCCGCGCCCGTGCCGAACGGCGCCTCCCGCCTGCTGCTCTTGCCGGGCGTCGGCACCGTCGCCACCAGCGCCGACCTCGTCGGTGGCCAGCTGGTCCTGTGGCCGGCGGACGTCACCACCGAGGACACCGCCTACGCCGTCCCCGCCTACCTCCTCGACGGTCTCCTCGACCGCGCCGCCAACTAAGGGAGCCTCGCCATGCGTTTCGCCACGACCCTCATCGCCCTGGCCGCGCTGACGACCCCGACGGTCGCGCAGGCCTCCTCCACCCCCTTCGAGCTGTCCGTCGCCCCGATGACCCACATCCTGATGTCGGACTCCGCGACGGCCCTGACCAACGAGGCCGCCCACGTCGCGCCGACGGTGCGCGTGGGGTACGAGATCATCGACGGGCTCGACCTCTACGTCGGCTACCGCAGCCTCGACCAGCTCCACAAGACCGACGACAGCGGCGCGAGCTGGGCGACCGACCTCCATGTCATCGTCGCCGGCGCGCGCTTCCGCTACCCCCTCGCCGGCTCCTGGCTCAAGGCCTACGGCCAGCTCGACCTCGAGGCGAGCTACGCGGCGCTGAAGCTCGACCTCGGCACGCGCAACGGCGAGCAGTCCGTCTGGAGCGCCGGCGCGGTGCCCGAGATCGGCCTCGAGGCGTCCATCGACATCGAGGACAGCGTCCGCTTCCTGCTCCGCCTCGGCGTCGGCTACGCCCTGCGCCTCGACCACGACTTCGACCAGGTCGACGTCCGCACCCCAGCCCCCGGGGAGCGCCCCCTCGACCTCGGCGCGGCCAACTTCTCCGGCCTGACCGTCGGCTTCACCCTCGGCACCCGCTTCTAGCCCAGGAGGCCCCCCCATGCGTTACACGATCCGGTCCATCTCAGCGGCCCTCCTCGCCCTCGCCGCCGCTGGCTGCGGCGCCGACAGCGCCGGGGACGCGAGCTTCAGCGACACCAACGGCTGGTACACGCCCGACGCGGTCAGCAGCGCCGACACGAGCGCGTCCGACACCTCGACGTGGACCCCGACCGACACGTCCACCTCGTCCGACGCCGTCGCCAACGACACCTACATCCCGCCGCCCAAGGTCGAGGAGGAGCAGGACTTCGACCTCCGCACCCCCGAGGCGGGCGGCAGCTACCTCTACATCCCCTCGGCCGGGCTCGACGCCCTGGTGGTGGTGGACGCGACCAACCTCGCCGTGCACCTCGTCGAGGTCGGCGTCGAGCCGACGCTGGTCCGCGCCCTGCCGAACGACCACGGCGCGGTGGTCCTCAACAGCGGCTCCTACGACGTCTCCATCGTGCGCCCGGTCGCCCGCGGCGAGTTCGCGGTCAAGACCGTCGACGTGCTGCCCGACCACAACCACATGGTGCTCAGCCCCGACGGCGAGTGGGCCTTCCTGTGGTTCGACCCCGACCTCGGCGGCACCGGCGGCTTCGGGAGCCTCCAGGACGTCAGCGCCGTGCACCTCGTCCCCGGCGAGGAGGTCGTCTACAACCTGGCCGTCGGCTACCGCCCCACCGACGTCGTCTTCACCGCCAGCGGCACCATCGCCCTCTTCTTCTGCGAGAACGGCATCAGCGGCGTGCGCCTGGCGAACCTCGACGGCGACATCTTCCTGCCCCCGGTGGCCGTCGACCAGAACCCCTTCCAGAAGCCGGTGGACCGCGAGATCAAGGTCACGCCGGACGGCGAGATGGCGGTCGTGCGCGACCTCGTCGTGTCGCCGCGCCTCACCCTGGTCGGGCTCCAGGACCACACGATTCGCGTCCTCGACCTCCCCGACTGGCCGAGCGACCTCGACATGACGCCCGACGGCGGGACGGTGGTCGTGCCCATGAAGACCACCGAGCAGGTCGCCATCGTCAAGGTCCCCGAGGCCTTCACCTGGGAGGCGCCGGTCCCCGAGGACGAGAACGCCACGGTGCCGGACAACCCGTTCGTGACCCTGTCCTACACCGGCGCCCACTTCGGCTCGACGGTGATGACGGCGGACGGGAGCCGCGCGCTCCTCTACACGACCGACGCCGGGACCCAGGCCATCGGGATGGTCGACGTGGCCACCGGGCAGGTCGGCGTGCAGCCGCTCGCGAAGGAGGTCACCAACGTGCTCGTGTCCCTCGACGGGCGCATGGCGGCCCTGCTCCACCGCAAGTCGTCCGGGGCCGACCCGAGCATCGCCGGCGTCGAGGCCTACTCGCTGCTCGACCTCGACAGCGGCTTCTCGAAGATCGTCACCGTCGACAACCCCGTCGACAAGGTCATCTTCACCGACGACTCCCTCGAGCTCTTCGTCCTCATGCCCGACGACTACGGCACCGACCACCTCGTGCACCGGGTCTCGACGCGCTCCTTCGCGGTCATCCCCTACACGACGCCGGACGCGCCCATCTTCGTCGGGGCCATGCCGACCATCCACAAGGTCGCCATCGCCCTCGACAACCCCACCGGCTGGATCACCCTCATCGACACCGAGACCGACGCGGTCGATCAGGTGAACAGCTTCGAGCTCAACAGCTTCATCGAGTAACGACCGGCCCGCTCGATCCCCGAGACGCCCTCGTGACCGACCTCTCCAGGGCGTCGGGGCGAGCGGGCCGCGTCGCCTTTCCACCGCGCCAGCGTGGCCTACCGCCGCGCTGGCGCTTCGCTTTCCGGCGTCGCTCGGGGCAGCGCGCCCGCCCCCTCCATCGCGCCTGCGACACGAACCGCCGGAGGCCCCGACGGCGAGCGGGTTATCGCGGCGATAGAGTATATCGCCAAGGCCTCCGACCTGAGGCATACTGCGCCGATGAAACGCGAGGCCCCCAGCATCTGGTGGTTCGCCTTTGGCTACTTCGCCGCATACGCCCCCTACAGCGCGCTGACGAAGGCGGTCTCCAAAGGCCTGCTCCCTGGAATGACCGGCGGCGTGAGCGGCTTCACGATGCTCCCAGCCACCGTGATCGCTTCACTCGTCGGCATGATGGTGTTCCTGACGGCGATGGGGTGGTGGAAGCACGCCACCAAGCACAAGGTGCTGGGCTTCGAGGTCCCGGGGCCGACGAAGCTCACCTTCGCCTCCGGCCTGTGCACGGCCGTCATCATCGGCACGACGACGCTCGCCTACACGTTCTCGGGCGTCTCCATCGTGTTCATGATGCTGCTGATGCGCGGCGGCGTGCTCATCATCGCGCCCATCGTGGACGCGACGAGCGGCCGGAAGACGAAGTGGTTCTCGTGGGTGGCGCTCCTGCTGAGCCTCGGCGCGCTCGTCGTCGCGTTCTCCGAGCACGGCGGCTACGCCATCACGATCGTCGCGGCCATCGACGTCGCGGCCTACCTCGCGGGGTACTTCTTCCGCCTCCGCATCATGAGCAGCAAGGCGAAGTCCCCCGACCCCGCGGCCAACATCCGCTACTTCGTCGAGGAGCAGATGGTCGGCACGCCCGCCGTCCTCGTGACGCTCGCCATCGTCGCGCTCATCGGCGAGGGAGACGTCATGCTGGAGGTGCGCGAGGGCTTCACGACGTTCCTCACCCAGTCCGACGTCATCGGCTACGCCATCGTGATCGGCCTGCTCTCGCAGGGCACGGGCATCTTCGGGGGGCTCATCCTCCTCGACAAGCGCGAGAACACCTTCTGCGTGCCGGTCAACCGCTCCTCCTCCATCCTCGCGGGGGTGGTCGCCGCCTGGCTCCTGACCTGGCTCCTCGGCAACCCGCCGCCGAGCGGCTACCAGATGGCCGGCGCGGGCCTCATCATCCTCGCCATCGCCTTCCTGTCCGTGCCGCCGCTGCTCGCGCGGCCCAAGGCGGCGGCGACCGCGGCCCAGGCCCAGGCCCCCGCGCCAGCCTCGGAGGGTGTGAAATGAAGCTGTCACGCTGGCTGATCGCGACCCTCCTCGCCGTGACGCTCGCCGCCTGCGGCGCCCGCGACCCCGCGGCCGTCGGCGTCGCCGGCAACCCCGTGATCCTCCTCCTCTCGCCGAGCCACGACCCGGGCACGGCCGGGGTGGCGGAGCTGCGCGAGGCCCTGTCGCGCGAGGCCGGGATGCCCGTCGAGGTGGTCGTCGCGCCCTCCACCCACGCGGCCGTCAAGCGCATGGGCACGCCGCGCTTCGACGCCGCCATCCTCCCCCTCTTCGACTACCTCTTCGCCCACCAGGAGCTCGGCGCCTCGGCGTCGCTGCAGGTCCTGCGGTCCGGCGGCGCACGCACCTACCGAGGCGAGATCCTCGTCCGGGCCGACGGCCCCGTGCAGACGCTCGCCGACCTCGCCGGCCGCTCCATCGCCTACGTGGACCCGTGGTCCACCTCGGGCTTCCTCTTCCCGGCCTCGCTCCTGGCCGACGCGAAGGTCTCCGCCCGCGCCGTGTTCACGGGGAGCCACGACGCGTCCCTCGACGAGCTCCGCGCCGGCCACGTCGACGCGGCGGCGGTCTTCGCCGGCGCCTCCCACGGCGATCTGTCCCTCCGCGCCATCGCCCGGACCGACGAGATCCCCAACGAGCCGGTGGTCTTCCGCAGCGACCTGGCCCCGGCGACGCGCAAGCGCCTGACCGACGCGCTGCTCCACCTCGCCAAGACCGAGCAGGGGCGCACGCTCCTCTTCGCGATGGCCGAGATCGAGGGCTTCGTCGAGGTGGACGACGCCCGCTTCGCGCCCGCCCACCGCGCCATCCAGGCGGCCGACGTGCAGGTCGAGGACCTCGTCCCGGACGGGTGGCGCCTCCGCCACGAGCTCCGCGGCTCGCTGCTCGGCGACTTCGCGCTCTGATCCCGGGCCGCGCCGCCGGCCGTTCCCGCTCGCGGGACGCCGGCCGCGTCGCGCCGCGCTCGTTCGATGGACGCGCCCCGGGGCGCGCCGCGGCGAGCGTGGGAGACGCTCGCCGGCCCGGGGTCGACAAGCCCTTCCGGAGAGCGCAGACTCGGTGAAACATGAGCGTTCTTCGCGTCCTCGCCTTGCCGGCGAGCGTCCGTTCGGCGAGCCGCTGACGCGGCTCGGACGCCTCGGTTCCATGACCCCAGACAACTCCCCGACACCCCCTCGCGTGGCCGACCGCGGCTGGCTTCGCCTCACCCTCATCAGCGCGGCCGGCGTGGCGCTCTCGTTTGCCGCGTTCGGGCTGCTGCGCCACACCGACCGGACGCGCGTCGACGACGCGGTCGCCTACGCGTCGACCGAGGTCACGCGCGAGGTCGACAAGCGCATCGAGCACCAGATCGCCACGGTCGCTCAGATTCGCGCGCTCTACGACGCCTCGGACAGCGTGGAGCGGGCCGAGTTCGACGCCTTCACGGCGACCACCCTGCACCAGCACGCCGACGTCCACTGGCTCGCCTGGGTCCCGTCGGTCGATCGCGGCGGCGTGGCGCGCCTCGTCGCCGAGGCACGCGCCGACGGGCTCGCCGACTTCGCGGTCCGCGACCTCCTCGTCGCCGACGCCAGCGACCGGGCGACCCGCGCGCGGCACTACCCGATCACCTACGTCGTGCCGCCGCGCTACGAGAGCGCCCTCGGGCTCGACCTCTCGGCGTCCCGGACGTGGGCCGAGGCCCTCGCCGCCGCCGCCGAAGGCGAGCGCATCGCGGTCTTCGAGCTCCCTCCGCTGCACCGCGAGGTCGAAGCGCAGATCCTCCTGACGATCGTGGCCCCGGTCCGCCCGCACGGGCTGCGCACGCCGGGGTCGTCGGAGGACCAGACGCCGAGCGGCTTCATCGTGGCCCAGGCCGACAGCGGCGGCCTCATCCCCACGACCCTGGGCGACGAGCTGCGCGTCGAGGTGCGAGACGCCCGCGGCCAGCTCGTCGCGCGGCGCCCGGCCGAGGCGATCACCGTCGACGAGACGCGGACGCGGCACGTCGCCCTCAGCGTCGGCCCCTCCGACTGGCACGTCATCGTGACGCCGTCGACCCGCTTCGTGGGCGAGCAGACCGGCAGCGTGGCCGAGTTCGCCCTGGCCCTCGGCCTCCTCGTCACCCTCTTCATCACGCTCTACGTCCGCTCGCTCGAGCGCGCCACGCGCCGCGCCACGCGCACCGCGATGGAGCTCCTGGCGTCGAAGCAGGCGCTCGAGCGCGAGACCCAGGAGCGCGAGAGCCTCGAGGAGCGCGTGCGCCACGCCCAGAAGATGGAGGCGATGGGGACCCTCGCCGGCGGCATCGCCCACGACTTCAACAACATCCTCAGCGCGATCCTCGGCTACACCGAGCTCGCCGCGGCCGAGGCGCCGCCGGACACCGAGCTCGAGGAGTACCTCGGCGAGGTCGCCAAGGCCGGCCACCGCGCCGCCGACCTCGTGGCCCAGATCCTCGCCTTCAGCCGCCAGTCGGCGCGCGAGCGGCGGCCGATGGAGCTCCACACCATCGTCCGCGAGGCTCTCAAGCTCCTCCGCGGCTCGATCCCGCCCCACATCGAGATCCGCGACGACGTCGATCGCAGCGCGCCGCGGGTGCTCGCCGACGCGACCGAGATCCACCAGATCGTGATGAACCTCTGCACCAACGCCTACAACGCCATGCGCGAGAGCGGCGGGACGCTGGTGGTGTCGCTGCGACGGACCACGCTCGGCCCCGACGAGGCGGCCCTCGACCCGCGCGTGAGCCCCGGCGAGTACGTTCGGCTGTCGGTCTCGGACACCGGCCACGGGATGTCGGTCGAGACGATGCGGCGCATCTTCGAGCCCTACTTCACGACCGGCGAGCCGGGCCGCGGGACCGGGCTCGGCCTCGCCACGGTGCACGGGATCGTCGACGCCCTCGGCGGGGTCGTCCACGTCTACAGCGAGCTCGACCAGGGCTCGACCTTCAACGTCTTCCTCCCGGCGTTGGCCGCCGAGGACGACGTGCGCGCGCACCAGCCGGTGTCGCCCGCGGACCTCCGCGGCCACGAGCGCGTGCTGCTCGTGGACGACGAGGCGGCCATCGTCGCGTTCGCGGCGACCGCCCTCGAGCGGCTCGGCTACCGCGTGACCACCGAGACGCACAGCCCCGACGCGCTGGCGCTGCTGACCCGCGACGCCGAGCGCTTCGACGTCGTGATCACCGACCAGATGATGCCCCAGCTGCGCGGGACGGAGCTGGCGCGCCGCATCAAGGAGCTGCGCCCGGACCTCCCGGTCATCCTGTGCAGCGGCTTCGGCGACGTCCTCGACCAGGAGCAGCGCGCCGAGCGCGTCTTCGCGACCTGCGTCACCAAGCCCGTCATCGCCGCGGACCTCGCGCTCGCCATCCGCCGGGTCCTGCCGCGGCCCGCGGCGGCCGCGGCGAAGGACCAGGCCGGCGCGGAACGCCGACCCGCCACGGTCTGAGGCGCGCCTCCAGGCGCCGCCCGCCTACGCGATGACGAGGTCCGCCAGCCCCTCTTCGGCCGGCGGGAACGCCATCTTGAGCGCCTCGAGGCGCTCGACGAGGATCCGGGTGATGACCCAGTCGCGGTACCACTTGCGGTTCGCCGGGATGACGTACCACGGGGCGTCGGCGGTGCTCGTCCGCTCCATGGCGTCCTCGTAGGCCGCCATGTAGTCGTCCCAAAGGGCGCGATCGGCGAGGTCGCCCTTTCGGAACTTCCAGTGCTTGGTCGGGTCGTTCAGGCGATCCTCGAAGCGCGCCTTCTGCTCGTCCTTCGAGATGTGGAGGAAGAACTTCAGGATCGTCGTGCCCTCGTCGGCGAGCAGCTGCTCGAAGTGGCGGATGTGGTCGTAGCGCTTCTCCCAGCGCTCCTTCGGGGCGAAGCCCTTGACCCGCACGACCAGCACGTCCTCGTAGTGCGAGCGGTTGAAGAGGACCATCTCGCCGTCGCCCGGGGTGTGCTGGTGGACGCGCCACAGGTAGTCGTGGGCGCGCTCCTCCTCGGTGGGGACCTTGAAGCTCTGGACCTTGACCCCCTGGGGGTTGGTGCCGTCGAAGATGCGCCGGATGGTGCTGTCCTTGCCGGCCGCGTCCATCGCCTGCAGCACGATCAGGACCTTGTGCTTGCCCTCGGCGTAGAGCAGCTCCTGGAGCGCCTCGAGCTTGGCGTTGAGGTCGACGAACGCCTCCTTCGCCGCGGCCTTGTCGCCCTCCCAGGCGCTCGTCTCGTCGGGGTCGAGCCGGTCGAGGTGCACCTTGTCACCCGGCTTCACGCGGTAGCGGTCCATACCCATGTCGTCCTCCTTTTCCCGCCCGCCAGCATGGCACCTCCGCTCCCCGGTGGCGACCCGCGCCACACGGTCCTTGACGCCGGGGCACCACCGCGTTACCGGTCGCGCACAATCTGCGGGCCGCGTCGAGGAAGCCGGTGAGAAGCCGGCACTGCCCCCGCAACTGTGACCGGTGACGACCCCGAACGATGCCACTGGCGGCGAACCCGCTGGGAAGGCTCGGGGAAGGCTGAACCGGGAGTCAGGAGATTCGACGCGGCGTCGCGCACACGGCGGCCTCGGTGGGAGGCGGGTCGTGGCCGAGGGCCGGCGCGCCGTGCGTCACCCTCTCCCCTGCCCTCCTCGTGTCGAGTCGCCTTTCTCCTGGAGAGAAGACGATGAAGATGATCTTTGGACGAGGCGTGCGCCTGGCGCTCGCGGTGGGGCTGGCGGGGACGATGGCCCTTGGTGCGTGTGCCGAGGACGAGAGCACCGCGGCGGCGGACAGCATCGAGGTCGCGGGGACCTGGACGACCCCGTTCAGCGACCAGGGCGAGCTCATCAGCGACACCCAGTGGGGGACCCCCGACTTCATGGTCGACGTGGTGTCCTTCGACAACGACGCGAACTTCGCGGTCACGCAGAACCTGGCGGACGCCGAGTACGCGCCGAGCATGTTCAACAAGAACGTCTGGACCGAGCCCGACGCGACCGGCTTCTACTACTGCACCGTCGCCTTCGGCCTCGACACGGCCGAGGCGGCCGCGGCCGCCGACGCGTCGGTCGCCGACACCAACGACCTCGACGCGGGCTGCGGCGGCTTCGGCTGGACGCACCTGACCCGATAGAAGTAGGCCCGGGGGGGCGCTGCGAGAAGACGGAGGGGGCTGGAGACGGCCCCCTCCGTCTTTTCGGGGAGCGCCGGCCAGCGCGCGGCGCGACACCTTGACCCGCGTCAAGTTGCAGTGCAAAATCCGCCATCTGCGACATTCGCACGCCCGTCACGCCTCGATCTCCCCGGACCCACCCATGCGAAAGACCCCCGCGCTTGCCGCGTTCGCGGTGCTCTCCGCCTGCGCCTCCCCGGCCCCCGATCTTCCCGGGGAGCGGCTCGCCATCAACGTCGCCCCCCTCTCCCTCGGGGCCGTGACGGACGCGGTCTACGAGCTGACCGTCCTCAACGCGGACGGCGAGACGGTCTGGACCAAGCAGCTCAGCTCGACGAGCTACGGCGACGGCTCCGGGTCGGTCTCCTACGTCGGCACCTGCGACGCGGCGTCCAACCCCAACACCGTGCAGCTCGTCGTCGTGTCGATCAGCGACGCCTCGGGCCCGCTGACGGCGGGCGTCGACTACATGAACCCGGCGCCGGCCGGCACCCCGGTCGAGCTCGACGCCGACTGCGTGGCCGACGCCGACGTGCCGGTCACCTTCGAGGTGACCTTCGCGCGCGCCGCGCAGCAGGGCTTCTTCGACGTCGCCGTCACCTTCGACGACATCTTCTGCTCGGCCAAGCTCGACTGTCAGGACGCGGCCGGCGACCCGCTGCGGCTCCTCTTCGACGCCGACGGCAGCCGCGGCCCGACCGCGGTGATGGCCTTCGCCTGCACCGCCGGCGACGGCGCGGACACCCGCCTCTACCTGTCCAACCTCGAGGTCGACTGCGGCGGCGGCGACGTCACCACCATCGACCCGACCCTCGGCCCCGGCACCCTGGCGCGCCTCGGCACGACGGACGTGCCCAACACCCACATCTTCGAGGCGATGGTCACGCGGGGCGCCGAGCAGCTCGGCACCTGGAACAAGATGTACTGGAACGTCGCGCTCGGGCTCGCCGACGTGACGGGCTGCACGTTCAACGCCGAGGGCACGGCGAGCGACGGCCTCTTCGCCGACGGCGCCACGCCCGCGGACGGCACCTGGCCCTACCTGTCGTGGAGCGGCCCCCTCGACACCTGCACCCACCACGGCCTCGACTCCGGCGACGGCGTCGTCGAGACGCTCTACGCCCGCCCGCCGGGCATCTCTTTCGCGGCCTCCTTCGACGGCCTCGCGGCCGCGCCCTTCGTCTTCGACATCCCGATCGCCGGCGCCCTGACCGCGCTCGACCCCGGCCGCTACGCCGACGGGAGCTACGCCGTCTCCTGCTTCGACTACAAGAACCCCGTCGCGCCCTACGTCTACGCGGGCGCCACCGGCGACGGCGTCTACACCATCGACCTCGACGGCGCGGCCGGCGGCTACGCCCCGATGGACGTCTACTGCGACATGACCACCGACGGCGGCGGCTGGACCGAGATCACCGCGTGCCAGGCGCGCAACGACCTCAACGGCACGATGGTCGCGGTCCAGGTCGGCACGGGCTCGGGCTTCGACGCCGCGACCTGCTCGCCGTACGCCCAGGACCAGGCCGGCGTCCACACCTACCACTACACCTTCGACTTCCCGCCGGGCTTCGGCGAGTTCTACCTGAACGGCTACACGGTCAAGGCGAAGTCGCCGAGCTCGAGCTACACCTCCGAGATCGGCCCGGCCCAGTTCACGATGACCACCTGGACCGCGGCGAACAACGCGGCCTACGGCGACGTGGGCTTCGGCGACGCGGCCGCCAGCGGCCCGACCATCACCTACTCGCAGACCCTCTCGGCGACGGTGATGTGCACGAGCTGCACCATCCCGTGGCCCCAGGACGGCACCGTCTACACGGTCGCCACGGGGCCGGCGACGCAGTTCCGGGTCGGCTGGGGCGAGGGCGGCGGCGAGTACGAGGGCTGGTACGCGTGGTGGGCCGGGACGGTGCGTCTGCGCTGAGGCCGCGCCGCGCGACGCCGGACGCGACCGGGCCTCCCGCGCTGCGGCGGGGGGCGGTGCCGCGCTCCGTCAGTCGTGGAGGTGCGCGAGGTGCCCGGCCGGGAGCAGGGGCCAGACCTCGCCGAGCAGGTAGATGCTGCCGGTGATGAGGAGGCCGCCCTCGGGCCCGGCGTAGTGGCGCCCGAGCTCGAGGGCCTCGGCGGGGTCGCTGGCGAAGGTGACGCGGTGGTGGAGGCGGCTCGCCATGGCGAGGTACGGCTCCCACGCCGGGACCGGGTTGGCGGTGGCCTGGGTGAGCACGACGCCGTCGACCTCGGGCAGGAGCTCGGCGAGCATCTGCTCGACGTCCTTGTCCGGGTTGACGCCGAAGACCAGGATGCGCGGCCGCTCGTGGAGGAAGGAGCGCACGTGCCCCTTGAGGATGTGCGCGCCCATGGGGTTGTGCGCCGCGTCGAGGAGCAGCGCCGGCCACGCCTCGCCGGTGTCGTCGACGACCGCCGGGCGCCGCTCGAGCCGCCCGGGGTGGCGCGCGCGGAAGAGCCCCTCGGCGAGGTGCGTGGCCTTCATCGTGTAGCCGTGCGCGGTCAGCGTCTCGGCCGCGGCGCAGGCGAGCGCCGCGTTCATCCCCTGGTGGACGCCGCGGATCCCCAGGCGCACCGGGCCGACCCGGTGGATCCAGCCGCGATAGCGGAACCCCTGGGGGAGCCACTGGTAGAGCCAGTCGACCCCCTGCCGGTGGATCGGGCAGCGGAGCGCGAAGGCGCGCGGCCCGAGCACGTCGTGGAAGAGGTCGGGGTCCACGTTGGTGACCAGCGTCGACCCGGGCTTCAGGATGCCGGCCTTCTCGGCGCAGATGGCCTCGAGCGAGTCGCCGAGGATGTGGGTGTGGTCGAGGCCGATGGGGGTGACGACGGCCACCATCGGGTCGACGACGCTGGTCGCGTCGAGGCGACCGCCGAGGCCCACCTCGAGCACCGCGAGGTCCACCCCGCGCTCGTCGAAGTAGCCGATGGCCATGACGGTCAGCGCCTCGAAGAAGGTGAGCGCCACGCCGTCGGGGCCCTCGATGACGTCGCGCAGGTGCGCGGCCCAGCGCGCGAAGTCGTCGGCGTGGATGCGCTCGGTGCCGATCCGGATGCGCTCGGTGACGCTCGCGAGGTGGGGGCTCGTGTAGAGCCCGACGCGGTAGCCGGCGGCGTGGGCGATGGCGGCCAGGAAGGACGAGGTCGAGCCCTTGCCGTTGGTGCCGGCGATGGTCACGGCGCGGAGGCGCCGGTGCGGCGAGCCGAGGCGCTCGAGGGCCTCCTGGACGCGCTCGAGGCCGAGCTGGATGCCGCGCGGCCGGAGGCTGTTCAGCCAGGACCAGGCGTCGGTAAGGGCGTTTTGCCCGGATGGTGTTGCGATCGACACAAGAGCAAGCTAACCGCACGGCACACCCCGAGCAATGGTATGGATCCGCCAGCCATGCCCCCGGAGACCCCGATGGACGCACCGGTCACGCCGCCCCCCCAGCCCCCCGCCGCGCCGATCGACAAGCCCGTCGACCAGATGAGCGTCGACGAGCTCGCCGTCGCGGTCCGCTACCACAACCACCGCTACTTCGTGCTCGCCGATCCGGTCATCAGCGACTACGCCTTCGACGCGCTGACGCGGCGGCTGACGGCGCTGGCGCCCGAGCACCCGGCGCTGGCCGAGCTGACGGCGAGCGGCGGCACCGGCGAGCGCGTCTTCCACGACGCGCCGATGCTGTCGCTCGACAAGGCCTACGACGCCGAGACGGTCCACAAGTGGGCCGACTCCTTCGCCGGGCCCATCGTCGAGTCGCCGAAGATCGACGGCGTCGCGGCCTCGCTCAAGTACGACGCCGAGGGGCGGCTCTACCAGGCGGTCACCCGCGGCGACGGCGCGCGCGGCGAGGTCTTCACGGCCAACGCGCGCTTCATCGCGGCCATCCCGCAGCGCATCGGGGCCGGCCCGGTCGAGGTCCGCGGCGAGATCTACCAGCCGCTGTCGGTCTTCCGGGAGCGCTTCCAGGGCGAGTTCTCGAACCCGCGCAACACCACGGCCGGCGCCATCAAGCAGAAGGAGGCGGAGAAGACGGCCGCCTATGGGCTCCGCTTCTTCACCTACTCGGTCCTCGGGCGGGACTTCGAGACGGTGACCGAGCGCATGGCCTGGGCGGAGGCGCACGGGCTCCCCGTGGTCGAGTGCCGGCGGATGGAGAAGGAGGAGGTGCAGGCCGGCTACGACGCGTGGGTCGCGCGGCGGCCCGACCTCGACTTCGAGATCGACGGCGTGGTCTACACGGCCGACGTCCTGAGCGAGCACGACCGCCTCGGCGCGACGGCGCACCACCCGCGCTACGCCATCGCCTACAAGTTCCAGGGCGACAGCGGGACGAGCACCATCGAGCGCATCGAGTGGTCGGTGAGCCGGAGCGGCGCCATCACGCCGGTCGCCATCATCGCGCCCATCGAGCTGTCGGGGGCGATGGTGTCGCGCTGCTCCCTCCACAACCTCGCCATCCTCGCCGAGCTGGGCGCGAGCCCGGGCGCCGTGGTGACCGCCACCCGCCGGGGCGGCGTCATCCCGCACATCGAGCACGTGGTGACGCCGGGGCCCGAGCCGGCCGAGATCCCGACGACCTGCCCGGTCTCGGGGCACGCCACCGAGCAGGTCGGGGACGTGCTGATGTGCTCGGAGCCGCACAACTGCCCGGCGGCGATGCAGGGCACCCTCGAGTACTTCGCGAAGTCGGTGGAGATCGACGGCTTCGGCCCGAAGATCATGGCCCAGCTCCTCGAGCGCGGGCTCATCCACGAGCCGGCGGACTTCTACCGGCTGACGGTGGCGGACCTCGAGCGGCTCGAGCGGATGGGGCGAAAGAGCGCCCAGAACCTGGTCGACAACGTCGCGGCCGCGCGGACGCTGCCGCTCGCGCGCTTCCTGCGCGCGCTGGGCATCGCGAGCCTGGGGGCGGTGGCGGCCGAGAAGCTGGCCGAGGCGTTCAAGACCCTCGACGGCGTGCTCGGCGCGTCGGTCGACGAGATCGCCCGGGTCTACGGCCTCGGCGAGCTGACCGCGCGGCTCATCGTGCACGGGCTCGAGGCGCGCCGCGGCCTCATCGCGCGGCTCCGCGAGCACGTCACGGTCGAGGGCTTCACCGCCCCGCCGGCGCCGACGGTCAGCGACAGCCCGGTGTCGGGCAAGTCCTTCGTCTTCACCGGCAAGCTCGCCTCGATGGACCGCAAGGTGGCCCAGGAGATGGTCAAGGCGCGCGGCGGCGAGACCCCCTCGGGCGTGTCGCGGACCCTCGACTACCTCGTCATCGGCGACGACGGGTCGCCGCTGCTCGGCGGCGGCGCGATGAGCTCGAAGCACAAGAAGGCCGACAAGCTCGTCGCCGAGGGCGCCGCCATCCGCATCATCAGCGAGACCGAGTTCCGCGCCCTGTGCGGCGAGAGCTGACCTGACGCGCCCACCCGCCTTCCAGGGCTCAGCGCCGGCACCGACCACCCGTTCAGTGTAGCCGACGTCGCACCCGCGATTGTGGCCGGGATCGCCGTGTGATAAGTCGGCGGGCATCGGATGTTGGGGGAGCAATGCGGCTCAGCCTCGAGGTGAAGGAGATCCTGCGCGCGGCGCGCGACCTGGCGGAGGGGGCCGATCAGCCCCTGACGACGGGTCACCTGCTGCTCGGGATGCTGACGAGCACGAACCGGGCCGGCGCGGTCCTCCACGACCTGCGCATCGACCCGGAGCGCCTCCTCGCCGCCCTCGCCGCGGTCAAGCGCGCCGAGCGCCGCCTCCAGGAGTCCGAGGAGCTGCTCGGCCGCGTCGAGGCGCGGATGGGCGAGGCGGCCCGCAACACCGGCGCCGCCATGGTCACGAGCCTCCACCTGCTGCTCGCCCTGACCCGCGAGAAGTCGTCCGTCGCCTACCAGGCGTGCGCCTTCATGGGCATCCCGCCGGTGCAGATCCGGACCCTCGCCCTCGGCCGCATCAACGGCCCCACGCCGCGCGCGGTGGCCCGCGCCGAGGGCACCCGCC
>SBGO01000637.1 GCA_006226565.1 Deltaproteobacteria bacterium | reverse complement strand
GCCCACGCCCACGCCCACGCCCACGCCCACGCCCACGCCCACGCCCGCGCCCACGCCCACGCCCGCGCCCGCGCCCACGCGCTTCGACCTCGCGATCGTGCCGAGCCAGCCGGGGTTCCGGGCCTCCGACCAGGGCGTCCGTGCGCTCCTCGACTACCTCCGGAGCGCCCGCGCGCTCCTCCCCGCCGGCGCGCCCAGCGACGCCCCCGGGAGCACGCGGCTCACCCCCGGGGACTGGGTGCACATCCTCTTCCTCGACGGCGGGGCCCCCTCGGACGAGGGGCCGCTCGTGGTCGACGCCTGCCTCCACGTCCACGACGCGCCACGGCCGCTCGCCTTCGGCGACGAGCGCGCCGCGTACCATCTCTGGCTCGAGCTGCGCGGCGCGCGCTACGACCGCCCGAGCGAGGCGTTTCTCCAGCGGCTCCACCAGATCCTCTGGCTCCGGCCGCGCGTCGTCTCCGTCCCGTCCGCGCCGCCCGAGGGCTGACCTGCTCCGCGCTCGCGCGTGCGGGTCGCGTTGACAGGCGCCCAGAGCCCGGGGATGGTGACCGCAGATCGCGAGGTGTGCGGGAACATCCCTCGCGGTCGGGGCAGGAGAGCGCGGATGGAGACCGTCGACGTCGTCATTGTCGGGTCCGGATTCGGTGGCTCGATTCCGGCGCTGCGCCTCGCGCAGAGCGGGCGGAGCGTGGTCGTCCTCGAGCAGGGGCCGCGCCTGACCGAGAAGGACTTCGTCCCGAGCTGGAGCTTCCGCGAGCAGAGCCGCCTGTTCACGACCTATCAGTCCCAGGACTACTCGGTCTTCTTCCGCTACGGGCGCGGCGTGGGCGGCGGCTCGCTGACCTACGCGGCGGCCATGCTGCGGGCGCCGAGCGAGGTCTTCGCGTACCGCGACGGCGACGACTACCACGTCTGGCCGGCGTCGGTGACCCGCGCGGCGCTCGATCCGCACTACGCCGAGGTCGAGCGCATGATGTCGGTCTCGCGCATCCCCTGGGACGAGGTCCCGCGCGCCGGCGCCGTCTTCGCCATGCTGCTCGACAAGATGGGGCTCACCTGCGATCGCGCCCGGTACCCGATGGTCGACTGCCTCGGCTGTGGCTTCTGCATGGCCGGCTGCCCCTATGGGCGAAAGCAGCACCTCGGACGCAACTACGTGCCCCAGGCGGAGACCGCGGGGGCCGAGTTCCGGGCCGGCTGCAAGGTCGAGCGCCTCAGCCGCGACGGCTCCGGCTACGTGGTCCACTACCGCGACCACAGCGGCCTCGCGCAGACCGTCGCCGCCGACCTCGTCCTGCTCGCCGCCGGCGCCCTCGAGACCCCGGCGGTCCTCCTCCGGAGCGGCGCGGGGCTCGGCGAGCTGCACCCGGAGATCGGCAAGAACCTCAACAACAACGGCGACATGGCGCTGATCTTCCAGCTGCCGCCCGACTTCCCCGACGCGCAGATGTTCATGGGCCGCAACAACGCCGGCATGATCACCTACGCCTTCTGGGAGGAGCACAAGATCACCATCCACGCCGGCGCCGGCCCCCCCGCGCTCTTCGCCGCGCTCGACGTGGTCCGCGACGACGGCGAGGCCCCGCGCGCCCCGCTGGGGCTCGAGTTCAAGCGCTTCATGCGCGACAACTACCCGAACCGGCTGGTGTCCTCCCTCGCCATCGGCCTCGTCGACTCCGTCGGCCGGGTCACCGTCGACGGGCAGGGCCTCGTCCACTTCGACTTCCCGATGACCCCGGCGCTCTCGGCCTACATCGAGCGCGTGGCGGGGGTCGGGCGCCGCATCGCCGAGGCGACCGGCGCCAAGCTCTGCCGCACCGCCGACTCCGGCTGGGAGCACGCCGACGCCCACCCGCTCGGCACCGTGCGCATGGGGGACGACGACGCCAAGGCGCCGTGCACCCCCGCGGGCGAGCTGCGCGGCTTCCCGGGGCTCTACGTGACCGACGGCGCCGCCATCCCCGGCGGGACCGGGGTGAACCCGGCGAACACCATCGCCGCCAACGCCGAGCGCATCGCCGCCGGCATCGTCGCGGGAGGCTGAGCCATGACCCGACCCCAAGACGACCCCGCGCCCCCGCCGGCCCCCCCGAGCCGGCGCGACTTCCTGCGCAAGATGGGGGGCTGGGCGGCCGGGGTGCTCGCCTCGGCGGCCGCCCTCGACGCGCGCGCGGGCTTCCTCCCCAACCCGGGCTATCCCCGCCGGCCGCTCCCCGGCGCCTGCCTGCCGGCGGCGACCGACATCGAGCGGACCCTCGCGGCGATCCTCGACGCGGTCGTGCCGGGCGCCGAGAGCGACCCCGACGGCACGCCGGGCGCGGTCGAGGCCTGCGCCATGAACCTGCTGCTCGACGGCGCCTACCCGTTCAGGGACTACGCGCCGGCCATCGTCGCGCTGATGGACGCGCTCGCGGAGTCGGCCCACGGCGCGCCGTTCGCGACCCTCGGCCTCGCGGAGCGGGTCGAGGTGCTGGTCACCGCGCAGGAGACGCTGCCGCTCCTGCGCCTCGCCTACCGCGCCATCCGGAGCGCCTTCTACGGCGGCGCCTACAACGGCGTCGGCCTCGACTACGTGGGCTACCCCGGCCCGAACCTCGGCTATCGCCACCTCCACGCGTTCTCGTTCCGACGGCCGGTCTGCACGGAGCTGACCGAAGGGTGGATGCCGTGACCCGCCCCCTGGTCGCCGCGACCTCCCTGGCGCTGCTGCTCGCCCTGCCCACGGCGTGCGCGGAGCTCGAGACCGACGCCGGGCCGACGGCCGACGTCACCGAGGACGCGTCGGCGGACGTCGAGGACGACGTGGGCCTGTTCGAGCCGGGCGTCCCCTTCACCCTCGACTGCGCGGGCTGCCACGACCTCGCCGCGCTCCAGGTCGTCGTCCCGAGCGACGGGGCGGCGCCCCGCGACCACCTGCTGGCCGTCGACGCGATCGGCCTCGTCCGGACCGACCTGGCGATCCCCACCGCCGGCCTCCACTTCGCGCTGCCGTGGCCCAAGCGCGGGCGCCACACCGAGGGCGACGTGGCGAGCTGCAGCGGCTGCCACCCGGTCGACGAGGTCGGCGTGGGGCACACCCTGAGCGTCTACCCGACGGCGCAGGTCGCCTTCGCGAGCGGCGGCCGCGACTGCGCCGGGAGCTGCCACGGCTGGCTGCCCGAGGCGGCGAGCGTCGACGGCTTCGCCCCGGCGACCGGTGCCGCGCCGAGCTTCTCCGGGAGCCTCCGGCCGGCGGCGCTCCTCGCCGGGGTCGAGACCGCCCACACCGCGCTCTGGCGCTCCGGCGCCCGCCCCGAGGTCGCCGGCGACGCCCACATCGCGGCCTTCAACGCGGGCTGCGGCGGCTGCCACAACGTCGCCGCCGAGGCCCACGGCACCC
>SBGO01000694.1 GCA_006226565.1 Deltaproteobacteria bacterium | reverse complement strand
GCGGCGCCGATGATTGCGGTGGCGAGCGCGCTCTCGCCGCGGGTGGCGGCGCTCCACGGCGCGCTCTGGGCGTTCACCTTCGCGGCCGAGACCCTGGCCGCGCGCGGCGTCCTCGCGATGTCGGGCAAGCGCGTGCGCTCACGGAGGCTCCTCCTCTGGGCCACGATCGTCGCGCTGGTCGGCCTGGGCGCCGCCATCGCCGCGTGGGCGAGCGGTGTCGCGGGCGTCGCCCTCGTCTGGGCCGCCGCGCCCGTCGTCCCGGTCACGGCCGCGGTGCTCTGGCGCCCACCCCACGCCAAGCAGCTCTTCGTCGTCGGCGTCGCGATGGCCGTCACCGGCACGGTCAGCCTCGTCGCGCTCCTGGTCGGCCCCCTCTAGCCTCCCACAGCCCGACTGGGCCAGACAAGCGAGTGGAGGGGGCGCCTGCACCGTCTCCCGAACGCGGGTTCCCGCCGCGACGCCCCCGCTCGTACGCCGGAGGCCACTGGACTGCGGGCACCCCGCAATCCCTGGCGGCCGCCGTCGTGCGCGGATGCGCTCTCGATACGCCGATCCCTGCGGGCGGGACGAGGCTGTCGCCAAAGCCCGCCGACGGTGTTGCCACGAATCCACCGCGCTCGGGACGAGCGCAGGCCGACCGGCCGGCGAACGTCCCCGTCCGCTGTGGATTCGGTCGACGGGACAGCCTCGGGACACCCGCAATCCCGGACGGCCGTCGCGAGGTGAGGGCGCTGCCAGGCCGCAGCGCCCTCACGCGACCGCGTCAGCGACCGCCGCGCTTCGGCTTGGCCTTCGTCGCCGGCTCGGCGCACTGCTCCTGCGACGGCTTGGTGATGATGAACTGCACCCGGCGGTTCTTCGCGCGCCCGGTCTTGCTCCCGTTCGACGCGATCGGCTTGGTCTCGCCGTAGCCCTTGGCCGTGAGCCGCGTGGCGTCGACGCCCTTGTCGACCATGTAGCGCATCACCGCCTCGGCCCGGCGCTGGGACAGGTCGAGGTTGTAGTCGTCGGGCCCGTCGCTGTCGGTGTGGCCCTGGACCTCGATCGCCTCGATCCAGTCCCGCGACAGCATCACCGAGGCGACGGCGTCGATGATGCCGAAGCTCTCGGGCTTGATGATGTCCTTGTCGTACTCGAAGAAGATCTTCTCGGTGATGACGATCTCGCACGGGTTGATCGTGACGCCGCACTTGTTGGTCGGGTCGTTCGGGCAGTCGTCGTCGACGTCGAGCAGGCCGTCGTTGTCGTTGTCCGGATCGGGGCAGCCGTCCTCGTCCTCGAAGTTGTCCTTGTCCTCGGGCTCGTTCGGGCACTTGTCCGCCGCGTCGAGGATGCCGTCCTTGTCGTTGTCGACGTCGGGGCAGCCGTCCTCGTCCTCGAAGCCGTCGAGGTCCTCGGGCTCGTTCGGGCACTTGTCCGCCGCGTCGAGGATGCCGTCCTTGTCGTTGTCGGTGTCCGGGCAGCCGTCCATGTCCTCGAAGCCGTCGAAGTCCTCGGGCTCGTTCGGGCACTTGTCGTCCTTGTCCTGGATGCCGTCCTTGTCGTTGTCCGCGTCGGGGCAGCCGTCCTCGTCCTCGAAGCCGTCGAGGTCCTCGGGCACCGTCGGGCAGGCGTCCACGTCGTCGAGGATGCCGTCGCCGTCCTGGTCGCGCATCGGCGGCGTCGCCCAGCTCAGCCCGCCGAAGATGCGGTAGCTGACCGAGCCGTAGCCGCGCGTGAAGGCGTGCCCGGCGCCGACGGTGAAGCCGAGCCCGGTGTCGCCGATGCCGATGCGCGCGCCGAGCAGCCCCTCGAGGTAGGTCGCGTTCGCCTGCGCGTAGTTGTGGCTCGAGCCGTAGACCTCGCCGATGAGCTTCAGCGCGTCCGGCACCGCGTCGACGGCCACGCCGAAGCGCCAGATGAGCTCGGTCCCGATGGTCGTGTTGAAGGGCAGGTAGGCGTTGCCGCGGAGGTGCGCGCCCACGTTCGCCGCGAGCAGCACCGGGCCGACCTTGTAGTCCGCGATCAGCGCCGGCGTGAACGTGAAGCCATCCCCCACGAAGGCGTCCTTGGACGCCGTCGGGAAGCCGCCCATCAGCTCGAGACCAAGCCCGAAGCCGTCCTGATCGGGCTCGCGCATGAGGAAGCTCACCTTCGCCGACAGCCGGACGTCGCCGAGCGCCACGCCGCGCGGCACCGTGTCGAAGCTCAGGAAGCCCTCGTCCTGGCCGTCGTTGACCAGGAAGACCGGCACCGCGACGCCGACGCTGAAGCGCTCGCCGAAGCGCAGCCCGGCGAGGACGTCGACGGACAGCTGGTCCTCGATGACCTTGTAGTCGTCGAAGTGGTCGGTGCTGTCCACGAAGGTCAGCGGGTTCTTCCCGTAGCTCAGCAGCAGCTGCGCGCCGCCGACCAGGCCGCCGGCGGTGTCCGTCGTCCGCACCGTGAACAGGTCACCGGGGTGCGGCGAGGGGCGGAACACCTGGGTGTTCACCTCGGGGTTCTCGGCTCGGACGCCCGGGGCGGCCCAGAGCGTGGCCAGCGCGAGGAGCGCGGCCGGAGCGAGGCGGGAGACGGCTGACATGGCGGAGCTCCAGAGCGGGAACGCGTTCATCTGTGGAGAGTCGCGCCCGATCCAATACGACAACCGCGGGGAACGCAAGCCGTTCGGCGCGCTCTCTTCGGCGCGGCGCGCACGCCAGGATCCGCGGCGCCCTCAGCGCTCGCTGAGCGCGGCCTCGAGGCGCACGAGGAGCGCGCGCAGCTCGTCCATCGCGGGCGGACCGACGTGCGCGGCGAGCTCCCGCTCGAGCTCACCGAAGACGGCGAGCCCCTCGCGCATCATCGCGACGCCGTGGGCCGTGAAGCGGACGAGCTTGGCGCGCCGGTCGGTCGGGTCGGGGACGAGGGCGAGCACGCCGAATTCGGTGAGCTCTCCGACGAGCTGGCCGACCGCCTGCTTGGACACCTCGAGCGCGTCGGCGAGCGCGGTCTGGCGGATGCCCTCGAAGGGGATGTGGGGCAGGAGCGCCAGGTGCGCCGAGCGCAGGGGCGCGTCGACGCGCTCGCGGGCGCGGGCCAGGGCGCGCTCGTGGACGAGGCGCGCGCACTTGACCAGCAGCTGCCCGACGCTGGCGCGCTTCTCGGCTTCGAAGTCGGCGAGGTCTTCGGCGTCCACGCCCCGACGCTGGGGCATCCGCGGGAAAAAGTAAAGAGTGCTTGACGAACTCGCGGCGAGCGCCCATGGTTTCGTCAACCACACTTGACTACCAAGGAGCCTGCCATGTCCCGGCTCGAGCCCATCGCCCCCGCCCAGGTCTGGAGCGTCGCCCACACCACGCGCGGGCCCGGCGGCCTCCACTTCCCCGGCAAGATGGTCGTCGTCCGCCTCCCCTCCGGCGGGCTCTGGCTCCACAGCCCGGTCCCCATCGACGACGCGCTGGCCGCGGAGCTGGCCGCCCTCGGCCCGGTCGAGCACCTGGTGGCGCCGAACACCTTCCACCACCTCTACCTCGCGGCCGCGAAGGCCCGCTACCCCGAGGCGACCACCTCCGGCCCGGCGCTGCTCCGGGCCAAGCGGCCCGACCTGCCGCTCGACCGGGACCTCGAGGACGGCGCGCCCTGGGACGACGCCATCGCCGTCGAGCTGGTCGCCGCCGGGCCGAAGATGGCCGAGGCGGTCTTCCTCCACCGGCCCACGGGGACGGTCGTCGCCTGCGACCTCGCCTTCAACCTGACGGCCGTCGACGGCTGGTGGACCCGGACGGCGCTGCGCCTCGTCGGCGCCTTCGGCGGGCTCCGGCAGTCGCGCCTCTGGCGCCGCTTCACCACCGACCGGGAGACCGCGCGCGCCGCCGCCGAGCGCATCCTGGCGTGGGACTTCGAGCGCGTCGTCGTGTCCCACGGCGAGCTGGTGGGCCCACCGGACGCCCGGGAGCGCCTCTCGAACGCGCTGTGGTGGCTCCGAGGGGGCCCGAAGCCGACGCCGTAGAGCGCCTCCCGCCTGGCCGACAGCCAAAGGTTTTGGGTGGGATTGCGCAGAGACAAACCCGGTGGTGAAATGCCGTGGGCGGCCACTCCGGCCGCGAACACTGGGCCAACTCATCGGGGATTCAATATGCTGCGGTGCCGCATGACCGTGGCCGTCGTGGGGGCGTTGCTCGTCACCCTGACGGCGGGGACCGGTTGCAACGATGGTGCGAAGCTCGACGGACAGCTCGTCCTGGTCGAGAGGCAGACGCGCGACCTGAAGGTCACGTCCGTCCGCCCCGAAGCGGGAGGAGTCAACGGCGGGACCCTGGTGGTCCTGACCGGCGAGGGCTTCGAGCCCGCGATGACCGTCACCTTCGGCGGCAACCCCGCGACCCAGCTCTACGTCGGCGGCGACGAGCTCTCCGCGATGCTGACCCCGTCCTCCGAGGACGCGGGGCCCGTCGACATCGTCGTCACGCGCCCCAGCGACGGCCAGACCGCCACCGTGGTCGAGGGCTTCACCTACCTGAAGGAGGGCGACGTCCTCGTCACCGAGGTGCTGCCCCCCGAGGGCGCGCTCTCCGGCGGTGAGACGGTCACCGTCGCGGGCCAGGGCTTCGCCGAGGGCGCCAAGGTCTTCTTCGGCGCCAACCAGGCGACCGGCGTCCGCGTCCTCGGCCCCGAGGCGCTCACGCTGACCGTCCCGCCCGGCGACGTCGTCGGCTCGGTCCACGTCCGCGTCGAGGTCCCGAGCGGCGCCAGCCACACCCTCGACTACGGCTACAGCTACCTGCCCGACGGCCCGCAGACCAAGCTCGAGGTCCTCGGCGTCATCCCCTCCGAGGGCCCGCTCGCCGGCGGCAACCCCGTGACCGTCGAGGGCAAGGGCTTCATCGACGGCGCCACCGTCAAGTTCGGCGTCAACCCGGCGACCGACGTCCGCGTGCTCGGCGGCAACGCCATCACCTGCACCGTCCCCGAGGGCGCCGGCCCCGGCCTCGTCGACGTGCGCGTCGAGAACCCCGTCGTCGAGGGCAGCGTCACCCCGAGCTCCGCCTTCCTCGACTCCGCCTACCGCTACCTCCCCGACGCGCCGTCCTTCCTCAGCGTGCTCGCCGTCATCCCCGGCGAGGGCCCGCTCGAGGGCGGCAACGTCGCCGCCGTGCAGGGCACGGGCTTCGTCGACGGCGCCAAGGTCTACTTCGACGGCGTCCTCGGCACGCAGATCCAGGTCCTCGGCGACAGCGCGCTGACCGTCCGCGTCCCCCCCGCCACCGTCGCCGGGCCGGTCGAGGTCCGCGTCGAGCTCCCCGCCGTCGGCGGCGTGGCCGGCGAGGCCGCGTCCCTCAACGCCGGCTACACCTACCTCCCCGGCGACCCGGCGCTCCTCGTCCTGCGCGCCATCCCGCAGGAGGGCCCGCTCGACGGCGGCAACGTGGTCGCCCTCGAGGGCACCGGCTTCCGCGACGGCGCCAAGGTCTACTTCGGCGGCGCCCCGGCGACCCAGGTCCAGGTCCTCGGCCCGACGGCCATCACGTGCCTCGCCCCGCTGGCGAGCGCCCCCGCCACCGTCGACATCCGCGTCGAGCTGCCGGCCCTCGAGGGCCAGGTCAGCGGCGAGGCCTACACCCTCGAGAACGGCTACAGCTACCTCCTCGGCGGCACCGGCGGCGACTTCAACGTCGCGAGCCTCTTCCCGACCCAGGGCGTCGAGGCGGGCGGCGCGCTCGTCTTCATCACCGGCACCGGCTTCGACCCGGCCATGGTGGTCCGCTTCGGGGCGTCCCAGAGCCCCCTCACCCAGGTCCTGAGCGGCAACGCCGCCACCGCGCTGGTCCCGCCGGGCAGCGCGGGGCTGGTGAACGTGACCCTCATCAACCCCAACGACGAGCAGGTCGTCCTCCAGAACGGCTTCCGCTACGTCGCCGACGAGACCGTCACCACCGGCGAGCCCCCCGCCCTCGGCGCCGTCGCCCCCGGCCGCGGCCCGACCGCCGGCGGCACCATCGTCCGCATCGTCGGCGCCAACTTCGCCAGCGACCTCCGCGTCTTCTTCGGCAACGACGAGGCCGCCGAGGTCCACGTCATCTCGCCGTCCCAGGCCAGCGCCGTCGTCCCGCCGCACGCCGCGGGCGCCGTCGCCGTGCGCGTCGTCAACCCCGACAACACCGAGGACAGCCTCGCCGGCGCCTTCGTGTACGCCGATCCCGCCACCACCCCGACCGTCTCCGCGACCTGGCCGCCCACCGGCCCCTCGAGCGGCGGCACCTGGGTGACCGTCGACGGCGAGGGCTTCACCACCGGCACCACCGTCTGGTTCGGCATGATCCCGGCCGCCACCACCACCGTGGTCGGCAGCACCCGCCTCGTCGCCGTCGCGCCGCCCGCCCCGGTCGGCTCGGTCGACCTGACGGTCGTGCGCCAGGACGGCGCCCTCGCGACCGTCGTCGACGGCTTCGCCTACTACGACGTCAACACCCTCCCGGGCGACCAGCCCGTCGTGGCCAGCGTCTTCCCGAGCGTCGGCGACGTCATCGGCGGTGAGGACGTCAGCGTCATCGGCTCCGGCTTCGACGCCAACGCCCGCTTCTTCTTCGGCACCAACGAGGTCACGGTCTCCAGCGCCACGGCCGACACCCAGCGCGTCATCGTCACGGCGCCCCACGCCCCCGGCTCGGTCAAGGTCACGGTCGTCAACCCGAACGGCCTCACCTCGTCGAAGACCGACGCCTTCGTCTACTTCGCGCCCCCGCCGCTCATCATCGCCATCGACCCGGCGGTCGCGGCGGCCTCCGGCGGCAGCGAGATCACCATCCGCGGCAAGAACTTCGCCCCGGGCGCGGTCGTCCGCCTCGGCGCGGCCGAGATCAGCGCGTTCAACAGCTTCTCCGCGACGCGCATCAAGTTCTTCGCGCCGGCCCACAGCCCGGCGACCCTCGACGTGACCGTCCTCAACCCGGACGGCCAGCTCGACACCGTCACCGGCGGCTTCGTCTACCTCTCCGACGACCAGTTCAGCGCCCCGGTCGTGACCTCCGTCGAGCCCACCCAGGGCCTCGCCAGCGGCGGCTACCTCGCCGTCATCCGCGGCGACAACTTCCAGGCCGGCGCCACCGTCACCTTCGGCGGCGTCCCGGCGGGCAACGTCGAGCAGATCACCGCGAACGTCATCACCGCCATCGTCCCGGCGGGCAACGCCAACGCGACCGTCGACGTCACCGTCTCCAACAGCGCCGACAAGTCCGGCACCCTCGAGAACGCCTTCACCTACACCTCGGCCCCGGTCGGCCCCATCGCCATCCGCTCGGTCGCCCCGGGCCTCGGCTCGATGGACGGCGGCACCGTCATCACCATCAGCGGCGAGGGCTTCGAGGACGGCAGCGCCGTGCTCATCGACGGCGTCGCCTCGCCCGCGGTCGACGTCATCTCCCCGTCGGTCATCACCGCAGTGACCCCGGCCGGCGAGCCCGGCCTCGTCGACGTCCGCGTGCAGCGCCCCGACCAGACCGCCGCCACGGCGTTCAAGGCCTTCGCCTACTACGACCCGGCGACCTTCGGCGACGGCCCCTCGGTCTTCTCCGTCGACCCGGTCCTCGGCCCGCTCACCGGTGGCACCGCCGTCATGATCTCCGGCCAGCAGTTCGCCGGCCCGGTCCAGGTCTTCTTCGGCGCCAACGAGGCCACCAGCGTCACCGTCCTCGACGCCGGCCGCATCGTCGCCCGCACGCCCGCGACCCAGACCAGCCGCACCGTGGCCGTCTCGGTCATCAACTTCGACGGCCTCGTCGGCGTCCTGCCCGGCGGCTTCAGCTACTACGACGCCACCGGCGCCATCGGCCCCGAGGTCTTCACGGTCCTGCCCTTCCAGGGCTCGGTCTTCGGCGGCGAGGAGGTCACCGTCGTCGGCGACAACCTCAGCGCCGGCACCCGCGTCTACATCTGCGACCGCCCGGCCCAGGTCACCTCGGTCGTCAACACCCAGCAGATCAAGGTCGTCACGCCGGCCGGCGACGTCGGCCCGTGCCGCGTCACCGCCGTCAACTCCAACGGCCTCACCGGCGACCGCGACGACGCCTTCACGTACGTCTCCCCGTCCCCGGTCGTCAGCGAGGTCATCCCGCGCGTCGGCCCCATCGAGGGCGGCCTCGACGTCGTCGTCCGCGGCGACCAGTTCGTCCCCGGCGCCTCGGTGCGCTTCGGCAACGCCATCTCGCCCCACGTCGTCGTGGCCGACGCCAACACGCTCACCGCGACCCTGCCGCCGTCGAGCCTCGGCGTCGTCAACGTGACCGTCATCAACCCCGGCGGCGCCCAGGGCACCCTGACCGCCGGCTTCGAGTACGTCGACAGCGTCTCCGGCATCCCGCCGACGATCACCGCCATCATCCCGGGCTCGGGCCCGCTCTCCGGCGGCACCCCGGTGCAGATCATCGGGCAGAACTTCGACCCCGACGCGCTCGTGCTCTTCGCCCAGCAGACGCTCCCCAACCGCGTCTTCGTGTCGACCAGCGAGATCCGCATCATCACCCCGCCGGCCGGCGCCGCGGGCAGCGTGCCGATCACGGTGCTCAACCCCGACGGCCTCGGCGCGACCGTGCCGATGGGCTTCACCTACGCCAACCCGCAGGCCCCGCCGCCGGAGATCACCAGCGTCGTCCCGGCCACCGGGCGCGAGGCGGGCGGCACGCAGATCACCATCACGGGTAAGTACTTCGACGCGACCGGCACCTGGACCCTCGGCGGCAAGCCCCTCGAGAACGTCGCCTGGGTGACCTCGAGCCTCGTCACGGCGCGCACCCCGGCCAACATCCCGGGCAAGGTCGACCTCACCTACGTCGGCCCCGACGGCCAGGTCGCCATCCGCCGGCAGGCCTTCGAGTACCTCGCCGCGCCGGTCCTGACCTCCATCGCGCCCCCGCTCGGTGGCGTGGCCGGCGGCACCGAGGTGACCCTCGTCGGCGACCACTTCAAGCAGGGCATGGACGTCTTCTTCGGGAGCAGCGTCGGCCAGATCCTCTCGGTCCAGTCCGAGCTCACCGCCCTCGCGCGGACGCCGTCGGTGGTCAACGCCGGCTTCGTCAACGTCAAGGTGCGCAACCCCGACGGCCAGGAGACGACCCTCGTCAACGGCTTCGAGTTCCTCGACCCGCCCGACGTCACCAGCGTCTGGCCGCCGACCGGCCCGAGCCCCGGCGGGACCCTCGTGACCCTCGCCGGCACCGGCTTCCACGCGCAGTCCCGCGTCTTCTTCGGGGGCAACGAGGCCGCCGACGTCTTCCTCCACTCGAAGACCACGCTCCTCGCCTTCTCCCCGGCCGGCACCCTCGGGACGGTGGACGTCCGCGTCCTCAACCCCGACGGGCGTGAGGACACCCTCGTCAGCGCCTTCACCTACACCGACCCCGGCACGCTCGGCCCGGCGCCCTTCATCGGCGAGATCTTCCCAGCCCGCGGCCCGACGACCGGCGGCACCCGCGTCAGCCTCGACGGCGCCAACTACGCCGACGGCGCGCGCGTCTTCTTCCTCCCGAGCCCGGCGGTCGTCGAGGCCAACGTCGGCTCGCGCGTCATCGCCGTCGCGCCGGCCCACAACCCCGGCCCGTCCCAGGTGTGGCTCGTCAACCCCGACGGCCAGTCCATCCGCGCGCTCGAGGACTTCACCTTCATCGATCCGTCGCTCCTCGGCGCCCAGCCCATCGTCGGCAGCATGAACCCGCGCCAGGGCCCGACCGCCGGCGGCACCGAGGTGACGCTCATCGGCACGAGCTTCCAGCAGAACGCCCGCGTCCGCTTCGGCGCCTACGACGCGACGAGCACCTCGACCTCGGCCCAGCAGCTCCGCGTCCTGACGCCGGAGCACCCGGCCGCCTCGGCCACGGTGTGGGTCGTCAACCCCGACGGCACCCAGGCCCTCGCGCCGGCGCCCTTCCTCTTCCTGCCGCCGCCGACCATCCTCGCGGTCAACCCCAACCGGAGCCCCGCCGACGGCGGCGTCTCGGTGACCATCAGCGGCCAGAACCTGCACACCGACCCCGCCGGCGAGGTGCCGGACGTCCTCTTCTGCTCGGACTACAGCGCCGGCCTCGACTGCGCCTCGGCGGACAGCAGCCTGACCACGGTCAACGGCCCCGGCACCGAGCTCTACGTCATCGTCCCGCCCCACGCCCCGGCGCTCGTGGACGTCGTCGTCCTCGCGCCCGACGGCCAGACCGACGTCGCCGACGGCGCCTTCACCTACAACGCGCTGCCGACGATCACCCAGGTCTCGCCGGCCTCCGGGCCGACCGCGGGCGGCACGACCATCACCCTGACCGGCACCGGCTTCCAGCAGGGCGCCGTGGTGCGCGTCAGCGGCCAGCTCTGCAGCCAGGTCGTGGTCGGCAGCGGCGCGTCGCTGAGCTGCATCACCCCCGCCGGCGCGGCCGGCCCCGCCAACATCGTCGTGACCAACCCCGACGGCGGCGCGGTGACCAGGACCGGCGGCTTCACCTACGTCCCGCCGCCGCAGATCGTCAGCATGATCCCGAACGTCGGCCCCGAGAGCGGCGGCATCGAGAGCACCATCACCGGCTTCAACTTCGACACCGGGCTGACCAAGCCGCGCGTCTACGTCGGCGTCACCGAGGTGAACGAGGCGAACGTCACGGTGAACGGGACGACCTCCATCAAGATCATCGTCCCGGCCGGCGCCGGCTCCAACGACGTCCGCGTCATCAACCCCGACGGCCAGACCGGGACGCTGCTCGACGGCTTCACCTACATCCCGCCGCTCCAGCCGCCGGCGATCAGCTTCATCGCGCCGCCCACCGGCACCACCCTCGGCGGCGAGACCTTCAAGATCGTCGGCAACGCCTTCCTCGACGGCGCCCGCGTCTTCTTCGGCAAGGACCCCGACTGGTTCGAGGCCGACAGCATCGAGGTGACCAACAACGGCACGCTCATCCGCGGCGTCACCCCGGCCGCGCCGACGGCGGGCATCGTCGACGTGCGCGTCGTCAACAGCGACGGCCAGCAGGACACCATCGCCGACGCCTTCGAGTACGTCCCGCCGGCCACCGAGGCCGACCTGGCCTTCCTCAACATCGAGCCGTCGCGCTCGATCCTGCTCGGCGGCGGCTACTCCACCATCGCCGGCGAGGGCTTCCGCCAGGGCATCTCGGTCCGCTTCATCTCGCCGACCGGCCTCGTCGCCCAGGCGCCCGAGGTGAACCGCCTCGGGCCGACGCTGCTGCGCGTCAAGATCCCGCCGGCGCCGAACGGGGCCGAGGTCGTCACCGTGCGGCTCGTGAACCCGCCGTCGAGCGGCCAGGCCGAGTTCATCGACGCCACGGACGCCTTCGAGTACGTCGACGGCCCGGTCTTCGTCCGCGACCCCGGCGACCGCCTGCCCAACGAGCCGCAGAACGACCGCGGCGTCCTCATCTTCGACGCCAACGAGGACGGCCTCAACGACGTGCTCGTCTTCACCGACGGCATCGACCGCCTGCTCGTCAACGGCTACGAGGGCCGCAAGGCCAACTTCTCGGTGCGTGACTTCGCGCCGGCCACGGGCAACTTCGACACGGTCTTCGCCATCGCGAAGGACTTCGACGAGGACAACGACGTCGACATCATCCGTCACCGCTCGAACGGCACCGTCCAGTTCTGCGAGAACACCGGCGGCGGCGAGTGGCCGACCTGCCGCGACATCGCCTACTTCAACTGCGGGATGCGCCGCTTCGTGGCCGAGGACCTCAACTGCGACGGGCACCTCGACCTCTTCCTGCCCTTCACCTCGACCAGCTCCAGCTGCCAGAACCGCATCCTCATCGGCCGCGGGGACGGCAACTTCGTCGAGGCGCCGCCGGGCACGCTGCCGCCGCTGCTCGAGAAGACCCAGGGCGTCGCCGCGGCGGACGTCGACCAGGACAACGACATCGACCTCCTGCTCGCCAACGACGACAACGTTCAGAACCGGCTCTACCTGAACAACTGCGCGAACATCCAGGACACCGGGGTGTGCACCCAGGGCATCCCGCACTTCGACAACGTGAACTGGAACGGCCACGCCTACGCCTTCAGCGCGCCGGTCCCGAGCGGCGTCAGCGGCACCGGGCACGTCTACAGCACCAACTGGGACAACTCGCGCGCCTTCTGCGAGAGCTGGGGGATGGACCTCGCGGTCATCGAGACGCCCGAGGAGGACGCCTTCATCCGCACCACCAACCCGCGCAACACCACCCTGTGGCTGGGGCTCCGCGACTTCGACCAGACCGACAACTGGCAGTGGACGAACGGGTCGGCGGCGGCGCCGGCGTGGTGCGCGAACGAGCCGAACACGTCGAGCTACGACTGCGGCATGTACCAGTACAGCACCAACCCGGCGTCCTACTGCGTCGTCGACTACCCCTGCGGCAACGGCCAGTACTTCGTGTGCGAGGGGCCGCAGAACATCTGCGACAACCCGTGGCAGTTCGTCGACGCGCAGTACGGCCCCGGCAAGACCTTCCCCGTCTCCGCCGGCAACAGCCGCGACGTGCTGCTCGTCGACATCAACGACGACGACCTGCCCGACGCGGTCATCGGCAACTGGGGCCAGAACGTGAACGTCTACCTCAACGTGGGCGGGCAGTTCGCGGCCGACGACCTCTTCCACTGGCCGCAGAACGAGTCGAACCCCTACATCGATCGGCTCCTGGCGGCGGACATCGATCAGGACGGCGACGTCGACATCATCGCCGAGGCGCAGAACTTCGAGATCCGCGTCTACGCCAACGACCTCGTCCAGGCGGGGCAGCCGGGCGGCATCGGCACGATGGTCAACGAGACGTCGTCGCGCTGGCCGAACGGCGACGGCTTCGACTCGCGCACCGACGTCTACGATTTCGCCCTCGGCGACCTCGACCAGGACAACCTCCCCGACGTCTACCTGGTCGGCCGGACCTACACCGACCGCCTGGTGATGAACCGCGGCTACGAGGAAGGGCTCCCGTGGATCGAGAGCTCGCGCGTGCCGGCCGGCGAGTTCCGCTTCAACACCTTCCGGCGGACGCCCGAGCGCTTCTACAACGGGCGCGCGGTCAAGCTCGCCGACCTCGACGGCGTGAACGGGCCCGACATCGTCAAGTGCGGCTGGGTCGAGCGCCTGACCGTCTACTACAACGACGGCGCCGGCAAGTACGTCGAGGTGACCGACGAGGTGCTCCCCGGCGACTACTGGTACTGGTGTGGCGACGCCAACGCCATCAACCTGACCGACATCGATCAGGACGGGGACATCGACATCCTCTACGAGGGCTACTGGGACTCGAACAACTGCAGCGCGAACCCGAGCGGCTACACCTGCCGCGGGCGCCTGCAGCTCATCAACGACGGCACCGGCCACTTCATCGACGTGACCGAGGTCAACCAGCCCTACGGCCTCGAGTACGGCGCCAACAGCATCGGCGTCGCCGACCTCGACAACGACGGCGACTACGACTGGCTCGTCGGCTCGATCCAGTACAACAACTACATCGACACCTACATCAACGGTGGCGACGTCTGGAACGTCGGCGGGGCCTACGGCTTCCGCAACGACTACTGGTTCCGCGACCCCAACAACAACAACTCGTGGTGGGACACGCACTACACCCACGACATCGCCTTCGTGGACCTCGACGGCGACCCCTACCCCGACGTCTTCATCGGTCGCCACGGGCAGAACCTGGTGTTCCAGAACGTCGGCGGGACGCGCTTCGAGAACGTCACGCTGACGTGGGCGAACACGACGAGCGACACGACCTACCGGCTCATCCCGGCGGACATGGACAACGACGGCGACGACGACGTCATGGTCTTCAACGGCGGCGTCAACCGCTACCTGTTCCGCCAGTCCACGGACTACGCCAACATCACGGCGAGCGCGTTCCCGGTGCAGGTCAACGACGACTCGCGCTCCGGCGACGTCGGCGACCTCGACCGCGACCCGAGCCACTTCCTCGACTTCATCGTCGCGAACTACAACCAGCAGAACCGGATGTACGTGAACCTGGGCGGCACGGAGTTCCTCGACCTGACCGAGAACCTCCCCTGGGACCAGATGCGGACCTACGACACCTTCCTCTTCGACGTCGACAACGACGGCGACCTCGACATCTACTGGTGCAACGAGGACCAGGACCGCATCTACATCAACACCGTCATCCCGTAGCGCGCGTTCGCCGCTGCGAAACGTGAAAGAGGGGGGCGTCCTGCCCCCCTCTTTCGCGTTTCTGGGCCTCGCCGCACCTCACTGCACTAGGAATCGGCGGCTCTTGCGCTACACTTGGGTCTCCCCCACAGCCTGCTCTCCTTCGCGCCGCGCGCGACCCTCGGGAGGGAGGTTCCATGGTTGTCGATCGCAAGCCGCATTCGCCCACACCGCCCCCGCTGGAGCCCGCAGACGTCTGGCAGCTCCTCGAGAAGCTCGGGATCGGGGTGCTGCGCATCGACCATCGCACCGGCGCGCTGGCCGACGCGAACGAGGCGCTGGTGAAGATGTACGGCTTTCGGTCGCGTGAGGAGGCGCACGGCCGCCCGGTGCTGTCCGCGTATGCCGATCCGGCCGAGCGCGCGGAGGCGGCGGCGCGAATCCTGAACCACCCCGGCATGCGCCGGGACGGCTTCGTCCGGATCGAGGCGGAGCGCCGCCGCATCGACAACGGCGCGCCGATCGACGTGCTGATGTCGATCGTCCCGACCCTCGACGAGCGCGGCGAGGCCGCCGTCCTCGACGTCCTGATGGAGGACATCGGCGAGCGCAAGCAGGCGCAGAAGGCCTTCCGGACCGGCAGCGAGCGCTTCCGCCTGCTCTTCGACGCGAGCCCGGTCGGGACCGCCATCACGACCCCGCCAGGGCAGCTCACCCGCGTCAACGCGGCCCTCGCCGCGTTCCTGGGCGAGGACGAGGAGGCCCTGCGGTCCCAGATGTTGATGGACCTGGTGCATCCGAGCCAGCGCGCCGAGGCGGAGGCGGCCTTCGCGGTCCCGGCGGACGCCTCGGCCCACGGGCTGGCAGCGATGACGGGCCTCGAGTGGCGCTTCCGGGACAACGGCGAGGCCCCGCGCTGGGGACGCGTGAGCTGGTCGTGGCTGGTCGACGGCGGCGAGGCCCACAGCCGCGTCGTGATCGTCGAGGACATCAGCCACCGCAAGGAGATGGAGCAGGTCCTGCTGCGCGCCGAGAAGATGGAGGCCATCGGGCTGCTCGCGGGCGGCATCGCGCACGACTTCAACAACTTCCTGACCGGCATCCTCGGGAGCATGGCGCTGGCGCGGAGCGCCCCCGACGCGACCCCGGCGATCCGGGAGCTGCTCGATCTCGGCGAGAGCGCGGCCCGACGCGCGCGCGACCTGACCCAACAGCTCATCACCTTCTCCAAGGGCGGCAGCCCCGTGAAGCGGGCGGTGTCGATCGTCGACATCGCGCGCGAGACCGCGGACTTCTGCCTCTGCGGCACGAGCGCCGAGCTCGCGCTGTCGGCCGAGTCGGACCTCGACGACAGCATCGTGGACCCGGGCCAGATGAGCCAGGTCTTCCAGAACCTGCTCCTGAACGCGGCCGAGGCGATGCCGGACGGCGGCGTCATCCGCGTGGCCGCCCGCAACGCCGCCGAGCACGAGCTCCGCCGCACGCCGCTGCCGCCCGGGCGCTACGTCCGCGTGGACGTGAGCGACCAGGGCGTCGGCATCGCGCCCCACCACGTGCAGCGCGTCTTCGACGCGTACTTCTCGACCAAGCAGCGAGGCAGCGGCCTGGGCCTGACGACCGTGCTGTCGATCGTGCAGCGGCACGGCGGGCACGTGGAGCTCCGGTCGCGGGTCGGCGAGGGAACGACCGTCTCGCTCTTCGTCCCCGCGAGCGAGAGCCGCCACGAGCCGACCCCGGCGCAGCGCAGCGCGTCGTCCGAGCACGCCTTCGCGGACCGTCGCGCCCTGGTCATGGACGACGACGCGATCGTCCGGCGCGTCGCCGGGTCCATGCTCGCCCAGCTGGGGTTCGACGTCGTCACCGTGGAGCACGGCGCGGCCGCGATCGCCGCCTACGACGAAGCGCTGGCGGCCGGCGCCCCGTTCTCGCTGGTCATCCTGGACCTGACCGTCAAGGGAGGCATGGGCGGGCTCGCCACCCTGTATCGCCTCCGGGCGCTGGACCCCGCCGTGCGCGCCATCGTCTCCAGCGGCTACTCGACCGATCCGGTGATGGCCGACCACCGCGCCCACGGCTTCGCGGGCGTGATGCCCAAGCCCTTCACCCAGGTCCAGCTCCAGGAGGCCGTGCTCGCCGCGCTCGAGGGCGGTGACGTGGTCCCCTGACACGGCGCGGGCGGGGCGCGGCACCGGGCGGCCCCGGCTCGCCTCGCACCGGTGTCGAGGCGCGTCGCGCTACCGGTGAGGGCGCCAAACGGGGTACAAGGTCCGACGATGGACACCTTCTCGAGACGCGCCCTCCTCCCCCTCACCGCTCTCGCCAGCCTCGCGCTCGTCGCGTGCGGCTCCGACCCCGCGACGACCGCGGACGTCGCGCAGGACACCGCGGTCGAGGACGGTGACGGTGCCGTCGCGGACACCGTCACGCCCCCGCCGACCCACGGCGTCGTGGGCGGTGAGGACACGGACCGGATCAGCGTCTCCGACGATCCGGCGGCGCTCCTGACGCTCACCCGCGGCGACGGCGCGGCGCCGGTCGTCGTCCCGCTCGACGGCCTCCAGCTCGGCCTCGTCCCGGCCCTCGACGAGGAGCGCGCCTACGACCCGTGGTTCCTCTACCCCGACGTCTTCCTGAGCCTCCTCTACACGCCGCTCGAGGGCCTCACCTGGCAGCCGGCGACCGCGGTCCAGGGGGTCGTCGTCGACGCCGACGGGCAGCACGCCGTCGTCACGGTCACCTTCGGCGAGCGCGGCGCCGGGGCGCTCGAGGTCACCCGCGTCGAGGCGGGCCGCTTCGACCTGCGCTGGACCGCCCCCGAGGCCACCGCCGGGGCGCTCCCGGTGTTCTTCCGCCTGACCGCGACGGTCTCCGAGAGCGAGCGCTACTACGGCCTCGGCGAGCACTTCGACCAGGTCGAGCAGCGCGGCCGCGTCCGCGCCATGCAGCTCGAGCCCGCGGCCACCGAGAGCGGCTACAACGAGGCGCACGTCCCGGTCCCGCTCCTCATCGGCACCGACGGCTGGGGCCTCTACGTCGACAGCGCCCGCCCCGGCGTCTTCGACGTCGCCGCCAGCGCCGACGACGCCCTCGTCGTCACCTACGGCCTCGGCGGGGCCCACGCCGACGGCCTGCGCTTCCACCTCTTCCTCGCCGACCACCCCCTCGACATCACGCGCTTCTACTACGACCTCACCGGCAAGCCCGGCGACGTCCCCGCCTGGGCCTTCGGGCCCTGGCTCTGGCGCGACGAGGTCGACGGGCAGGCGGCCGTCGAGGAGGACCTCGAGACCATCCGCGCCCTCGACCTCGCGACGAGCGGCTACTGGATCGACCGCCCCTACGCCAGCGCGGTCAACAGCTTCGACTTCGAACCCACGACCTACCCCGACCCAACCGCGATGATGGCCAAGGCGGCCGACCTCGGCTTCGCGATGGCGCTCTGGCACACGCCCTACCTCGACCCGCAGTCCGACGTGACCCGCCCCGCCTACGACGCCGCCGAGGCCGCCGGCTACTTCGCGCCGCTGATGGGCACGGCGCTGGCGAAGTGGGGGCCGCCCATCGACTACACGAACCCCGCGGCCGTCGCCTACTGGCAGGCGCAGCTGACCGGCTACCGGGACCTCGGCGTCATCGGCTACAAGCTCGACTACGCCGAGGAGGTCGTCGTCGGCGCCGCCGGCGTGCGCTTCCCGTGGCGCTTCCACGACGGCACCGACGAGCTGACGATGCACCGGGGCTACCAGCTCGGCTACCACCGCACCTACCGCGAGATGCTCCCCGAGGCCGGCGGCTTCCTGCTGTGTCGCGCCGGCGTCGCCGGCGATCAGGTCCACGGGACCATCATCTGGCCCGGCGACATCGACGCCGACATGTCCCACTTCGGTGAGGAGGTCACCGAGGACGACGGCGACACGCACGTCGCCGTGGGCGGGCTCCCCGCCGCGGTCATCGCCGGCTCGTCCCTCGGGGCGTCGGGCTTCCCGCTCTTCGCCGCCGACACCGGCGGCTACCGCCACACGCCGCCCGACCGCGAGACCTTCATCCGCTGGATCGAGCAGAGCGCGCTGAGCCCGGTGATGCAGGTCGGCACCAACTCGAACGACATGCCGTGGTCGCTCGGGCCCGACCACGCCGACGATCCCGAGCTCCTCGGCATCTACCGCCGCTACGCGCGCCTCCACATGCGGCTCGTCCCGTACCTCTACGCGCTCTGGGACCGGACGCGCAGCGACGGGCGCGCGATCCAGCGCCCCCTCGGCCTCGCCCACCCCGAGCTCGGCGTCCACCCCGACGACATCTACCTCCTCGGCGACGACCTGCTCGTCGCCCCGGTGGTCGCCCCCAGCGTGACCGAGCGCTCGGTGCCGCTGCCGAGCGGCGACTGGGTCGACTGGTGGACCGGCGAGCGCGTCACCGGGCCGACGGACGCGACCGCCGCCGCGCCCCTCGACACCATCCCGCTCTACGTCCGCGCCGGCGCGCCGGTGCCGATGCTCCACCCGAAGATCGACACGCTCTTCACGCCGACCGCCGACATGCCCGACCAGCACGCCGCCTCGGATCCGGGCGGCGACCGCCTCTGGATCCGCGTCGCCCCGGGGCCGAGCGGCGCCTTCACGACCGCCGACGGCGTCACGGTGCGGCAGGCGCCCGCCGCCGTCG
>SBGO01000170.1 GCA_006226565.1 Deltaproteobacteria bacterium | reverse complement strand
CGCCCACCTGCACCGACATCGACGAGTGCGCGGCGGGGACCGACGACTGCGACGTCAACGCGACCTGCGCCAACACCGTCGGCGCCTTCACCTGCGCCTGCAACAGCGGCTTCACCGGCGACGGCGTCACCTGCAGCGACATCGACGAGTGCACCCTCGGCACGGACGACTGCGGCACGAACACCACCTGCACGAACACCGCGGGCGGCTACAGCTGCGCCTGCGAGGTCGGCTTCTACGACTACGGCGCCGACGGCGACTGCGACCTGGTCGACAGCTGCCTCGACATCCTGGTGGACTGGCCCGCCGCCCCCGACGACACCTACACCATCGACCCCGACGGGCCGGGCGCGGGCGCCGCCTTCGACGTCTACTGCGACATGAGCACCGACGGCGGCGGGTGGACCCTCGTCCTCAACCAGATCGACGGCACCTACCGCCACCTGCGCAGCCAGAACGCGGTGCTCAGCGACCTCTCCATCCCCGGGGGGCACGTCGGCATCGCCTCGATGCTGCCGCCGAGCACCGAGATCCGCTATACCGACACCACCGGCACGCGCTTCCTCCAGGCCTACATCCACGGCGCCAGCTACTGGGCGGCGATGCAGATCTCGGGCGACTCCTCGCCGGTCCCGGTCGCCTACGTCGACGGCCCGCTCTCGGGCCGCCTGCGGCACGTCGAGGTGCGCGACATCTACCACTGGGGGCACCGCCACAACGTCCTCACCGTCGACGGCGTCGCGACGGACGTGAAGGACGTCTACGAGGACCCGACCAACTGCCTCCACACCTGCTGGGAGGACGCCAACACCCTCGACCGGGCCTTCGCCGGCGACCACTGCACGAGCGTCTACAACCCGTCGTTCTGCCCCGGCGCCGCCGGCGGCTACGTCTTCCCGGCGACCTCGACCCGCGGGGGCTCGTTCAACTACCACAAGTGGGTCCGCGACCGGGAGCCGGCGAGCTGCCTCGAGTGGCGCGTCCTCGGCTACACCGCCAACGGCGTCTACGCCATCGACCCCGACGGCCCCCAGGGCCCCACGCCGCCGACCAACGTCCAGTGCGACCTGACCTGCACCGGCGACCCGTGCCCGGCGAACAACGACTGTGACGACTCCACCGGGCTCGCGGTCTGCACCTGCACCGCCGGCACCTTCGACTACGACTCCGACGGCGCCTGCGAGCCGGCCCGGAGCTGCCTCGAGATCCTCGAGCTCTTCCCGAGCGCGCCGAGCGACGTCTACACCCTCGACCCGGACGGCGCGGGCCCCATCGCCCCCTTCGACGTCTACTGCGACATGACCACCGACGGCGGCGGCTGGACCCTCATCGGCAAGTACGGCAACGCCGACTACAGCGCCTACAGCGACGCCGCCTTCATCGACCTCGTCGCCAACCCGACCAACGACGTCAACGTCTCGCTCCTCCACGCGGCCGGGCAGCCCGCCGCGGGACAGGCGGCCTTCTTCAACCGCGCCCGCACCAACGCGCTCTTCGCCGGCGCCGACGCCGTCGTCGCCGATCCCATCGTCCGCGTCATCATCACCGACAACGCCCAGAACGCGAGCGCCAACGGGACGCACTTCCAGCAGCGCAAGACCGCGCCGGCCGGCTGGGACTTCTGGGCCGCGATCCGCGACAGCCGCCTCTGGAACCGCGACGGCACCATCACCGACTCCTGGATCAACTACTTCGGGACCGACTTCGTGCTGACCGGGTCCTTCGCCAACGTGAACACCACGACCAACGCCGTCACCCACAGCGGCGACGGCACCTTCGGCTGGTGGAGCGCCGACGTGCTGCCGCTCAACGACAGCTCGACGCTGCCCGTCACGCGCCACGGCGGCCTGCTCTGCGACGGGCACAGCAACTACGGGTGGCTCTGGGTCTTCGTCCTCGACCGCGCCGACGCGCGCTGGAAGCAGGTGTCGTCGGGGGCGAAGTTCACGATCTGGCTCCGCTGAGACCGCGGACAGCGGCGCGCGCGGCGCCCGCGTTGCGCCGAGCGGCGCCAACCTGCATCGTGGGGCGGTGCTCCCCAGAGTCCCCGCCCTGCTCGCGGCGCTCGTGCTCGGCGCTCTCGCGTCGCCGGCGGCCGCCGAGACCTTCGAGGACCGGACCGTCGAGGCCGGGCTGGCGCTCCCCCCGGTCCCCGTCACCTTCAACGGCCTCATCGCCGCCCTCTCCTGCGGCGACGTGAACGGCGACGGCGCCGCCGACCTCGTCCGGACCGGCGGCAACGACGCCCCCGCCCTCTTCCTGCGCACCGGCCCCCTGAGCTGGAGCGCCCCGCAGCCGGTGGCCCCCGGCCTCGCGGCGCCGATCACCTACGGCCACACCCTCTTCGACATGGACGGAGACGGCGACCTCGACCTCTTCGTCGCCACCGACGCGGCCGACGTGCTGCTCGAGAACCTCGGCGACGGCAGCTTCGTCGACGGCTCCCACGCCCGCCTGACCGGCCGCGCGACCTGGAGCTCCGCCGCGGCCGCCGGCGACCTCGACGGCGACGGCGACCTCGACCTCGTCGTCGCGAGCTACATCGACCGGATCGTCTTCCCGCACCACGACTGCGCCGCCAACGTCGTGCTCGAGAACGACGGCCGCGGCTTCTTCACCGACGTCACCGACGCCTGGGGCTTCCTCGCCGTGGAGCCCGGCTGCTCCTTCGTCCCGGCCCTCTTCGACGTGGACGAAGACCACCAGCTCGACGTCCTCGTCGTCAACGACTTCGCCCAGTTCGGCGCGGGCCAGGAGCTGTGGCGAAACACCGGCCCGACGCCGACCGGCCCGCACTTCACCGCCGCCGCCGCCGCCCTCGGCCTGCGCGCCCCCATCTACGCGATGTCGGCCAGCGTCGCGCCCGCCGACGGCGACGGGCGGCTCGACGTCCTGCTGACGAACATCGGGCGGCCGATGCTGCTCCACCTCGGCGCCGACGGGCGCTTCGAGGACGTGACCGTGGCCCGCGACGTCGGCCCGACCTACGCCGACCAGGGCTACCAGGTGAGCTGGTCCTCGGACCTCGTCGACCTCGACAACGACGGCTGGCTCGATCTCCTCCTCGCGGGCGGCCACCTGGTCGCCACCAGCTACATCGACAACCCCGACGAGCAAGGCTCCACCTGGCTCCGCGGCACCCCCGACGGGCGCTTCGCCGAGCCGGTCCCCGCCCCCGACCTCGTCCCCGACGGGGTCGGCCGCGACCTCGTCGTCACCGACCTCGACGACGACGGGCGCCTCGACGTGCTCGTCGCCCACCTCGACGCGCGTATCAGCGTCCTCCGCAACGCCGCCTCCGGGCCGCCCGCCACCCGGGTGACCCTGCGCCCCCGCTACACCGGCGCGAACGCCGCGGGCGCGACGCTCACGGCGCGCTGCGGCGCCCTCACCCGGCG
>SBGO01000347.1 GCA_006226565.1 Deltaproteobacteria bacterium | reverse complement strand
CGGCCGCGGGCGTGGGCGCGGGCGTGGGCGCGAGGGCGGGCGTGGGCGCGAGGGCAGGGGGCGTCGTGGTCTGCGCGGGCGGGACGGACTGGTGCACGCGGCGGACCTCGCGGGTCTGGGTCCACAGGACGAGCGCCGTGACGGCGCCGACGGCGAAGAAGAGGGCGGCGCCGCGCGCGATGGCGACGGCTCGGGGACTGCGGCTCATGGGCGACCTCCTGCGGCTCGGGTGTGGGACAGGCATAACCGCTCCCGATCTGGCTCCGTGGTAAGGCCTCGGTAAATCCTGCGCCGGCCCCGTCGCCACCGCGCTCGAGACGAGCGCAGGCCAGCCCACCACCGCGCTCGGGGCGAGGACGCCGCCCCTGGCCGGCGGACGTCCCCGTCCGCTGTGGCTCCGAGCAGCGCGACGGCCGCTCGTCCTCGGCGGCCGTTCGTTCATGGGAACCCCGCCGGGTTCTGCTGTCGGAACGTGGCGGAGAACACTAGATTGTGCCGCGACACGGAGGCTGCGATGCGTGGGTGGACGACTCTCTTGATGGTGGTGGCGCTCGGCGCCGCGGGCTGTGATGGCGGCTCGGAGATCGGAAACGTCGTCGATCCGAGCGACACCGACGTGACCGTCATCCCCGAGGTGCCGCAGGCCGTTCCGGTCGAGGCCACCGTGAAGCTCCCGCCGATCACGGTCGAGATCCCGCCCGTGCCGACCCTCCCCGGCGGCGAGACCGACGGCAGCGCGATCCTCTTCGACCCGGCCGACCTCCAGGTCAACTGGCTCTACGGCATGGGCGCCGACCCCGACGGCGTCATCGGCAGCCTCGGCGGCGGCGCCGCCGGCATCGCCCCGGTCCGCGTGCGCATCCACCTCGAGGACGACGTCGCGGCCATCCGCGTCCTCGACCCCGCCACCGGGCGCCCGATCCTCGACGAGTCGGGCCTGGTCGAGAGCTACCCCTACACCACCCTCGACGACGGCCGCGTCCGCATCAGCTTCGCCGCCCCCGCCCACGCGCCCGGCTTCGCCGTCTACGGCAGCTGCACCTACGATCTCGACAGCTACCGCCTCGCCGCCGACCCGGTCTACGCCGACGGCCTCGTCACCTGGCCCGGCGACGAGACCTACAAGGCCTCGGGCTGCCCCCAGTACTTCCCGAGCAGCGCCAAGGGCATCAACGTCCACTTCCTCCGCCACCCCGAGGCCGGCGCCACCTACACGGCCCGCCAGGCGGACTTCGACAGCCCCTTCGGCTTCTTCCTGACCGCCGACCCCGACGATCCGGCCGCGGCCAACCTCGCCCGCCTCGGCGGCATCTACCCCGGCGCCCCGGACGGCGCGCTGGTCTACTACCTCTCGCCGAGCTTCCCGGCCGTCTACGCGGGCGCCGCGCAGCACGTCTTCGACACCTGGAACGACGCCCTCGAGGACGCCTGCGGCGTGCGCCCCTTCCGCCTCGAGCGCGCCGGCGACGACATCATCCCCTGGGATCCGCGCTACCACGTCGTCCTGTGGCGCGAGACCGGCGGCGGCGGCGCCGTGGCCCCCTTCGCCCAGGACCCCGACACCGGCGAGATCTTCCAGTCCTTCGTCGTGATGTGGTTCGGCGAGCTCGACGACCTCGTCACGCGCTACCGCGACTTCTTCGACGACCACCCCGACCTCGCCGACCTCGTGCTCGACGACGTGCCGGGGCCGAAGCCCGAGGGTGAGCGCCTCGGCCGCCCGCTCGAGCTCGAGCTCGGCAAGTCCACGGCGGCGCCGCGCTACCTCCGCCGCAGCGTCTACTTCCAGCGCCCCCTCGGCGCGATGGAGGTGAAGCAGGCGTGGGCGACCTTCGGCCGCGACGCCACCGACGAGGAGATCACCAACGCCATCGTCGCCGACTTCCTCATCCACGAGGTCGGCCACAACCTGGGCCTCCGCCACAACTTCATCGGCTCGGCCGACTGGGGCCACGCCGACGAGGGCGCGAGCTCCTCCACGACGATGGACTACGTCATCGGGCTGACCCACCCGGGCGCCTACGACCGCGACGCGATGCGCTACGCCTACGGCGAGGGCGCGCACGACGACACCTTCCTCTACTGCACCGACGAGGACCTCGACCTCGAGCCCGCCTGCATCCAGTGGGACTTCGGCAACCCCATCCGCTTCACCGCCGACCAGATCGACCGCATCATCGCCGACAACCCGCCCGAGCTCTCCACCAACGAGGTCAGCCGGACCGCCGACGACCAGGACTGGGGCAGCGTCTTCCTGCGCTTCCGGGCGCTGACGAACACCGTCTGGGAGGAGCTCGACCCCTCCGACCCCGTCGACGGCTTCCTGACGCTGGTCGACCACGTCGTCTGCGAGGGGGAGGGCGAGTGCCCGGTCCACCCGTACGTGCGCTCGCAGCTGGCGCTCCACCTCCTCTACACCCGCCACGCCGTCCAGGCCTGGTGGGAGCCCGGCTACCCGACCATCTGGCTCGACCTGCCGGTCCTCGACGAGACCCAGTCGGCGATGCTCATGTCGTCCTTCTACGACGTGGTGACCGACGCGACCGCCCCGCAGACGCTGCGCGTGACCATCGTCAACAAGCTCCCGACCGCCGCCGTCATCGGCGCGGATCAGCTGCTGAGCGACCTCCACGACTACTTCACGGCGCTGAGCGAGCCGACCACCGACGACCAGTCGGTGGCCGCCGCGGTCGAGGCCGCGCTCGGCCAGTAGGCCCGAAAGGGTCTCGCGGTTTGACATAGGGTTTTTGTGACCCCATTACTCCGGTACACCCTGTACCGGAGCACGCCATGAGCCTCGTCGACATCGCGCTCGAGACCCTCGAGCTCCTGGAACGCGGCACCTGGACCGGGCCGGACGGTCGCGCCCACGACGTCCGCGCGGCCCAGGAGGCCGCCGTCGCCGGGACCCGGGAGCTCTCCCCCGAGACGCTCGCGTCGTGGGCCGAGGCGCCCACGACGGATCCGGCGCCCGAGACGCGGATCGAGGTCACCGACGAGACGACCCAGGTCGCGTCGCGCCGCCTCGTCCTCGACGAGGGCGTCGACGACGTCGCCGTGCTCGACTTCGCCTCGGCGGTGCAGCCCGGCGGCGGCTTCCTCGTGGGCGCGAAGGCCCAGGAGGAGGACCTCTGCCGCTGCTCCGGGCTCTACCCGTGCCTCGCGCCGCAGCGGGGCTACTACGTGCACGCCCGGGTCGCGGCCGACGCGGTCTGGGACCCCGCCCACGTCGAGCGCGCCCACCTCTACACCGACCACCTCCTCTACGCGCCGCTCGTGCCCTTCTTCCGCGCCCGCGGGACGGCCCCGCCGGACGCGCCGTGGCTCGCGTCGGTCATCGTGGCCGCGGCGCCCAACGCCAGCCGCGCCCTGCGGATCGCGCCCGAGGTCGCCCCGCG
>SBGO01000213.1 GCA_006226565.1 Deltaproteobacteria bacterium | reverse complement strand
GGGCTTGTTGTTCAACTCCCGGAGATGGGCGTACCAGGCAAAAGTCATGAAAATGTTGCTGCACAGCAACAGACCTATGGAAACCAGTATCGGGTCCTGGCGGCACGGGTCCTGGCGGCACGGGTCCCGGCGGCACCGGGCCGGGTGGCACGGGCCCTGGCGGCACGGGCCCCGGCGGGATCGAGAAGCCCTCGAGCGATCCGCTCCCGTGGGTCGTCATGGGCACCGGCGCCGCGCTGCTCGGCGGCGGCATCGTCATGGGCGCCATCGCGTCCGGGACGGAGAGCGACTACCACGCGGAGACCGACCTCGACAGCAGGCGCTCGCTGCAGTCGACCGGCAAGGCGCAGGCCGCCGCGGCCGACGTCCTGATGGTCGTCGGCGTGGCCGCCGTCACCACCGGCCTCGTGCTCTACCTCCTCGACGACGAAGACGAAGGCCACGGCTCGGTCCACGTCACCCCCACGGTGATGCAGGGCGGCGCCGGCGTGGTCATCGGGGGAGCGCTGTGACGCGACCGCTGCTCATCTCGCTCACCGGGGCCGCGCTCCTCGGCGCCCTCGCCGTCGGTCCCGGGTGCTCGTTCACCCTCGACTTCGACGACCAGTGCTCGAACGACGCCGACTGCGACGCCGTCGGGCGCGGGCTTCGCTGCGATCGCGGCTTCTGCATCGAGCGCGACCTCGTGCAGGTCGACGGGCCGTGCAACCGCCTCTTCGGGGAGGACCCGCGCACGGCCGAGGCCGGCAGCGTCATCCTGATCGGCACGCTCCTGCCGAAGAGCGGGGCGCTCGGCACCCAGGGCCAGCCGATGGAGAACGGCGTCGAGCTCGCGGTGAGCCAGATCAACCAGATCGGCGGCGTCCTCGGGCGCAAGCTCGGCGTGCTCGCCTGCGACAGCGGGACCAACAGCGACCAGGCCGTCGCCGCCGCGCGCCACCTCATCGACGTCGGCAAGGTCGACGCCATCATCGGCGCCGGCGCCAGCGGCGTGACCATCGACGCCTTCTCCAAGGTCGCCCGGCCCGCGGGCGTCTTGATGATGTCGCCCGCGTCGACCTCTCCGGCGATCTCGAACCTGCCGGACGACGGGCTCATGTGGCGGACGGCGCCCAGCGACGCCATCCAGGGCCGCGCGATCGCCGGCTACCTGCTCGAGCGCGGCTTCGGCGCCGGCCAGCACCACCTCGCGATCGTCAACCGCGACGACGCCTACGGCAACGGCCTCGCGCTCGTCGTCCAGCAGGAGTTCTGCGCCGCCACCAGCTGCACGGCCCAGACCTTCCTCGTCGACGTCTACTCGGCCAGCGCCGATCTCGAGACGCAGAAGCCGGAGCAGCAGGCGATCATCGAGGATCTCACGACCTTCCAACCCGACGCCGTGGTCCTCATCGCGTACCCCTCCGACGGGCTCCAGTTCCTGAGCCTGGCCTCCGGCAAGGGCTTCTCCTTCGTCCTCACCGACGGCACCAAGGACATGGGGCTGCTCGGGTCGCACCTCATCACCCCGGTCGAGGGGCTCCCGACGATCGACGACCAGACGCTCTGCTCCCTCGTCGGGACCAACCCGAGCGCCCCCGCGCCCGAGTTCTTCGGCACCTTCGCGAACGCCTACCAGGCGCGCTTCGACGTCGCGCCCAACAACTTCGAGGCCAAGGCCTACGACGCGACGTACGCGATCGGCCTCGCCTACGCCGCGACGACCGGCGTCGGGATCCTCCCCGGCGACGTCGACGGACACGCGCTGGCCCAAGGCTTGACACGGCTGTCGGCCGGGGACCAGGTTCGCTTCGGCATCGAGGATTGGAACACCGGTGTCACGACGCTGTCCTCTGGGGATCGCACCACGATCGACGTGTCGGGAGCGTCGGGGCCGCTCGACTTCAACGCGGTGGTCGGGGAGGCGCCTGGCGCCATCGATCTCTGGCGCCTCGATCTCGATGCGCCGCAAGATGACGGAAAAATAGAGGAGCTCGGCGTCGTGTTGGACGATACTGGCGCCTACAATCAAGGGGTCGTCTCGCCCCGGGTGGAGGGCGACTTCTGCATCACCTTCCGCTGATCCGCTGCTCGACAGAAGAACGCTAGAGAGGAACAGCCGCAGCCGTTGGGCCCGGCGACAAAGACGTGGACTGGATCTGCTCCCATTGCGGTGAGAAGTTTTCGCGCTCGCGCACGCGCTGCCCCTCCGATGGGCATCGCGTCGTCGAGGATCTCAGCGGTACGACCATCGGCGGGCGCTACCAGGTGCGAGAGCTGATCGGCGTCGGCGGGATGGACAGCAGCGTCTGGAAGGCGTGGCAGACGGGCACCGAGCGGACGGTGGCGGTCAAGGTCCTGCCCCCCGCGGACGACGCGGCCTCCAAGCGGTTCGCCCGCGGCGCGCGCATCGCGGCGAACCTGACCCATCCGAACTGCCTCGTGATCCACGACTACGGGTCGACCGAGGACGGCAAGCTCTACCTCGTGATGGAGTTCCTGCCCGGGCAGGTCCTGACGGACGTGCTGGGCGACGACCCGATGCCGGTCAAGGACGCCATCCACGTCGCCGATCAGATCCTCCAGGCGCTCGAGCACGCGCACAACCGCCGCGCGGTCCACCGCGACCTCAAGCCCGACAACCTCTTCGTCACGCGCAAGAACGACGATCCCCTCCACATCAAGATCCTCGACTACGGGATCGCGAAGTACATCGAGGAGGATCCGACCGAGCCGTCGCCCGAGCAGCAGGGGGACGACTTCGATCTCGTGACCGAGCAGCGGCAGGTGTGCGGGACGCCGCAGTACATGGCGCCGGAGCAGGTCGTCGGCGGGCGCGTCGACGCGCGCACCGACGTCTACTCGCTCGGCGTCGTGATGTACCGGATGCTGACGGGCCGGCTGCCGTTCGACGGCAAGACCCGCTACGAGCTCTACCAGAAGCACCTCCAGGAGCGGCCGCCGACGTTCCGCGACGCCGCGCGCCCCGACGTCGGGCCGCTGCCGCGCGACCTCGAGATGCTGGTCCAGCGGGCGCTGGCGAAGAACCCGGGGCAGCGCTTCCAGAGCGCCGCGGAGATGCGTCGCGCGCTGGCGAGCGTGGACCTGACCGTCGCGCCGCCGCTGCCGGCGCGGCCCGACACCGCCCCGCGGGTGTCCAAGTCGGCGACGGCCCACGGGCTCCAGCCGGTGCCGAAGCAGCCCAAGGGCGTGACGGTCGTCCTCGAGGGCGCCCTCGAGGACGTGCCCGAGGAGTCGGCCGAGGACTTCGCGCCGCCGACGCTGGTCTTCCCCGACGCGCCGATCCAACCGCGCCGCGGCACCGTGAGCCTGCAGGCGCCGGTCCCGTCGCCGTCGCAGACCGAGCCGAACTCGTCGGAGCAGGGGGCCGTCGCGCCGCCCGCGCCGCGTCGTCCGCCGCGGCGGTGACTGGTCGC
>SBGO01000002.1 GCA_006226565.1 Deltaproteobacteria bacterium | reverse complement strand
GGCCGTCGCAGCGACCTCGAGGGGGCCCTCGCAGCCGAGGGTCGGCGCCCCCGTGTCCTCGACGACGACCGGCGTGACGCAGCTCGCGAGGTTGCCGTTGCCGTCGATCGCCTGGAAGACGACCGGGTTCAGCCCGACCTCCCACGCCTCGGGGAGGACCGCGGTCACCGCCGGCGCCGGGCCACAGGCGTCGCTCACCGCGGGCGCGAAGGCCGCCGCGTCGACCGAGGCCGCCGGGCAGCCGATCCGCTGCTCGCCGGCGCAGGTCATCACCGGCGCGTCGAGGTCGAGCGGGCACGGGCTCTCGGAGACCGCGAAGGCCTGGACCGCCGGCGTGGCGTCGCAGCGGGCGTCGCGGCAGGCGCGGACCGAGAACACGTGCTCGCCCACGGCGACCTCGGCGTAGCTGGTCGCGCCGCCGTCACAGGCCGCCCACGCGCCGTCGTCGAGGCGGCAGTCGAAGCGCGCCAGCTGCGCGTCGTTCGGGTCCTCGTACGCGAAGCCCACCGCCGTCCCGACGCTGACCGCCGCCGGCGGCCCGCTGGTGATCGCCGTCTCCGGGGCGCTGGCGTCGACGACGAAGCTCGCGACCGCCGGGGTCGGGTCGACGTTGCCGGCCGCGTCGGTCGCCACGACGTACAGCGTGTGCGCGCCGTCCGACACGTCGAAGGCGCTGGTCGGGTCGCAGGGGACGAACGCCTCGGCCGCGGGCGGCGCCGCCTCCGGGTCGAGGGCGCACGCGAAGGAGCAGCCCGGCTCGCTCGCCGCGAAGCGGAAGGTGACGCGGGGGTTGCCGGTCACCTCCCCCGGGCCGTCGACGATGAGCGTCTCGGGCGCCGTGAGATCCACCGTCCAGACGCGGAAGGCGGGGGAGGGGTCGACGTTGCCGGCCGCGTCGCGCGCGGCGACGGTGAACAGGTGGTCGCCTTCGGCGAGACCGCCGACGGTCGCCGCCCCGCCGTCGCAGGCGAAGGCCGCGCCGCCGTCGACGCGGCAGACGAAGGTGGTGACCGCCTCGTCGTCGGCCTCGTAGGTGAAGGTGGCGCTCGCCGCCGCGACGGCGCCGCTGGGCCCGCCGGTGAGGAAGGTGTCGGGCACCCCGGTGTCGATGAGCCAGTCGTGGCTCGCGGGGCTCGGGTCGGCCACCCCGGCCGGGCTGACCGCGTAGACCCACAAGCTGTGCGTCCCCTCGGCGAGGTCGACGTAGACCGTGTCGACGTCGCAGGGCGTGTACGCCTCGGGCGCGGGCGGCGCCGTCACGGCGTCGAGGGCGCAGAAGAAGTCGGAGCCGGCCACCGACGCGCCGAAGACGAAGACCGCCGTCGCGCTCTGGGAGGCCCCGTCCGGGCCGACGAGGATCTCGGTCTCGGGCACCGTCGCGTCGACGACCCACATCGCGAAGGCCGGCGTCGGATCGGTGTTTCCGGCCGCGTCCACGGCGCGGACGAGGAGCGAGTGGCTGCCCTCGGCGACCGGGTCCACGGTCAGGGCGCCGCCGTCGCACGCCGCCCAGGCGCCGCCGTCGACGCTGCACGCGAAGGTCGCGTGGGCCGGGTCGAGGGGGTTGTCGTAGGTGAAGTCGGCGACGGTCGCGCTCGTGACTCCGGCCGGCGCGCTCAAAAGCCGCGTCTCCAGCGCCGGGCACACGCTCGCGGCGATCTCGCCGTCGGTGTCGACGTCGGTCACGCCGTCGCAGTCGTTGTCGACGCCGTCGCACTGCTCCTCGGACGCCCCGGCGAGCGGGTCGCAGTCGTCCGTCACCCCGGCGGCGCCGGCGCAGTGGGTCATCCCCTGGCTCCCGGCGCACTGGCCGACGCCGCAGCTCGTCGCCCGGGCGGCGAAGTCCTCGTCGGTCGCCCCGTCGCAGTCGTTGTCGACGCCGTCGCAGGCGTCCGGGGTGCCGAGGTCGAGGAGCGCCTGGGAGCAGGCGCCGTCGCCGCACACGGGGCGGGTGCAGACGTCGCCGTCGTCGGCGCAGTCGTCGGCCACGAGGCAAGCGACGCAGCGCTCGCCGTCCTCGTCGCAGACCGGGGTGGCCCCGCCGCAGGGCGTGGCGGTCCCGGCGGCGGCGCAGCCCCCGGTCCCGTCGCAGGTCGAGCTCGCCGTGCAGAAGACGCCGTCGTCGCAGGCGGCCTCGGCGCCCGGGTAGATGCACGCCGAGGTGCAGCCGCAGGCGCTGAGGCCGTTGTCGCCGCCGAGGTCGCAGATCTCGCCGACCGAGAGGCCGCCGTCGCCGCAGACGTCCTGGAAGTCGAAGGCCGCGTCGTGGTCGGCGTCGGGCAGGGGCAGCGGGGTGCCGCCGCGGTCGGGGTCGACGCCGTCGTCGAGGCCGTCCCGGTCGCCGTCGCCGCGCGGGTCGTAGACGCCGTCCCCGTCGAGGTCTAGGCCCCCGGCCTCGATGACGTCGGCGAAGCCGTCGCCGTCGGCGTCGCGGTCGAGGTAGTCGGGGAGCGCGTCGTCGTCGCTGGAGACGAGGCCGGCCGTCGAGGTGACGTTGGCCGGATCGGCGTCGTCGGCGTCGAACACCGCGACCATGCCGTCGCGGTCGTCGTCGGTGGCGTCGTCCACGCGGCCGTCGCGGTCGAGGTCGAGATCGGCCCCGCCGTTCTCGATGATGTCGGGCACGCCGTCGCCGTCGGCGTCGAGGTCGAGGAAGCTCGGGACGCCGTCGCCGTCGGGATCGAGGGCGGCGGGCGGGGTGTCGCAGAGGCCGTCCTCGTTGGCGTCGGGGCAGTCGACGGCGTCGGGATCCTGCCAGTCGGGCACGCCGTCGCGATCGGCGTCGCCGGAGAGGTCCACGCCGCCGCTCTCGTCGCGGTCGGCGATGCCGTCGTTGTCGCTGTCGGCGTCGGCGAAGTCGGGCTGCCCGTCGCCGTCGGTGTCGCGCACGACGCGCCCGATGCCCACCGGGCTCGGGACGCTGCCGCGGGACAGGATGACCGTCAGCTCGCCGTGGGCGGCGAAGGCCGCGGCGACGTCGAGGGTCCCGTTGGCGCCGACGATCCCGCTCGCCACGGGGTTGCCGGCGACGTCCTGCGCCACCCAGTCGCAGTCGCCGCTCGAGGCGACGCTGACGCTCGTCCCGGTGACCGCGGTGACCGCGCAGCCCTGGTAGACCGTGCCCGTGGTGTTCGTCGGCCCGGGGGAGAGGGCCGGGGGGGCGGCGCCGTCGAAGCGGACCCGTCCCTCGCCGCCGTGGCCGCCGGCGTCGGCGTAGTGGATGTTGACGCCGCCGGCGCCGCCGCTGACGTCGAGGCTGCCGGTGAAGGTCAGCTGGCGCGAGGCGAGGAAGACCCCGCCGCCCGAGCCGCCGCCGCCCCCGGAGGCGGCGGTGTTGTCGTAGCCGGAGTTGCCGCCGTCGCCGCCCGAGGCGTCGAAGTGGCCGGCGCCGCTCAGCGACTCGTACGCGACGAACAG
>SBGO01000138.1 GCA_006226565.1 Deltaproteobacteria bacterium | reverse complement strand
CTCGGTCGGCTCGGTCGGCTCGGTCGGCTCGGTCGGCTCGGTCGGCTCGGTCGGCGCCGCGGGGGCGTCCGCCGGGAGCTCGGGCTTGGCGACGTACTCGGCCGGGACCTCGCCCGTGAGCGCCTCGAGCCACGTCACGATCGAGGCGACCTGCGCCGGCTCGAGCTCGACGCCCAGCTGGTGGCGCGCCATCATCGTGATCGCCTCGTCCAGCTTGGCGACCTTGCCGTCGTGGAAGTACGGCCCGGTCTTGGCGATGTTGCGCAGGCTCGGGACCTTGAAGAAGTGCTTGTCCTCGGCGTTCTTCGTCGCGTCCTCGCGCCCGTTGTCCGCCAGGTCCGGCCACGCCTTCACCGCGCCGAGCTTCTGGTAGGAGTTGCCGCCGATGAGGGCGCCGTTGTGGCAGGACATGCAGCCGACCTCGGCGAAGGTCACGAAGCCCTGGATCTCCTCGGCCGTCAGCGCGTCGTCCTTGCCGCCCAGGAACTGGTCCCAGCGCGACGGGGTCGTCAGGCGACGCTCGAAGACGCCGATGGCCTTCGCCATGTTGTCGTAGGTGACCGCGTCCTCCTCGCCCGGGAAGGCCTTCGCGAACGCCTCGACGTAGCCCGGGATCGCCTTCAGGCGGGCGACCACCTCGGGGGCGGCGGGCATCGCCATCTCGACCGGGTTCAGGACCGGCCCCTTCGCCTGCTCCTCGACGTCCGGAGCGCGACCGTCCCAGAACTGCGCCAGGTGCCCGGCGGCGTTGTACACGGTCGGCGAGTTGCGCGAGCCGCGCTGGTGGTTGAAGCCCGGCGAGGTCGGCTCACCGTCGACGCCGAACTTGTCGAGCTGGTGGCAGCTGTTGCAGGAGATGTCCTTCGCCATGGACAGGCGGGTCTCGTAGTAGAGCATCCGCCCGAGGGTCTCCTTCTCCAGGCTCCACGGGTTGGTCTCGCTGTCGAAGTTGGCGGGGAGCGCCTCGTAGGCCGACGCCTTGTCGCGGGCCATCTCCAGCGGAGTCTTCGGCTGCTCCGGGGCGGCCGTCTCGGTGGTGGGCTTGGTCTCGGACTTCGAGCACCCCACCGCCCCGACGGTGAATCCCAGGGCCGCAGCGAGCAGCACAGTGTTCATGGACCTCATGTCTGGACCTCCTTTCCAGTCCACGATCGCGCAAAGTCCCACCGCGCGCGGGTGAGACCGGCCGAGACTGTAGCGCCATTTGCCCTCTAGCACACTTGATCCATTTCAAGATTGGGTCGACGGACGCCGGTTTCATTCCTCGCGGCCTCGAACAACCCGAGAGCATCGGTGGGTAGCGCGCGAGCGCCGGTCGGGCTATGGTCGCGCTCGTGAAGTTGGAACAACTCCAAGCCTTCTTCCCACCGGCCCGGCACGCGGACATCGCGGGCCTGTACCGGCGTTATCTGCGCGACCGTCGGCTCGACGACGACGTCGAAGGCTTCATCATCCATCTTCACGACGAGGGGCTCCTCGGCGTCGACGCGCTGCGCGACATTCTGGCGCACCACGAGGTGACGCTGAGCGACGTGCCGCAGCTCGAGCCCGGCAACGGCCCGCCGTACCGGCTCGTGAGCCCGCTCGGCGAGGGCGCGATGGGCGAGGTCTTCCTCGCGCGCGACCCGCACCTCCTGCGCACCGTCGCGGTCAAGCGCCTCAAGGGCAACCTCAAGGCGCGCCCCGCGCTGCTCCGGCGCTTCGTCACCGAGGCGCAGATCACCGCGCAGCTCGATCACCCCGCGATCGTGCCGATCTACGGCATCCACGTCGACACCCAGGGGCGCATCTCGTACGCGATGAAGTTCGTTCGGGGGAAGACCCTGAAGGACTACATCCTCGAGGCGCGCGCCTTCCACGACGCCGGCAAGCAGCCCGACGAAGACCACACCCTGCGCGCCCGCATCGAGGCGTTCCTGCCGGTGCTCGCGGCGATGGACTACGCGCACCGGCGCGGCGTCATCCACCGCGATCTGAAGCCCGAGAACATCATGCTCGGCGCCTTCGGCGAGGTGCTGGTGATGGACTGGGGCATCGCCCGCCCGATCGGGCGGCGCGAGCGGGTCACCAGCGGCGAGTCGGTCGAGAACACGCGCGCCGGGACGCTCATCGGCACGCCGTACTACATGTCGCCGGAGCAGGCCCGCGGGCAGACCGAGGAGCTCGACGACAAGAGCGACCAGTACGCCCTCGGGCTCATCCTCTACGAGCTCGTGACGCTCCGCCGCGCCCTCGGCGGCGACACCCAGCTCGAGGTGGTGACGAAGGCGGCGAGCGGCCTCCACGAGCCGGTCGTCCACGCCTACGGCAAGCGCCTCCCGCGCGAGCTCGGCGCCATCATCAACAAGGCGACGGCGCTGTCGCCCGACGACCGCTACCCCGACACCGACGCCTTCGGCGACGACCTGCGGCGCCTCCTCCGCGACGAGTCGGTCCACGCCGATCCCGACCGCGGCCTGCGCAAGGTCAAGCGCTGGGTCGGCCGCAACCGCGGCACCGCCATCGCCCTCGGCTCCGGCTCGGTCCTGCTCATCGCGCTCATCGGCGCCTTCCTCCTGTGGCGCGGCGCCGAGACGCTCCGCCACGAGCGCGAGGCGGCCTACCAACGCGAGCAGCAGTTCCAGACGCTCACGAGCCGCGTCAACGGCCAGGCGAGCCGGATGAACACGAACCTGAGCCGGTTCAACTCGCTCGTCCACGGGATGGCGACCGTCGCCAACCAGGTCATCGCCGAGCCGCCGCCCGAAGGCGGCCCCGATCCGAAGCTCTACACCTATTACAAGGACCGGATGGATCCGCCGACGCCGCCGCCCGACGCCAACGAGGTGCCGGCGCCCGCACGCGGTGGCGACAAGGTCAGCTTCGACCAGGCGGACATGTCGATCGCGCCCGGGGTGGATCGCGCCGCCGTCATGCCCCGCGCGCGGCAGGTGGCGCGGCTCGCGACGGTGCTCAAGGACACGCTGATGTGGAGCGGCGGCGACGACGTCCTGCAGCGCTCCGACGCCGAGCAGCGGCGCCTCGTCCTCGAGGAGGGCGTCCCGCTCGTCTGGACCTACGCGGCGTTCGACGAGGGCATCTCCATCGGCTTTCCCGGCACGTGGAGCCTCATCGACCTCGACGAGGACTACGACGTCCGCAACATGCTGTGGTACCGCCAGTTCGCGCGGAAGACCGGCATCAACTGGTCGACGACCGGCGTGGACGAGGCCGGCCTGGGCATCGTGATGACGATCGCCGAGTCCGTGTGGTCCCCCGACGGCGAGTACCGCGGCATCGTGTGCGCGGACATGACGCTCAAGTACTTCATCGACAGCCTGCTCGAGGAGCCGGACCTGGCCAAGGCGGGCGCCGAGTCGCTCATCCTCGACGAGATGGGGCGGGTCATCGTCCGCTCGACGCTCAAGGAGGAGGCGCGCGACGCCAAGACCTGGAAGCTCGAGCTCTTCGACCAGGCGCGGCTGCTCGACGCGATCAAGGCGCAGCGCTCCGGCCACATGACCACCGACGACGGGCGGCTCGCGGTCTGGACCCACCTCGACACGGTGCAGTGGGCCTACGTGGTGATGGGCGAGCCCGCGGCCATGCTCGGCTCGCCGCCGCCGGCGCCGTGAGCGCTGGGGCGTCGGCAGGAGCCCGGGCTCCCGCTGACGCTCTCTAGACGACGACGCCGGACCAGCGTGAGCGCCACGAGGTCGGCGTGAAGTCCGGGATCGGCAGCGCCGCGAGGACCGGGGTGTCGTCGCGCCAGAGGCTGAAGAAGTCGAGCTTCTCGCCGGTGCGGTAGAAGTGCGACAGGTACGCGAAGTCGCACGCGGCGAAGTCGCTCAGCCAGGCGTCGCAGTCGTGGACGCCGGCGTCGTGGAAGAGCTGGAGGCTGTACTGGCACGCCTCGGTCTCGTAGGCGTGGACGAGCGCCAGCTCCTCGTCGGTGGCGTTGTGGTAGAAGGTCGTCCCGACCTTCCGCGCCTCCTCCGAGAGGTTCCACTGCACCGTGTGGCCGAAGAGGTGCGCGATGATGAAGACGGCCTCGGCGATGTCGAGGGCGTAGTCGACGTGGATCTCGCGGCCGTCGAGGTCGCCGGTGAAGGGCGCCGGGACGTCGCGGATGACGACCGGGATGTGCCAGCGGCGCTCGATGTGGGCCTCGACCGCGTTGAAGATCGCGACCAGGCGCCCGTCGTCGGGCCGGTGCTTCATCGCGATCACGCGCCGAACTTCTCGCCCAGACGCTCGGCGGTCAGCCCGTGGAGCGTGCTCATGATGTTGTAGGCGGTGAGCTCGACCAGGAGCGTCGTGACGAGCGCGTGCTGCTCGTCGTCGAGCTTGGCCTCGACGGCCTTCATCGCGGCGACGAGCGCGGCCTCCTGGCCGGCCAGCTCGGACGAGTCGATGACGCCGTCGGCGAGCGCGTCGGTGAAGCGCTGGAGCTGGGCGAGGTGCGCGTCGAGCTGCGGGAGCTCCTCGTCGGAGAGCCACTCGGTGCGGACTGGGGCCATGTCTCTTCTCCTGGTCGTCTTCAGAGGGCGGATAGGGTCCGTTTGATGGCGGCGATGCGCTCGGTCAGCCGGCCGCGACCGCCGAGCTGCGCCACCTCGGCGGAGACCGCCGCCGGCAGGAACTCGGCGTCGGTGCACTCGACGATGGCCGCCAGCCGCTGGAGCTCGCGCTCGAGCCCCTCGGTGGAGGGGAGGAAGCCCGCGAGCACCGCCTCGAGCCGGTCCCGGCTGATGTGGTCCTCGCCGGAGAGCAGCGCCGCGCGCCACGCGCGCCCGACGATGCCCTCGATGTCGGCGCCGGACAGCATGCCGGCGTGGGGCACCGGCGGGACGTCCGCCGGGTCGAGCCTGGCGCCGGACTTCTTCGCGAGGACCACGAACATGTCGCGGAGCTCGCGCTGCGCGGTCGGGTAGAAGAGCGGGATGTGGACCTCCGCCCGCCCCTGCCGCTTGAGGTCCACCGGCAGCAGGTCGGGTCGCGCAGTCAGCAGCATCCAGAGGATGCGGCCGCGGTAGCGCGTGTCCCCCATCTGCGCGGCGATGGTCCCGAAGATGCGGCTCGACAGCCCCGCGTCGCCGCCGTCGCTCTCGCGGTCGCCGAGCATCGCGTCGGCCTCGTCGACGATGACCACGACGGGGCCCATGCTGCGGAGCACGTTGAGGACGCGCTCGAGGTTCGCCTCGGTCTCGCCGACGTACTTCGAGCGGAAGTTCTTGAGCGTCACGCACGGGAGGCCGAGCGACCCCGCGGCGCACTGCGCGAGGAAGGACTTCCCGGTCCCCACCGGGCCGGTGACGAGGTAGCCCATCGGGACCGACTCGAGGCGCCCCTTGGCGAGCAGCGCCGCGTCGTCCACCAGGCGCTTCTTCGCCGCCTCGTGGCCGACGACCATGTCGAGGCCCCACTTGGGCTCCACGAAGTCGAGGAGCCCCTGGGCCTGGCGCTCGATGAGCCGCTTCTTCAGCGCCCGGAAGCGCTCGCGGTCGAGCCGGCGGCGCCCCTCGATGGTCGAGCGGACGAGGACGCCCAGGTCGGTCAGGGAGATGCCGGCGGTGAGGCGCGCGATCTCGTCTGGGCCGAAGTCGCTGAAGGAGCCGACGTCCTCGCCCTCGGTCAGCACGTCGAGGTAGGCGCGGCGCAGCGCCTCGTCGGGGAGCGGGACCTCGAGCGTGGCCACGTGCGGGTTGCGGGTGATGCGCTCCGAGACGCGGGCGAGCTCGTGGTCGACGAGCACGAAGGCCACGTTGATGCGCTTGAGGTACGGGCTCGCCGCCCAGTCGAGGAGCGTCACCAGGTGGCGCTGGTCGTCCTCGCTCAGGCGGTCCCCGCGCGGGGCGAGGAAGGCCGCGTGGCTGAGCACGATGGCGACGCTGAGGCGGTCCTTCGGCGCCGCCGTGACGTTCTTCACGAGGAAGCGGTCGAGCAGCGCGAGGACGACCGTCGCGTCCTTCGGGACCGCCTCGAGGTCGGCGACCCGGCGCGTGCAGGTCGCGACCATCTCCCGCAGGCGCTTGGCGTTCGTGCCGGCGATGCAGCGGAGCCCGCGCGAAAGGTCGTAGCCCAGCACCAGGTCCCAGCGGCCGAAGAGCTGCTCGGCGAGGAACTCCTCGAGCACGCCGAAGCGCTGCGGGCCGGCGTCCGTCGCGGCGTCCGGCGGCGCGGCGAGCGGCAGCACGTCCCAGGTGTTGCCGTGGATGACGAAGGCCGACGTCGTGCCCGAGAAGTAGAGCTCGGCCAGGCGCGCGGCCCACGCGGGGTACCAGCCCGGGAGGCCGGCCGACCCGCCCTGCTTCTGCTCGCCGGGCGCCCCCCCGTCCACCGCGCTCACGCCTCGACCACCTGCTCGAGGTCGAGGTCCATGATGGCGGGCGCCTCGGCCACGCCGTCGTCGAAGCCCGTCAGGTGCTGGATCTCGCGGATGGCCCGCTCGGTCGAGGCCATGCTCGCGGCCACCGAGTCGACCTGGTTCGAGATGTAGTCGGGGTCCTCGGTGCTGACGGCGAGCTCGGTCAGCGCGCGGATCTTGCCGTCGATGCGGTCGAGCTCGATGTCGACGAACTCGGCGTTCTTCTCGGCCTGCTCGTAGTTCGACAGCCGCAGCTCGCCGGTCGCGACGCTGTCGCGGAGCGACTTGAGGATGCGCTCGTCGCCGTCCTCCTGCGCCTTCGCCTCGCGGGCGCGCAGGCGCGCGAGCTGCTCGGCGATCTCGTCCTTGTCGGTCGTCGCGAGGAAGGCGTTCAGCGCGCGCTTCGAGTAGAGGAGCCGCAGGAACGCCCACAGCAGGCGGTCGAGCGTCGCGCGATCGATGCCCTTGGAGACCCCGACCCGGCCGCCGACGCCGCTGGCGATGGCGCCCATGTCGCGGCAGCGGGCCCGCAGGTCGACGAAGCGCTCGCGCCCCGGCGCGTCGAGGCCGTTGAGGAGCGCCGCGACCGACTCCTTGCGGCGCCGCGCGGCCTCGGCCGCGTCGTCCTGGCCGAACGCCGCCTCGACGTCGCCCTGACGCTGCTCGGCGTGGACCTTGGCGTCGATGGCGGCCCGGAAGCGCTCGTTGCCGACGAGCCCCCCGAGGTAGATGAGCTCGCCGGCCACCACCAGCGGCAGCGCGACGCCGGCCGAGCCCGCGATGACCGCGGCCGCGCCGGCCCCGCCGAAGGCGAGCAGGTTCCAGTGGTAGAGGAATGCCTCCTTGAGGTAGCGCCAGACGCTGGCGCCCTTCTTGTCGGCCTTCCCCGGCTTGCTGCGGTCGTCGCTGCCGGCCATGGGCGTCAGTCGTCTCCCGCGCGCCGCGACGCCTCGAGGGTCTCGATGGTGTCGCGGATGTCGAACACGTACTCGAGGAACTCGGGGTCGCGCTGCATCGCCTGGGCCGGGCGGTCCGGCGGCGGGACCTGGATCTCGCGCAGCAGCGTCCCCGGGGACGAGGACAGGATGTGCACGCGGTCGCCGAGGTAGACCGCCTCCTCGATCGAGTGGGTCACGAAGAAGACCGTCGCCTCGAGGTCACGCCAGAGCGCCACGAGGTTGTCCTGCATCTGCATCCGGGTCGACGGGTCGAGCGCGCCGAAGGGCTCGTCCATCAGGATGATGCGAGGCTTCAGGATGAGCGTCCGCGCGATGGCGACGCGCTGGCGCATCCCGCCCGAGAGCTGGTGCGGGTACTTGCGCGCGTCGTGGCCGACGGACAGCCCGACCTTGTCGATCCAGTGGTGCGCTTGCTCGAGGCGCTCCTTCTTGCCGACGCCGCGGCAGGCGAGCCCGAACGCGACGTTGTCCTCGACGGTCATGTGGTCGAAGGAGGTGTAGTCCTGAAAGACCATGCCGCGGTCCGCGCCGGGGCCCGTGACCGGGCGCCCCTCGACGAGCACCTCGCCGATCGTCGGCGGGTGCTGCGGGCCGAGCCCGGCGATGAGCCTGAGCACCGTCGACTTGCCGCAGCCCGAGGGCCCGAGGACGCAGATGAACTCGCCCTTCCCGGGGATGTCGGGGACGGAGAAGGTCAGGTCCTTGATGGCCGTGAACGCCTTGGGGCCGTCGCCGTAGGTCTTGGTGACGTTTCGGAACGCGACGACCGGCGGGTCGACCTCCGGCGCCGGCGTCTCGTCCGCCGGCGCGCTCACCTCCACCACCGGCGCGGCGGCTTCGGCTTCCTCGGGAGGCTGGGCCGCTCGCGCCTCGGCCTCGGCGTCGGCCTTCGCCTTGGCCAGCGCCTCGGCCGTGTCGCGCTCGAGCTCGGCGAGGAGCGCCTCGGGGTCGGCGGGCGGCGCGTCGCTCGGGGAGGGGCGATCTTCGCTCACAGATCCCTCCGGTACGGGAAGAGGCCGCGCTGGAACCACGCCAGGGTCTTGTCGATGAGCCAGGCCAGGAGCCCGATGATGACCAGGATCATCAGGATGTCCTCGGGCTGCGAGCGCTTCTGGCTGATCTGGATGAGGAAGCCGAGGCCGCGCTTCGCGTTCACGAGCTCGGCCAGCATGATGTAGCCGAAGGCGAGCCCGAAGAGCTGCCGGTTGTCGGTGAAGACCTGCGGCAGCGCCAGCGGCGCCAGCACCTTGCGGAAGATCTGCCACGGCGACGCGCCCAGGGTCTGCGCCGTCTCGACGTAGCGCTGGTGGATGGCGACCACGGCGCTGGCGGCGCTCGAGAAGACGAAGGGCACCGTGGCGATGAAGAGGAACATCACCTTCTGGGTCTCGTCGATGCCGAACCAGAGCAGCGTCAGCGGGATGAGCGCCGCGATGGGGATGTTGCGGCCGAAGATGACCAGCGGCGTCATGAGCGCGTTGAAGGGCCGCCAGGCGCCGGCCAGCATCCCGAAGGGGATGCCGATGAGGCAGGCCAGGCCGAAGCCGAGGAAGACGCGCGTCAGCGACGCCGCGATGCTGGCGATGAGCCCGCGCTCGCCGAAGAGGCGGGGCAGGCTCTCGGCCGTCTCGCCGAGGCTCGGCAGCACCGCCGGTGAGATGGCGCGCTCCTCGGGGATGCTCCCCGAGGTGAGCGCGGCCCAGACGATCAGGATGAAGCCGACGCTGGACACGCCGAGGAGGATCCGCAGCCAGTACGGAGGCTCCTCGCGCAGCCGGAAGAGCCGCTTGGTCCAGCTCTCCCGCGTGGGCGCCGGCCCGCTCCCGGGGCCACCGGCGGCGCCGTCGTTCACTCGGGCGCCTCGGCCGGGAAGACCCGGATCTCGACGCGGCGGTTCTTGGCGTGGTTGAGCGGGTCGCCGGCGTCGGCCGGGCGCGCCCAGCCCTTGCCCGTGGCCGCGAACTGGTTCGGCTGGAGCGTCTTGAACTTCTTGATGATGGCGGCCTTCACGGCGTTCGCCCGGTTCTCGGACAGCTCACGCACGAGGTTGTCGGGCACCCGGCCCTTCATGGAGCTGTCGGTGTGGCCCTCGATGACGATGCGCGCCGCGCCGTACTGCCCGGCGAGCGTCCCGATCTCGTCGACGATGAAGTCGACGTTGGGGTCGTAGAGCTCCTCGACGTCCTTGCCGTCGACCTGCTTGGTCACCTTCTTGTCGAGGTCCCAGGAGTTCGGGAAGAAGTGGATGACGACGGTCTTGGTCAGGATCTCGGGGGCCTCGGCCTCGATGGAGGCGGCCGACGACGGCGCGAACTGGACCGTGTACTCGTCCTTCTGGTCCTTGTACTTCGCGTCGGCGGCGAGCTTCTTCACCAGCGAGAAGTCGGCGATCTGGTCGAAGGGCACCTTCGTCCGCACCTGCCCGATCTTCTTGTAGAGGAAGTGCGCCGTGTTGTAGGTGCGCTCGAAGTTGGTGGGGTTGTTCTGGTTGACGAAGAACTCCATGTTCTCCGCGTGGTTGGTCCAGTGGGCGTCACCCAGCATCCCGAGGGTCTCCGACTCGGGGATGGAGTAGCCGGCGGCCATCCACTTCGCGACCTGCACCTTCGCGTCCTGGCTCTTGAGCGCGATCATCGCGTCGAAGATGCCGCGGACGAGGCCCTCGGTGATGCCCGGGTGGTCCTTGGCGAAGTCGGCGCGCGCGTACCAGACGTCGGCGATGAGCTTGTTGGCGGTCTGGGTCGAGACGAGCAGGCGGTTGCCCGGGATCTCGCTCAGGTTGTAGATGTCCGGCGCCCACGACACGCAGCCGGCGATGCTCTTGTCGGCGTTGAAGGCCGCGGCCGCCTGGAAGGCGTCCTGGGTGAACTTGAAGTTCACCTCGGAGGGCTGGACGCCCGCGTTGATGAGGGCGTTGAGCACGAAGAACTGCGAGGGCGAGTTCTGGGCGAGGACCACGGTCTTGCCGCGCAGATCGCTCATCGTCTTGATGGAGTCGCGCACGACGATACCGTCGCCGCCGTTCGACCAGTCGATCTGCTGGTAGACGCGCGGCATCGTGCGCGAGTCCTTGTGGAGCCCCTCGAGGAGCAGCGGCAGCATGTCGACGGTCGCCCAGCCGATGTGCACCTTGCCGGCGGCGAAGGCGTCGCGCATCGCGACCGGGTCGTCGAGGAGCACGAGCTCGACCTTGAAGTCACGACCGTCCGGGGTCTTCCAGACCTTGTTCGCCGAGAAGCCCTCGTTGGCGTAGACGATCGGCGCCCAGCCGGCCCAGACGTTGATGGAGAACTTGACCGTGCGGGTCTCGTCGAGCGCCTCGTAGTCCGAGACGCCCTTGACCTCGGGGAGCTTCTCCGACGGGACGAAGCTGTACTCCTTCACCGTCGTGATGCTCGCCGAGTCCGGCGCCTCGGCCTGCTGCTTCACCTGGTCCATGTCGTCCTGGGTGAGCGGCTTCGGCGTGTCGGGGTTGTCGGGCGGCGTGTCGCTCGAGTTCATCTGGATGAGCGCGAACGCGACGAGCCCCGCGACGATCACGAACAGGGCGACGAAGAATGCGGGCTTCGGCTTGGCAGCCATCGGTTCCTCCTGGCATGGACGCGCCGAGCCGGGCGCTCGGCGGGGCGGCGGCGAGACGCCGCGGACGTGGGGTCAGGCCTCTTCGACCTCGACGGCCTGTGCGACCTCGGCGGGGCCGAGCGCCTTGGCGGCCGGGGCCCCGGTCGCCGTCGCGGGGGAGCGCAGCCCGAGCTCGACCTCGAGCTCGGAGAGGGCGTCCTCCGCCATCACCTTCTCCATGGCCTCCTCGGCCTCGATGCTGGCGATCCCCTCGGCGGAGAGATCGGCCGCGACCCGCGCCGTGCCGCGGTTGCGGTCGATCTTGCCCTGGATGACCTGCTCGAGCTGACCGAAGTCGGTCGTGAGGTTCATGTTGAAGGTCTCGGAGAGCTTGGCGATCTCCGCCTCGGCCTCGCTCATCTTGAGCTCGGCGTCGTACTTCTCGATCTTGTCGCGCAGGCCGACGAGCTGCTTGTTGGCGTGCTTGATCTTCTTGAGATTGTTGTCGTAGGCCTGCTCGTGCATCTCGAGCTGCGCCCGGTTCTCGGCCAGGTGGGCCTGGGCCTTCTTCAGCTCGAGCGCGAACTTCGCGGCGGTCTCGCGGTCGCCGGCCTTCAGGTACGCCTTGGCCTGCGCCTGCAGCTGCGCGGCGTGCTTCTCGCCGGCCTGCACCTGGCGCGTGACCTTCTCGACGAGGCCGCGGTACTGCTCGAGCCCGATGCGGCCCTCCTTCAGCTCCTCGACGGCCTTGTCGTACTCGTAGCGCATCTGGGCGATGGGGTCCGCCTCCCAGAAGACGTTCGCGAGCTTGTTCAGCTGCGCGCGCATCGCGCTCCAGAACTTCTTGAAGATCATGCCGCTCCCCCGGGAGTTTCGTGCGGCGAAGTTAGCCGCTCGGCGCGAGACCGGCAAGGGCACCCCCGGGCGCCGCGCCGCGGGGCCGCCACCGGCTCACGGCGGCGCCAGGAGCGTCGGCGGGTAGAGGCCGCCGATGCGGTCGGATTGGTACACCTGGAAGCCGTAGTCGGGGTGATCGACGCGGACGTCCCAGACGATCCGCGGCGCGGCCTCGTGGGTCACCTCGACGAGCCGCGCGGTGCTGCGCTGCGTGTCGGCGTCGAGGAGCTGGCTGACCGTCACGAGGACGTTGCCGCCGTCGAGCCGGTCGGCGTCGCCCATCGACGGCGAGTAGAAGGGGACGTCGCCCCACCACTCCCACACGACCTCCGCGCTCCATGCGTCGCGGTCGCCGCCGTCGTCGAAGGCGACCTCGACGACGCGGCTCGCCGACCCGCCCTCGACGGCCGGCCGCCCGAAGCCGTTGTCGAAGAGCAGGACGTGCCCGTCGGCCGTCAGCTCCGCCGCGTGGGGGCCGTAGAACCAGGTCGCCGGCGGCGCGAGCGGGAAGTCGCCGTCCACGCCGAGGGTCCAGCGCACCGCGCCCGAGGTGCGTTCGATGGCGACGACCTGGTGCTGGTGGCGCAGCGTCACGAGCATCGCGTCGCGGGACGCGTCCCAGGCGAGCGCGTTGGCGTGCGACCAGTCGCGGGTGGGGGTCGCGTCCGGGTAGACGCCGTCGTAGCCGGCGGCGAGGAAGCCCTGGGCGACGCGGTAGGGGTCGAGCAGATCGAGGAGCGCCCAGCTGGCCGCGAGCCCGCCGTCCCAGGTCACGTCGAGGACCCGGTCGCCGACGACGTTCTGCGTGGTGCCGCCCGGGGTCCCCGCGGGGTAGCCGTCGATCGTGCGGAGCTCGGTCGTGAGCGCGAGGAGGTGGCCGTCGGGGAGCTCGAGCACGGCGTGGTGGAGCGTGTCGGCGCCGAGGTCCGTGCGCGCGACGTGCCGGAGGGCGCGCCCCGTGACGTCGCGCTCGGTGAGCCCGCTGCGGTCGGCGACGAGCAGCGTCCCGCGCGCGGTGAGGCGGGCGTCACGGATCTGCTGGGTCTGGGTGTAGAGCCAGCGGATTCGCCCCTGCGCGTCCACCGCGACGAGGAGGCCGCCGGGCACGGCCGCGCTCGCCGACCGCGGCAGCGTCAGGGTGAGGCCCGCCGGCGGCGCCTCGTCGTCGCCGGCCACGCGGGTGTACCGCGGCAGGTAGGCGGGCGCCGCCGGGACGTTCACGAGGAGGCTCGCCTCGGCGGTGGCGCCATCGTCCTCGGCCGTGGCCGCGACGCGGAGCGTGAAGCGCTCGTCGAACCACAAGCCCAGGACCCACACGTCGTGGCGCGCCAGCGCCGCCGTCGTCGTCGGCACGAGCATCTCCCCGCCGTCGGGGCCGACGACCGTCACCGCGACCCGGGCCGGGCGGTCGGTCGTGAAGCTCAACACGCCGGCGAGGGGGCTCCCGTCGCTCGGGAGGAAGGTCGGATAGATGATCGAGAGCGGCGCGGGGACGGCGTCCTCACCGCCCTGCCCGTCCTCGTCGTCGTCCGCGGTGTCCTCGAGGGCGTCGAGGGCGTCCACGCCGAACGCGTCGTCCTCGATCGCGCCGTCGGGCCCCGCGACGTCCGACGCCACGGCCGTGTCGGCCGCGCCGGTCCGCGCCGATTCGCCGCACCCCGCCACCAGCACGAGCAGCGCCAGCGCCGCTCCGGGGGGCCGCCCCGACCTGCGTGACCTCATCCCAACCTCCTCCGAACCCGCCCAGGCTACCGGCCTCCGCGCGCCCGGCGCAACGGCCCGCTCGTCGTGGTTGACGTCGCCTTCGGGGCTCGGTATTCGGCGCAGAGCCTCCTCGCGAGGCGCGCGAGAGGGTCGAGTCGACCGGCGGCGTCGCCGCCAAAGGAGAGTGCTCGTGAGCCCCGTCCGAACCCCGCTCTACGATGTTCACACGCGGCTCGGCGCGCGGATTGTCGACTTCGCGGGATTCGAGATGCCGGTGCAGTACGCCGGCATCCTCGCCGAGCACCAGCGCGTGCGCGAGCAGGTGGGCCTCTTCGACGTCAGCCACATGGGCGAGGTCCGCGTGACCGGCCCCGAGGCCCTCGACGTCGTCAACCGGCTCATCACCAACGATCTCCACCGCATCCGCGACGGGCGCGCGCTCTACACGTGCCTGTGCGCCGAGGACGGGACCATCGTGGACGACATGATCGTCTACCGGATGAGCCCCGAGGAGATCTTCATCTGCGTGAACGCCTCGAACCGGGCGACCGACTTCGCGCACATGCAGGCCCACGCCGAGGGCGACGCGACCCTGGTCGACGAAGGCGAGGCCTGGTCGCAGATCGCCGTCCAGGGCCCCGCCGCTCCCGAGCTCCTCGGCCGCGTCTTCGGCCCCGAGCTCGCCGCGCTCAAGCCCTTCCGCCTGCGCGAGGCCCCCTTCGACGGCGCCACCGTCTACTACGCGACGACCGGCTACACCGGCGAGCGCGGCGCCGAGATCTACGTGCCCAACGACCGCGCGGTCGCGCTCTGGGAGGCGCTCGAGCGCGAGGGCGCGGACCTCGGCGTCGGCCCCATCGGCCTCGGCGCCCGCGACACCCTGCGCCTCGAGATGGGCTACTGCCTCTACGGCAACGACATCGACCGCACGACCACGCCGCTCGAGGCCGGTCTCGGCTGGGTCACCCGCCTCGACAAGCCCGCCTTCGTCGGTCGCGAGGCGCTCGTCGCCCAGCAGGAGGCCGGCGTCCCGCGGAAGCTCGTCGGGCTCGAGGTCGGTGGCAAGGGCATCCCCCGCCACGGCTACCCGGTCCTCCACGACGGGGCCGTCGTCGGCGCCGTCACCTCGGGCACGCGCTCGCCCTCGACGGGCCGCGACATCGCCCTCGCCTACGTCCCGACCGCCCTCTCCGAGGTCGGCACGGAGCTCACCGTCGACGTGCGCGGCAAGGCCAAGCCCGCGCGCGTCGTGACCTTCCCCTTCCTGGCGCGCTGAGCGCCGCCGCCTCACCAACGGAGCCTGCCCATGTCCGAGATCAAAGACGACCTGCGCTACACCGAGGACCACGAGTGGGTGAAGATCGACGACGACGACGAGAGCGTCGCCTGGATCGGCGTGACCGACTACGCGCAGAGCCAGCTCGGCGACGTCGTGATGGTCGAGGTCCCGAGCGTCGGTGACGACGTCGGCGCCGGCGACGCCATCGGCACCATCGAGTCGCCCAAGAGCGTGTCCGACCTCTTCTCGCCGGTCACCGGCGAGGTCGTGGCGGTCAACGAGGCCCTCGAGGACAGCCCCGAGCTCCTCAACGAGGCCCCGTACACCGACGGCTGGATCGTGCAGATCAAGATGTCGGACCTGGGCGAGCTCGACGGCCTGATGGACGCCGAGGCCTACGCCGCCCACGTCGAGAAGGCCAACGAAGGCTGACGCGCACGCGGACCCCGCGGCGACGGAGAGACGAGATGCGCTACATCCCGCACACCGAGGCTGACCGGGCGTTCATGCTGAACGCCATCGGGGTCGAGAGCGTCGACGAGCTCTTCGACAGCGTGCCTCTGGACCTGCAGCTGCGGCGGGCCCTCGAGATCCCCGAGGGGCTCGGCGAGGCCGATCTCGTCGACCACATGCAGCAGCTCGCCGACCAGAACCGGGTCGGGACGCGCATCCCGTCGTTCCTCGGCGCAGGGGTCTACCGGCATCACGTCCCGACGGCGATCAGCCAGCTGCTCCTGCGCGGCGAGATCTACACCGCCTACACGCCCTACCAGCCCGAGATCTCGCAGGGGACCCTGCAGATCATGTTCGAGTTCCAGACGATGGTCTCGGAGCTCCTGGCCATGGACGTGGTCAACGCCTCGCTCTACGACGGGGCGACGGCCATGGCCGAGGCGGCGCTGATGGGGCTGCGCCTGGCCCGGAAGAAGGCGCCGGTGGTCGCGGTCAGCGGCGCCCTCCACCCCGAGTACCGGGCCGTGACCCGGCTCTACGTGGAGTCCGGCGGCTCGCAGGTCGAGGAGCTGCCCTACACCTCCGCCGGCGTGACCGACCTCGTCGCCGCCGAGGCGGCCCTCGCGGCCGGCGCCTCGGCGCTCGTCGTGGGCTACCCGACCTTCTTCGGGACCCTCGACGACCTCGCGCGGGTGCGCGAGCTGTGCGACGCCCACGGCGCGATCATGGTCGTCGTCTTCCAGGAGGCGCTCAGCTTCGGGCTCCTGACCCCGCCGGGCGCCTTCGGGGCGGACATCGTCGCCGGCGAGGGGCAGAGCCTCGGCGTCGCGCCGTCCTTCGGCGGGCCCCACCTCGGGCTCTTCGCCTGCAAGGAAGAGCACATCCGGCAGATGCCCGGGCGCATCGCCGGCCAGACCATCGACGTCGACGGCCGCCGCGGCTTCGTGCTGACGATGGCGACGCGCGAGCAGCACATCCGCCGCGAGCGCGCCACCTCGAACATCTGCACCAACCAGGGGCTGATGGCGACGGCGGCGACGATGTACATGACGCTGCTCGGGCCCGACGGGCTCGGCCGCGTCTCGCGGGCGTGCCACCTGCGTGCGCGCCAGCTCGCCGACGCCGTGACGGCGCTCGACGGCTTCGATCCGTGGTTCGACGGCCCGGTCTTCCACGAGCTGGTCGTCCGGACGCCGCGCCCGGCCCAGGAGATCGTCGACGCGCTCGCGGACCGCGGGATCGCCGCCGGCGTCCCGCTCGGGCAGTACGACGCGGCGATGGACCACGCGCTCCTGCTGACGGCGACGGAGCTGACCTCCACGGGCGACATCGAGGCGCTCGTCGCGGCGCTCGCCGCCATCTAGCCCGCCCGCCCCCCTTCCCCGCTGCGCAGCCCATGCCGGGCTGCCAGCGGGATCAGCCGCTCGCAGGTGACGCTCGGGGCAAGGGGCACGCCCCCCGCCGAGAACACGGCGCATATCGGCCACGTGGCGGGTTCGGTGCACGAGGTGCGCCCCCTGCGCTCGGCGCGGCGGCTGGCGGGGACCACGGGCTGCTCCGGGCCCCGCACGGCGATCCGGTCTCCGCCTCGACAGAGCCACCCCGCTGCTGTATCAGCGCCTCATCCAGCAAGAGAGGCACCGTGCTCCGAGATCTGACGATCGTCCTGGCGCTCTTCACCGTCGCCTGCGGCGCCGATGATCCCACCTGCGTCGCCGGCGCAGCGGTCGCCTGCACCTGCACCTCGGGGGCCAGCGGCGCCCAGGTCTGCGGCGCGAGCCACACCTTCGGCCCATGCGAGTGCATCGGGGACGGCGCAGACACGTCGGTCGCCGCGGACACGGACACGGATACGGACACGACCACGGCCGCGGACACGACCGCAGCCGCGGACACGACCACGGCCGCGGACACGACCACCGCCGCGGACACCACGCCCCTCGAGCCGATGTCCGTCGTCGGCGTCGCCCCCGCCGACGGCGCGACGGGTGTCGCCATCGACGCCGAGCTGGTCATCACGCTGTCCCACCCCGTCGACGCCGCGACGGCCGCCGATGCGGCCCGGATCACCGCGAATCCCCGGGTGGCGGGGCAGCCCACCACCGCCGTCCCCGGCACCGTCACGGTGGATGGCGCGACCCTCACCTTCACCCCCGACGACGGCCTGTGGCAAGAGTACGAGACCACCTACACCGTGAAGCTCGACGAGGCGCTGCGCGGGGTCGACGGGCGCCCCCTGGCGGCGTGGGGTGGCGCCCAGTTCGAGACGGTCTTCCTCGACACCGGGCGCTTCTATCGCCTGCACGTCGAGCGCGACGGTCGAGGGACGGCGCTCGACAACTACGCGAACGGCGAACGCGACACCTACATGACCACCGAGAACACCGGCGGCTCCTACTGGTACTTCGCGACCGAGGGCGACTGGCTTCGCCTGCGCAGCGAGCACGGCGGGGCGAGCTTCTACCTCGAGTCGGGGGACGGGAGCGAGCCCGCGCGGCTCCGCCCGGGCTCCGGCAGCGGCGCGCAGCGTTGGCGCTTCACCAACGGCATCCCGCGTGGCGACGGCGAGCCCCTGCAGCGCGGGGACAGCCCGCTCCACTACTATCTGGAGTCGGAGTCCGAGGGGCCGAACCGCGCGCTCGCCGTGGTCTCGGACGGTGACTCGGGGTACGTCGCCCGGATGGACTACCAGTCAGGTGACCTCGGCCAGCGCTGGTGGTTCGAGAGGAAGCACGTCATCGAGGTCCCGCCGCCGCCGTCCGATCCCTATGTGAAGGTCGCGGTCGGTACGGGGAGCCTCTGCGGCCTGACCGAGAGCGGCCGGCTCGACTGTTGGGGCTTGGACATCCTCGCAGTGCCGCCCGTGACCGCCGGCGTCGTCGACGTCTCCATGAACTCCGCCCGCGCCTGCCTCGTGAAGACCGACAAGACCGTAGCGTGCTGGGGCAACACGAACGGGAGCGCGCCGCCCACCAGCGCGGACTTCGTCGCGGTCGACGCGGGCACCTACCACGCCTGCGGCCTGCGAGAGAGCGGCGCGCTCGCGTGCTGGGGCTCCGCCCCGGTGGAGACGAGCGTCGCGGGCCCCTTCGCCCTCTTCTGCAGCGGCCACAATCACGACTGCGGCGTCCGCAGCAACGCCGGGCCGGTGATCTGCTGGGGCGGCGAGTTCAGCGCCGGCTGGCCGTCGGGCAACAACTTCAACGAGATCTCGTGCGCCTCGAACTTCACCTGCGCCCGGCGCTGGGACAACACGATCTCCTGCTGGGGCAACGACGCCGTCGGCGGCGACCCGGCGCAGCCGCTGCACTCGAACTGGCCGTCGGGGAGCTTCCGCTCGGTCGACGTCGGTACCTACCACGCCTGCGCCATCTACTCGGCCGGCGACCCCAAGTCCGGCCAGGCCGCGTGCTGGGGCTGGAACGACACCTACGGCCGGGCCACGCCGCCGGGCGACACGGACTTCGTCTCGGTCGCCGTCGAGGGCGCGACGAGCTGCGCCATCGACACCAACGGCGACATCAAGTGCTGGGGATACTTCGAGGAAGAGCACCCGGCGCCGCCGCTTCGCTAGGAGCCTGTAGCACTTAGGAGCGGGACGGCGGACGGCGTCGCCCGCTCCAGTGCCGCAAGTTCGCCTGAGCATGATTCCGGCGACGTACT
>SBGO01000056.1 GCA_006226565.1 Deltaproteobacteria bacterium | reverse complement strand
CATCCCCACGGCGTCGGTCAGCTCGGCCGGCGCCTCGAAGCTCGCCGTGGGCAGGTCGCCGGGGACGGCCAGGCCGGCGTCGTCCGCGAGGGCGGCGAGGCGCTCGCGCCCGATGTGGAGGATCCGCTCGTGGACCCGGGCGTCGGTGGTCCAGCTCGAGTGCTCGCGGCCGGCGGCGACGAGGGAGTACTGCCCGCCGAGGACGACAGCGCGTTGGCGGCCCTGGGCGACGTGCTCGGCGCCGTCGACGAGGACGCAGAGCTCGATCTCGTCGGGGTGACAGGCCCGCTGGGGCCCCTCGAAGGACGGCGGCCGCAGCTCCTCCCGGAAGCGGAGCCCCGGAGCGCGATGCTCGGCGAGGACGTGTGAGCCGTTCATGCCCCCACGCTAGCACCACGGCGCCCGCCGGGGCGGGGCCGCGAGCGTTCGAATTGCCGGCCGCCACCGACGCGGGAACATTTCAATCCGCGCGACTGTCCTCGTCTACGGACATGGGACGCGGCGCGCGCCGGCCGTCCCCCGCGTCCGCCTCCCACCCGCAGGAGAGTCCCCCATGAACGCCCGGATCCTCGGCCTGACGCTGGCCGCCCTGGTCCTCGGCGCGCCCGCCGCCAGCGCGGCGCCGCCCGCCGCTCCCCCCGACGAGCACGAGGTCTTCCTCTCCACCCTCGGCCGCTACACGGACCTGAGCTACGAGGGGCTCGCGAAGCGCTGGGGCCTCGCCGAGCCCGAGCGTGACGGCGCGCTCTCGTTCGACCCGGCCAAGGCGAAGTACTACGACGCGGTCGTGCAGCGCCTGAACCTCCAGGACGCCGACAAGCGCCTGCTCGCGCGGGAGGGCTTCGTTCTGGCGCAGCCGGCCTGGGGCCGCAGCGTCGCCGCGACCCTGCGCGACATCTTCACCGACGATCTCCCGCTCCTGGTGACGACCGACGCCATCCTCGACGCGGTGCACCGCAGCTACGACGCGATCCTCGCCGACCTCGAGAGCGACGTGCTCTCGCCGCTCCTGCGCGCGACCCTCGAGCGCGCCCACGCCAAGGTCCTCGGGCTGGCGAAGACGCAGCCGGCGCTCCTCGAGGCCGCCGGCGACCTCGACCTCTACCTGACCATCGCGCGGAACCTGCTCACGCCGGACGTGGACGACGAGGGGCGCGGCCCGATGTGGGGCGACGAGGTCCCCACGGCGCTCACCGTCGCGCCGACCCTGGCCGATCGCGCCGAGGTCGAGCGGATGCTCGCGGCCGTCGACGGCGGCCACCTCGAGAACGGCGACGACGAGGGGACGGTCTTCTACGGCGCCAAGCGGCGCATGGACTGGACGCAGTTCATCGCGCGCGGCCACTACACCGACAGCGCCGCCCTGGTCCGCTACTTCCGGGCGATGATGTGGCTCGGGCGGGCCGACCTCGGCTTCCAGCTCGACAAGCCGCGCCAGCTGCGCGCCGCGGGGCTCCTCGCCCTCGCGCTCGAGCAGAGCGGCGCCGACGACGCGCTCGGCCAGATCACGGCCGTCATCGACCTCTTCGCCGGCGGGAGCGGGGACCTCGACCTGCCGAAGCTCCTGTCGGTCATGCGGGCCGAGGGGATCAAGGGCGCGGCCGACCTCGCCGACGCGACCAAGCTGGCGGCGGTGGCGGCCTCCCTCGACGCCCAGGGCCTCGGCCGGCCGCGGATCCGCAGCCAGGTCGTCAAGAGCGAGGCGACCGACCCGGCCCACGCGATGGCCTCCCCCTACGTGCAGGTGTTCGGCCAGCGCTTTGCCATCGACAGCTTCGTGCTCTCCCACGTCGTCTACGACGACATCGTCTACCAGGGGCAGAAGATGCTCCGCCGCCTGCCGACCGGGCTCGACGTGGCCGCGGTGGTCTTCGGCAGCGAGATCGCGACGCGCCTCCTGCAGCCGGAGATCGAGGCGTGGCACTACGCGGCGAACCTCGCGGCGCTCCGCGACACCATCGTGGACCGCCCGGACGCGCTCTGGCAGGGGAGCCTCTACGACCTCTGGCTGGCGGGGCTCCGGACCCTCTCGGCGCCGCCCGAGGGCAAGCACGTGCCCGAGGTGATGCGGCGGCCGAGCTGGAAGAAGAAGATGCTGGCGACGCAGCTCGCGAGCTGGGCGCACCTGCGCCACGACAACATCCTCTACACCCAGGAGAGCTACAGCGCCGGCGGCGGCTGCATCTACCCGATGGCCTTCGTCGAGCCCTACCCCGCCTTCTACGAGGCCTTCGGGCGCTTCGCCCAGGTCGCGGCGCAGCGCCTCGGCGCCCTGCCGGTGGGACGTGACCGCGCGGCGCGGGCGCACCTCAAGCGGCTCGTGAAGTACTACCAGCGCTTCGAGAAGGTGATGGGCCAGCTCGCGCGCCTCGCGCAGAAGGAGCTCGACGGCCGCCCCTTCACCAAGGCCGAGCAGCGCTTCCTGCGGCGCACCGTGCAGCAGCACGACAGCGGCGACGACGAGTACATGCCGACCATCACCTGGGACGGCTGGTACATGGACCTCCTCTACCGCGACGGCGCGGACGACGCGAAGCCGCTCGAGCTGCGGCCGACCATCGCCGACGTCCACACCGACGCCCACACCGCCAGCGTCCTCGAGGCCGGCACCGGGCACGTGGACGTGGTCGTCGTCGCCATCGACAACGCGGGCGACCGCGCCATCTACGTCGGGCCGGCGCTGACCTATCACGAGTTCGCACAGCCCGCGACCGAGCGCCTCGACGACGTCGCCTGGACCCAGGAGGTCTACGGCTACGACGACGCCAAGCCGGTGCGCGGCTACCCGAGCTGGCTCGCGCCGTACCGGACGAAGCTGACGGAGCGCGAAGACGTCGAGTGACCCGCGCCGGTGATGAACCTGCGGCCCGGGCGCGCCCCTACGCGGCGCGCTCGGGCCGTTCGCGTTTGAGGGAGCCGAGGGACGGCGACCGCGCTGCCGGTCACATCCCGGTGCCGCAGTCCTCGCGGGCGGCGGCGACGATGGCGTCGACCTCGCCCTGGCTCAGGACCTGGGCGCCGTAGGCGTCGCCGCTCGTGGTGAGGCGGTCTACGAAGATGCGCATGTGGTTGCGCGAGGCGCACTGGAGGTTCGTCAGCAGCGCGAGCGTGGCGGGCTCGGTGATGTAGCCGATCATCGCCTCGAGGTCGGCGATGTCGCGCTCCTCGACGGCGGCGGCGACGGTGAGGGCCGCGACGTTGGAGGCCCGGCCGGCGGCGACGAGCTGGTCGTAGAGGGCGTCGAGCTCGGGGTCGACGAAGACGCCGACGGTGTCGTCGACGACCGGATCGGGCAGCCCCCAGGCGGCGAGCGAGGCCGCGACGGCGTCCATGTGCGCCTGCTCCGAGGCGGCGATGTTCGCCAGCATCATCATCGGGCGGTGCTCGTAGAGCGTGGTGTAGACGTCGCGCGCGAGCTTCTCCTCCTCACGGAGGTAGGCGAGGTCGGCGGCCAGCTGGGGGTCGACCGTGTAGACCTCGGCGCTCGCGTCCCCCGCCACGTCGTCCACCGCGCCCAGGTCGTAGGGCGGCGGGTCGCAGCCGACGACGGCGAGCGGGAGGCTCAGGGCGAGCGCGGCGACGAGACGGCGAGACATGGGGGACTCCTCGAGTTTGGCCGGGGAACCTTGTCGCACATCAGGGTCCCCCCTCCCCGCGACACATCGTCGCACCCCGGCTCGGCGCGCGTCAGTAGTTGTGGGCCCAGACCCCGCCGGCGAAGAGGGTGTGGGTCGGCGCCACGGTCACGTCGTAGACGACGACCGGGCCCGGCTCGCGGGCGACGGCGACGAGGGTCAGGGGCGTCAGGGCGCCGTCGGCGGCGCGCGCGGCGACGGCCTCGCCGACGACCAGCTCTCCCGCCGGGACGAAGCCCCGGCGCACGCTGTGGAGCGGGTGGTTCGGCGTCGCGCGCAGCACGCGGCCGTCCTCGAAGGTGAGCGCGAGGAGCTCGGCGGCGGCGCGCTCCTTCGTACGGACGACGCGGGCCACGACGTCGCTCGCGGCGGCGTCCGGGGACCAGGAGACGATCGCGTCCCCGACGCGCAGGGCGGCGATGGGGCGCTCGCCGTCCGGGGTCGCGACCAGGGTGTCGGCGGTGAAGCAGGGGCCTTCGCCCGCCTCGTCGACCCAGGTGCCGTCCGCCATCAGCCAGCGGTAGCGCTCCGGGTCGTCGAACTCGCCGTGCCGATGGCGGCGCTCGAAGGGGCCCCAGGCGCTGTTGACCTCGCAGTACTTCGGGTCCATGCGCTGGCCCCCGTCTCGCCAGGTGACGCAGCGCGCCCAGGCCGCGGCCGGCGTGGCGCCGGTGAAGGTCCAGTTGGCGACCCAGAACGCGGGCCGCGCGCCGGGGGCGATCTCGATGACGTCGGCGTTCTTGCGGCAGGCGCAGCGCCGCTTGCTGATGTAGGGCGCGCGCTTCACCGCCGCCTCGCAGGCGCGGAGGGCCTCCGCGCGGGTCGCGCCGTGCCCGTCGACGCCGCAGCTGACGGCGTGGAAGCCGGGCGCCAGGACCGGGGCCGCCGGGACGGGCAGCGGGAGGTGGCCCGGCGGATAGCCAGCCAGGGCGGGCGCGGACAGCGTCAGCAGCGCCAGCGGGAGCAGGGCGCGGACCGGGTTCATCGAGGCCTCCTGGCCCACCGCCGGCCCCTGGGCCGCACGCGGGCGTCGTCCAACGTTCGACCCGCCGCGGTGATTTCGGGGGCACGCGCCGGTCGCCAGGTTGCGCCACGAGGGCGCTTCGGTACGGTGGTCGGCATGACCCGCGCAGTGATCACCGCCTCGTTCCTGCTCTCGATCCTGTGGCCCGGCATCAGCGCGCGGGCGGGCGCGCCGCCCACCCCGCGCGAGGGGCCCGCGATGACGGTGAAGCTGACGGCGAAGAACGGGATGGAGGTGCGGCTGGACGGGGACACCGTGCACATTCGGGGCCCGCTGCCGGCGACCCGAGAGATCGCGGACGAGCAGCTCGCCTTCGGCGCGGCGACGGTCGGCGACGAGGCGTGGACCACCTGGTCGGCGGCGGCGCTGACCGAGCTGCGCCTGGGCGAGCCGGTCTCCGGCCGGGTCGACGCGAGCGTGCGGCGCGTGAACGTGGCCGGCGCTCGGAGCGCGCCGATCCCGCTCCCGGCGGTGGACGACGCCGCGGCGCGAGCGCTCCTGCGGCGGCTCGAGGCGGCGCGGGAGCGCCTCGCGACGGTCGAGGAGGTCGCCCTCGACGCGCTCTTCGCCGACCCGACCCGCTACCACGGCCGGATCATCAGGCTCGACGACGTCCTCGCCGACCAGCGCTTCGAGTCGGCGGAGGTCTCGAGGGGGCGCGGTCGCGGCTTCTGGATGGACGCCGAGCTGCCCGAGGGGAGCTGGCGTCTGACCGCCACGGGGCGCTTCGAGGCGGAGGCCGGGCGCAGCTACGGCCACATGGGGATGTGGCCCGGGCGCTGGCAGGTGCGGGAGATCCTGGCCCGCCGCCCGGCCGTCGGCTCGCTGATCGAGGTCGCGCAGCGGCGGGTCGCCGAGGCCGCGTTCCGCGCGTTCGAGCGCGTCGAGCGGCCCACCTTCGGCTGGGAGCCCGCGCTCACCCCGGCCATCCCTCGCCCCTGGCCCGCCGCCGGGCGGCCCGGCGAGGTCTGCTTCCTCCTCTACGGCTGGGGGACGTCGAAGGCGGGGGACACCCACGTCGGCTCGGTCTGGGGGCGCGCCTGCGTGGCGGCGGAGGCCCCGCAGGCGCCGGTGCGGGTGGAGGTCCTGACGCCGACGCTCGAGGATCTCGGAGACGCGCACCCGTTCGCGCCTGATGGGCACGAGGCGCTCGCGCTCGCCAGCGTCGGGATGGCGGTCGAGGGGCTCGCGGACGCGGTGAAGGTGGAGGAACTCGCGCCGCACTACCGCGCGTGGCTGGCGACGCGGCCCCAGCTGGGGCCGGCGCTCCGAGCGGCGGACGCGGCCTTCTGGAAGGCGATCGAGTAGCACCGGCGCGCGGCAGGCGGCCCGCCGCCGACCGCTTCAGGTTCCGACCGCGAAGACGCAGAACCTTTTCTGCCATGGGGCGTAGGCAGAGAGGCTTCGGCACCGAACACGACACGGAGGAACCATGCGGATGACCACCACCGCCGCCCTCGTCGCCGCCCTGACGCTCAGCGTCCCGGCCGGCGCCCTCGCGGCCAGCGCCCCCGAGCCCGTCGAGCAAGAGCTCTTCTCGTCCTGGGTCGGCAAGTACCAGGACATGACCGTCGAGCAGCTCGCCAAGGCGCTCGGCGTGCCCCTCAGCCCCGCGGCCGACGCGAAGCTCCCCTTCGACGTGAAGAAGGCCGAGTTCTACGACCACGTCGCGAAGGCCCTCGGCCTCACGCCCGCCCAGCGCGCGCAGCTCCAGCGCGACGGCGTCCTCGTGGTCCCGCAGAGCCGCTTCTACAGCGTGGGCGCCGCGCTCTACGAGATGTACACGAAGGACCTGCCGCTGCTCGTCACCACCGACGCCATCCTCGACGCGATGCACCGGAGCTTCGACGGCATCCTGGCCGAGCTCGAGGAGACGGCCCTCACCCAGAACCTGCGGGAGGCGCTGTCGAGCGCGGCCTATGCCCTGCCCGAGCTGGTCAAGGCGAGCCCGGAGCTGCGCGAGGCGGCCGAGGACGTCGACCTCTACCTGGCCGTCGCGATGAACCTGCTCTCCGGCGAGCCGAGCCGCACCTCGCTGATGTTCGCCCCGCGCCTGGTCAAGCCGGAGGAGGTCCTCGCCATCCTCGAGAAGGTCGACTCGCTCGAGCTCGAGAACCCCGGCTTCGGCGGCGGCAGCACCCACATCTACGGGCGTGACCGCGCCGTCGACTGGTCGCAGTTCAAGCCGCGCGGCCACTACACCCGCTCCGAGCAGCTCCAGCGCTACTTCCGCGCCATGATGTGGCTCGGCCGCGCCGACACCGGCTTCGAGCTGAAGCACGTCCGCCAGGCGCGCGCCGCGGCGCTCCTGACCCAGCTCTTCGTCGAGACCGGCGCCGACAAGAAGGCCCAGCTCCTGCGCGACGTGGTCGACCTGATGGTGGGCCGCTCGGACAACCTCACGCCGGAGCAGCTCACCCAGGTGATGCGCGAGCAGAAGCTCGCCACGCCGAGCGCCCTCGTCGGCGACGCCGCCATCAAGCGCCTCGTGACCGCGGTCGCCGAGGCGGGCTTCGGCCAGCAGCGCATCCGCAGCCAGCTGGTCGTCTCGCCGCCGTGGGACCCCAAGAAGGTCGCCCCGCCCGACCTCTTCCAGCTCTTCGGGCAGCGCTTCATCCTCGACAGCTTCGTCCTCGCGAAGGTCGTCTACGACGACATCATCTTCGAGGGGAAGAAGATGAAGCGGCGGATGCCCCTCGGCCTCGACGCGATGGCCGCCCTCGGCAACGACTTCGCCGTCCAGATGCTGGTCCCCGAGCTGAAGACCTGGAAGTACGCGGCCAACCTGATGGCGCTCCGCGACGTCGTCGCCGCCCGCTCCGCCGAGCGCTGGCGCGACAGCCTCTACGACACCTGGCTCGCCGTCCTGCGGACGCTCAACGCGCCGCCCACGGGCAAGCACGTGCCGGCCGTCATGCAGCGCCAGGCGTGGAGCCGCAAGATGCTCCAGACGCAGCTCGCGAGCTGGGCGCAGCTCCGCCACGACACGATCCTCTACGCCAAGCAGAGCTTCACCGCGAGCGTCGGCTGCCTCTACCCGAAGGGCTACGTCGAGCCCTACCCGGCCTTCTACGGCGAGCTCGAGCGCTTCGCCCAGGACGCCGCCACCCGCTTCCGCGCGCTCGGCGTCGACGGGCGCTACGCCGGCTACTTCGACAACTTCGCCAAGGTGATGAAGCGCCTCCGCGGCATGGCGGAGAAGGAGCTCGCCGGAAAGCCCTTCAGCGGCGCCGAGGAGGACTTCCTGAAGAACACCATCGAGAAGCGGGTCGGCGGCGGCGGCTACGTCCCGACCGCGACCTGGGACGGCTGGTACATCTCGCTGGTCTTCCGCGCGATGGGCGAGGACACCGACGCCGCCATCGAGTGGAAGCCGACCATCGCCGACGTCCACACCGACCCCGACGCCGGCCTCGTCCTCGAGGAGGGCACGGGCAACGTCGACTTCACGATCGCGGTCATCGACAACGACGGCGACCTGGCCGTCCACGTCGGCCCGACCCTGTCCTACTACGAGTTCACCCACCCCGCCGGCGACCGCCTCACCGACGAGCAGTGGACCGGGATGGTCGCCAACCCGAAGACGGCGCCGGCCCGCCCCGCGTGGGTCACGCCGATCCTCGCCGCCCCGTGATGCTCGAGGGCGACGCCCCCCGCCTCCCGGGGGGCGTCGCCGCCGCACGCACCGGCGACTGAAGATGCGCCGGTCCGCGTGTTGATGGCTTGACTCTCTCGCACCGGTTCGGAAAGATTCCTGACGGTCGGTTTCTCGCGGCGACGGCGACACCCGCATCTCGGAGCGGGCGTGGCCCGGATCGCCGTCCAGCGTCGAGAACAGACATGGCACACGCTTCCGAACAGCGGGATACGACCGCCTCGCGCACCAGCACGCCTTCGAGCACGTCCTCCGAGAGCGCGTCGCGGACGGCGCCCCTCACCGCGTCGCTCAAGGGCATGAGCTTCGAGGCCGGCGCCGCGGCGCTCAGCCCGGGCGGCCCGGTCCAGATGTCCCGCGACGGCGGCCCCGGCGGCCCCGGCGGCCCCGGGTCGGACGGCAAGCTGGGCCCGGCGGTCCGCGCCCAGATGGAGGGCGCCCTCGGGCAGGACTTCAGCAACGTGAAGGTGCACCCGAACTCGTCCGCTGCCAGCGCGCTCGGGGCCAAGGCCTTCACCCAGGGCAACGACATCCACTTCGCGCCCGGCCAATACAACCCCGCGAGCCAGAGCGGCCAGGCACTCATCGGACACGAGCTCGCCCACGTCGTGCAGCAGGTCCGGGGCCGCGTCCCGGCGACCGGGCATGCCAAGGGCGTGCCCCTCAACGACGATCCGGGGCTCGAGGCCGAGGCGGACGCGCGCGGTGCGGCCGCCGCCAGCGCGCCGGCCCAGGCGCCGAGCGCGCAGAAGGGCGGCGACGGCGCCGGCGGGGTCGCCCCGGCCAAGGCGGCGTCGCCGGCCGCGCCGGTGCAGGGCAAGGGCATCATCCAGGCCAAGGGGCTCGGCAAGAACGCGGTCGTCCACTACCCGGGCGCCGACGGCGAGCAGAAGCTCGGCAAGATCATCAAGGTCCTCAAGAAGAACAAGAAGAAGCAGCGCGACGTGCCGGGCTACCGCGTCCAGGGCCAGGACGGGAGCGTCGTCGACCTGCCGGAGGGGGGCGTCACCGAGGCGCAGACGACCTCACAGAAGCTCAAGGACGAGTTCTCGAAGGCCAAGAAGGCGAGCCATCCCAAGGACAAGGTCAAGTTCCTCAAGAAGTTCAACGAGGAGTACGCCCAGCACCTGACGGGTGAGGTCGAGTACTTCCAGTACCTCTCGCAGAAGCTGGCCTACCTCCGGGTGCAGACGGGCCAGGAGATCGTCGCGAACGTCGACACCCAGAACCGGCGTGGCGTCGAAGCGCAGATGAACGAAGACATCCGCGACACGAAGTCCGACTACGCGTCGCTCTACGTGGTCGCCGCGCGCTACACGAACATGAAGGCGGCCAACGTCCTGCTGCTGCTTCCGAAGGACGGCGACCTCAACAAGAACGCCATCATCACCTTCCGCGGCACCGCCGGCGGCGAGGACGGGATGGCCAAGGACCAGGGCGAGTCGCGCGGCATCCGCGCCGACCTCGATCGCAAGGGCATCGGCAAGAGCGCCTTCGATCTCGCCACGCCGACGATGCTCGAGTTCCTCAAGATCGCGAAGTCGTACAACCGCATCACCATCTCGGGGCACAGCCTCGGCGGGGCGATGGCCCAGCGCTTCTACACGCTGGCGAGCAAGGAGTGCCCGGACAAGCTGCGGCTCCTGGTCTACCAGTCCGCGCCGGTGGACAAGGCGACGGCCGAGGAGGCCAAGACCAACACCGAGGGCACCGACGCCAAGGTGACGCGCGTCCAGGCGCGCGGGGACACGGTCACGCGCGGCGGTCAGGCGCACGTCCCGGGGCAGCGGCTGTCGTTCGACCACAAGAAGAACAAGGGCCTCGTCACGACCGGCAAGAGCCACACCCAGACGCTCCTGGCCGACATGCAGCTCGACCGCAAGACGCCCGACTCGCCCGACGAGCTGCGGACGTTCATGGACCGCCGGTTCAACGACCTCATCGGGAACCTCGAGCTCAAGACCAAGGACACGACGTCGACCAAGACGAAGGGCGCGCTCAACGCTGGGCGCGCGTTCCTCGGGATGTTCAACGGCCGCAAGAAGCAGGACAGCAACTACGACGAGCGGCTCGAGATCATGAAGACCGGCGAGGACAGCCCGCATCACGCGGCGCTGGCGGGGCTCGCGGGCTTTGCCCAGGACGAGAAGGCGCGCGTCGGGAAGAACGGGCGCCACTACGCGCTCGACGCCGAGCGTCGGCAGGACAAGGGCGACCGCCGGAGGGAGAAGCCCGGCCTGCTCGACGGCCTCGACATGGACGAGCTGGGCGGGGAGCTCTTCGACCGCGAGCGGCGGGCCTCGGCCGAGTAGCCGCGCCCCGAAGCGGGCGGCCGCCGGGTCGCCCGCTCATCGGACCAGCTGGGCCAGCGCCAACGCGACCACCCGCTCGATGCGAGCCACGGCGTCGAGGTTGGCGTCGCCCGTGTCGCCCAGAGCCTGCCAGCTCAGCGTGATGACCGTTCCCGCCGGAACGCTCTCGTCCCACTCACGCCAGGGGCCCGCGAGCGCGAGGTTGAAGGCCGCGCCCTCGAGGTCGGACCTGAAGTCCGCGATGAGGTCGACGAGCTCACGCAGTCGCTTGTCGTAGGCCTCGGCCCGCTTTCGTCTCGCGTCGAGGTCGACGACGTTGGCGTCCGCCATGGCGCGCTCCCGGATTCGATGGATGGACCCGCGGGTCGGAGGTTGAGTCCGCCCACCAGGAAACGCCTGACGCGCGCCGTCTCGTCCGTGTGCCGTCCTGGCCACGCCGACATCCCATCCCGCGCGGCGACAGCAGGAATAGGCAGATCTTCAAGAGGGACGGGTATGGCTCGCGACGACGCCGAAACCTATGTTTCGACTCGATAAGAGGGCTGACGCCGAGACGACCTGACGCCAACGCCCGTCACCTGGAGGACAACGAATGGACACGAACACGATGACGCCGAACACGGTTGCGGTCATCCCCCTCGACGTCGCCCCGCGGTTCGCCGGCCCGGCGGACCAGTTCACCGGCGCCGTCCAGGTGGAGTCGCTCTTCTACGCCGACCTCGCCGGCACCAACGGCGGCGGCATGGTGCGCTTCGAGCCCGGCGCCCGCACCGCGTGGCACACCCACCCGCGCGGCCAGACCCTCATCGTGACGGCCGGCGAGGGCTGGATCCAGCAGGAGGGCGAGGCGCGCCAGACCTTCCGCGCCGGCGACGTCGTCCGCATCCCGCCGAACGTCCGCCACTGGCACGGCGCGTCCGCCGACACCGCCATGTCCCACATCGCCATCGCCGAGTTCGTCGACGGCGAGTCCGTGACCTGGATGGAGCTCGTCTCCGACGAGGCCTACCTGGGCGAGTAGCCCGCCTCCCCCGATTCCGTCACCGACGCGCCGCGTCGACGAGGAGACACCCATGATTCTGCAGGACACCTACACCCTCCCCAACGGCGTCGAGATCCCCAAGCTCGGGCTCGGCACCTGGATGATCCCCAACGAGACGGTCGCGCAGGCGGTCGTGGACGCGGTGGCGCTGGGCTACCGCCACATCGACACCGCGCAGGCCTACGTCAACGAGGCCGGCGTCGGCGACGGCGTCCGCGCCAGCGGCGTGCCGCGCGAGCAGCTCTTCGTCACCACCAAGCTCGCCGCCGAGATCAAGTCGTACGACGAGGCCGTGGCGGCCATCGACGGCTCGCTGCAGGCGCTGGGCCTCGAGTTCATCGACATGATGCTCATCCACAGCCCGCAGCCGTGGATGCAGTACGGCGAGGCGGACCGCTTCCTCGCGGGCAACCGCGAGGCGTGGCGCGCCCTCGAGGACGCCTACGAGGCCGGCAAGCTGCGGGCGATCGGCGTGTCGAACTTCGTCGCGGGCGACCTCGACAACCTGCTGTCGTCCTGCCGCGTCAAGCCGATGGTGAACCAGGTCCTGGCCCACATCAGCAACACCCCGGCGGAGCTGATTCGGTACAGCCAGGACCAGGGCCTCCTGGTCGAGGCGTACTCGCCCATCGCCCACGGCGAGCTGCTGAAGAACCCGGTCGTCGGCGCGATGGCGGAGAAGTACGGCGTGTCGGTGCCGCAGCTCTCCATCCGCTACACGCTGCAGCTCGGCCTGCTGCCGCTGCCCAAGACCGCGAACCCGGCCCACATGAAGGACAACGCCGCCGTCGACTTCACCATCTCCGACGAGGACCTGGAGGTCCTCCGGAACGTGCCGCAGATCGCGGACTACGGGGACGCGAGCTTCATGCCCGTGTACGGCGGCAAGCTGTCCTGACGCGATCTTCGCCGCACCCGGAGCGCGACCGCCGCGGAGGACGGGACCCCATGCGATTCATCGACCGGACATTCGACGAGGAGCGGGCGCTCTACGGCGTCCGCGGCGCGCAGCTCCTGCGGTGCACCTTCGACGGGCCCGCCGATGGGGAGTCCGCGCTCAAGGAGAGCGCGGACCTGACGGTCAGCGACACCGACTTCCACCTGCGCTACCCGCTCTGGCACGCGACGCACGCGACCCTCACCGACTCGCGGATGAGCGAGGGCTGCCGTGCGGCGCTGTGGTACTGCGACGACCTGGCCCTCCGCGGGTGCGAGCTCAGGGGCATCAAGGCGCTCCGAGAGTGCACGGACGTGACGATCCGCGACAGCGTCATCGCCTCCGCGGAGCTCGGCTGGCGGTGCGACGGCGTGCGCATCGCGGGCTCGTCGATCGCGTCGGAGTACCCGTTCCTCTTCGCTACGCACCTCGATCTCGAGCGCGTGACCCTGACGGGCAAGTACTCCTTCCAGTACGTCGCGGACGTCACCATCAGGGGCTCGCATCTGGAGACCAAGGACGCGTTCTGGCACAGCCGGAACGTGACGGTGTACGACAGCGTGCTCGAGGGCGAGTACCTCGGCTGGTACTCCGAGAACCTCCGCCTGGTGCGGTGCACCCTCAAGGGGACGCAGCCGCTCTGCTACGCCCACGGGCTGGTGCTCGAAGACTGCACCATGATCGGGTGCGACCTCGCGTTCGAGAACAGCGAGGTGAACGCGACCGTCACCGGCACCATCGACAGCGTGAAGAACCCGCGGTCGGGGCGTATCGTGGCGGACGCCATCGGTCGGCTCATCGACGACGGCGGCGCGGCGGAGCCGGGGGCGTGCGAGGTGATCTGCCGATCCGAGCACGCCCCGTCGGGGGCCGCGCTCGAGCATCCCCGGACGCAACGACGAGGCGGCCAGACGTGTCACTGCACGGCGTAGTGGCGCACCTGCGACGACGGCTCCGCCGGCTGGCGGCCCGAGATGGAGAGACGACATGACACGCAGATGGGTCCTGGCGGCGCTGGTGGCGTGGGGTCCGTGGAGCGGATGCGCCACGGGCCACGCCGAGACGAGCACCCCGTCGGACGACGACACGGTCGAGAGCACGGTCTCCGACACGCGAGCGGGCGAGGACGAGGCCGACGACACGGCCGAGGACACGGTGGCGAGCGACGACGAGGCCGAGGACACGCGAGCGAGCGACGAGGAGACCGAGGACACGGCCTCCTCCGACACGGTGGCCGTAGAGGCCCAGGAGAACACCATGAAGCTTCAGATCGGGGAGCGCGCGCTGACGGCGACGCTCGTGGACAACTCCTCGACGCGCGCCCTGAAGGCGCTGCTCGCGCAAGGCCCGCTCACCATCGCCATGGAAGACTACGGCAACATGGAGAAGGTCGGGAGCCTCGGCACCACCCTGCCGAGGAACGACGAGCAGATCACGACCGAGGCCGGCGACCTCATCCTCTACCAGGGCAGCGCGTTCGTGATCTACTACGCCCCGAACTCCTGGAATTTCACCAGGCTCGGGAAGGTCGACGGGGTCACGGCGGCCGAGCTCAAGGCGGTCCTCGGCCCCGGGGACGTCAGCGTCACGCTGTCGCTGGAGTAGGCCCGCCCCTCCCGCCGCGCGCTTCCTCGGCGAGCGGCGAAGGTGGTAGCGTCTGCGGCATGACGACGAAGCCCACCACGCGCGAGCCGCGGCCCAGCGGCGCCCCCCCCGCCAGGCCGCGGGTCTTCGCGATGCCGTTCGCGAAGGTCTACCCGCTCTACGTCGCGAAGGCCGAGAAGAAGGGCCGGACGAAGGCGGAGGTCGACGAGGTCATCGCGTGGCTCACGGGCTACGCGGGCGAGGCGCTCGAGCGCGCCGTCGCCGCCGAGGTCGATCTCGAGACCTTCTTCGCGCGGGCGCCCCGGATGAACCCGCTGGCGGAGCGCATCACCGGGGTCGTCTGCGGCGTGCGCGTGGAGGAGGTGGCCGACCCGCTCATGCAGAAGATCCGCTACCTCGACAAGCTGGTCGACGAGCTCGCCCGGGGCAAGAAGATGGCGAGCATCCTGCGCTCGTAGCCGCGCCGCCCGACGGGCTACCGGGGCGTCCTCCGCGCGCGCCGCCGACCGAGGCTCACGGGCCCGACGAGCAGGGCCAGGAGCCACAGGAAGCCCTGGCTGGCGTCGCCGCCGCTGCACTTGCCGGGCTCGGTGGGCCTGACGCGGCGGATGTCGAGCAGGGTCTCCGTGTAGGCGGCCGAGTCGTTCGCGGGGTTCGGATCGTCGACCTGCGCGAGCACCGACGCCTCGAGGCGGAGGTCCACGGTGGGGACCAGCTCCGCGCCGAGCACGTCCGGGACGAGGACGAGCTGAGCGCTCTCGCCGGCCGGCAGCGCGCTGAGCGTGCACTGGATGGGGTCCGTCCCGGAGCACTCGTCCAGGCCGCCCTCGTCCCAGACGACGACTTGAACGTTGCCCGCCCAGTCGCCCTCGAGGACGGCGGTGACCCGGACGACGACGTCGACGGCGTCGCCAGGACCGTCGTTGGTGACCACGACGAGGAAGCGCGGGTTCTTGTCGCTGTACTCTCCGCGGATGTCGCCCAGGATGCTGGGGCGCACCTCGATCCGCAGGTCCGCCTCCGACCCCGGGGGAGGGGCGGTCGTCCCGCCGGGCTTCGCGTCGGCCGTGGTCGACGCGCTGGCGGTGTCGTTGGTCGCGTCGGGGTCCTCGAGGCTCCCGGTGACCTCGGCGGAGAAGGCGTGGAGGCCGCTCTGGGCGACCTGGAAGCGGAAGGTACGGCCGACGGACTCGCCGACGGACATGCGGCCGATCGGGCAGTCGGCGCGGTACGCGTCGCCGGCCGCCACGCAGTCGCCGGGCGCCTCCACCAGCGGGACCCAGGTGGTGGTCCCCGGGGGGTAGACGGTCAGGGTGACGCCCTCGGCGGGCGCGGGGCCGTGGTTGGTGACCGTCGCCTGGACGCAGACCTCGCCCTCGCCGCACGCCTCGAGGGTGGCGAGGGTGACCTCGAGATCCGCCCGCGCGGGGGTGAGCACCGCGCACCGCGCCAGGCTCGTGGGCGCGAGGATCACGCCGCGGTCGTTGATGCCGTGGGGCGCGCCGATCTCGGTCGACGAGGTGACGAGGTCCGTCAGCGCGTAGATCTCCCCGTCGAGGTAGAGCAGGCCCTTGCCGCCGTTGACCGCCTCGACCGGCTGCGTGGCGCCGACGACCACGCCGGGCCCGTTGACCGCGCGGAAGTAGAAGGAACGCGTGCCGTCCCCCTGGTCGATGACCCCGGCGGAGGGGGACCACCGGTAGGGGGTGCTGCCGCTGCCGTTGTACGGCGTGGAGGTCGCGAACACGCGCCCCTCGGCGTCGATGCCCCAGGCGCTGCTCTTGGTGGCGGCGGGGTCGCCGAGCGGCGGGATCTCGACCGGATCGCCGGCGCCGAGATAGAAGCCGCGGTCGGCGCCGAGCAGCGGGCCGGGCTTGAGCCCGCCCCCGACGACGACGCCGTTCGGCCCGATGGCCCGCGGGGTGAGCGACCAGCCCTCGGGCCACGGGGTCGCGGGGAGCGCCTCGGGGGTGCCGCCCACGACCCGCAGCCAGGGCCCGAGGTGGACGTCGACGAGCAGGTCGCCGGCGGCGTTGAGGGCGATGGCCCGCTCCTTGGCGGGGAAGTCCGGCGTGTCCCCGTCGGGGTAGAGCACGTCGAGCACCGTCGGCGCGCCGGCGCCGTCCCAGACGACCACCAGCTCCTTGTTGTGGCCGTCCACGCGGACCTCGGCGCTCCCGGTCACGCGCCCCGCGGCGCTGACGGCGACCGCGTTCGAGCCGTAGTAGGTCTCGAACTTCGGGTCGGTGACCTCCAGGTAGGTGACCTCGCCGTCGGGGTGGCGCGCCCAGATCCGGCCCTGCCCCTCGCTCCCGTAGATGACGCCGGCGTCGTCGATGCCGACCACCAGGGGACAGGTGAAGTCGAGCTCCTCGACGACGTAGGTCGGCGGATCGGCGGTGAGCAGGCCAGTGGCGACGAGCAACACGACGGCGGACGTCATGGGACCTCCCGACGGAGACGAATCCAGGGCTGGAGCAGGGTTCGATGGACCGTGTGCGGGGAGTCTAGGGGATTCGTGCGTCGGTGGCCAACCGGGCCCCGGAGACGCGAAGGCCCGCGAGCGTGGGCGCGCGGGCCTTCGGCGCGCGAGGCGGGAGCGCCGTCAGTCGGTCGCGACGGTCCCGTCGAAGCGGACCAGGCGCGGGCCCGAGGCGCCGAGGACGACGACGTCGCCGCCGGGCAGGGGGCAGACGTCCTGGGGCAGGTGGAAGGCGCCGAAGACGTCGTAGTCCCCGCCGCCCCACCAGCTCCCGAGCCGCGCGCCGTCGGCGCCGATGGCGAGGAGGCCGCTGACGCCCTCGCCGGTCCAGAAGACGCCGTCGGCGCCCCGGGTGAGGCCCTGCGGGTTGCTGACGGTCGGCGACAGGGCGATGACCTCGCCGTGGCTCATCGGCTGGTCCGCCGCGTCGTCGATGCGGAAGACCTGGTGCGAGCGCAGGACCCAGACGCCGTCGGCGTCGGCGAAGATCCCGCCGGGGATCCGGGTGGAGCTGTCGGGCATCCCGAGGGCGTCGTCGAAGGTGCCGTCGAGGGTGAAGCGCAGGACGCGGCGGTTGCAGGTGTCGGTCACGTAGGCGTGGTGCGCGTTCACCGCGACCGCGCCGGCGTAGCAGACCGTAGAGCCGTCGAAGGAGCCGCTCAGGTCCACCGCGCCGCCGTCCCCGAAGGCGGGGTCGAGGGCGCCCGCGGTCGTGAAGCGGACGAGCGCCTTGTCCATGTAGGAGCCGACGGCGTAGAGGCGGCCCGCGGCGTCGACCGCGAGGGCGTCGGGGTGGCGGCCGCTCGGCAGGGCCGGGTAGACGAGGGAGGGCGCGTCGTCGCCCAGGGCGTCGTAGCGCAGGACGCTCCCCGAGGCGCCCCAGGAGCTGCCGGGGGCGAGGTAGATGCGCCCGCTCGTGTCGGTCGCCAGGGCCCAGGCGTCGGCGGAGGAGGCGGGGTTGCCGTGGTCGGGGATCCAGGAGTCGACCGGGGTCATGGTGTTCTTCACGTTGAACGCGACGGTGTCCGAGACGGTCCCGCCGCCGGCGAGGGTGGCGCGGACCTCGACGTGATGGGCGCCGTCGGCCAGGTCGAGGGTGGAGAAGACGGCGTTGCCGCCGTCGCCCCACGCGCCGTCGTCCACCCGGCTCTCGAGCTTGCTGATGGGGAGGTCGCTGCGGAAGCTGCCGCCGAGGGTCAGGACGCCGGAGAGGGGCGCGTCCATGTCGGCGAAGGTGTAGCCCTGCGAGAAGACGGGCGCGAGGGCGTGGTGGAAGTCGTTCCCGCCGCTGTTGTCCCAGTGCTCCTCACCGAGGACCACGTAGCGGACGGCGTAGTCGACCTTCTCGGGGAGCGGCTCCTGGGCGACGTTCTCGGCGCGGAACTCCCAGTCGTCGCCGGCGAGCCAGTAGGCCTCCGCCTCGTCCCAGGTGGCCCAGCCGTCGGTCGTGTAGCGGACGGCGACGACCTTGTCGAAGGCCAGGTCGAGGACCCGGACGCGGCCCGTCATCACGACGCCCTTGCCGGCCTCCATGTGGACCTCCGACGACAGCCGGCGCACGGGCTGGTCGGCGTCCACGGCGTTGTAGATGTAGTAGTTGTTGCCCGGATCCCAGTAGGCCGCGCCGGCCATGCGCGCGAAGGCCGCGACCTCGATCTCGTGCGGGGTCTGGTAGCAGAAGAGGGTGCCGACGCTGATGTCGACTCCCCACTGCTCCCAGCCGTCCTCGAGGGGCTTCTCGTAGACGGCCATCGTGGTCTTGACGCTGGCCCAGTCGTTGTTCGTCCAGAGGATGCCGACCTCCTTCTGGTACGCGTCGTTGCGGACCTTCAGATCGACCCAGAAGCGCTGCTCGCTGAGGCAGGTGCCCACCCCCTGGGACCAGTGCCCGGTGTCGAGCACCTGGACCGGCGCGTCGTCGAGGGCGGCGACGGTCGCCGCGGGGGCCGCGGGCGTGGGCGTCGAGGGCTCGGCCGCGTCGCAGGCGGCGAGCGCGAGGCTCAGGAGAGAGCCGAGGAGGAGCAGACGAATCGTTCTCACGGAAACCTCACTCAGGAACGCGGCCGTCCCGGACGCGTAACTCAACTCTGAGTCGCTAACGCCGTGAGGCGCGACTGTCAAAGTGATTCAACCCCGGCCGGCAACCCGCGGCCGCGCGGCCGCCGCCCGACGCAGCGCGCGTCGTGCTCGTCGCCGGACGTGCCGCGGCCCACAAAAGGCGGAAGGCCCGCGAGCGTGGGCTCGCGGGCCTTCCGGAGGCCGGGTCGGGATCGCCGTCAGTCGGTCGCGACGGTCCCGTCGAAGC